>CAIOLC010000205.1 GCA_903859055.1 uncultured Chlorobiaceae bacterium | reverse complement strand
CGTCTCGACAAACTGCGCCGAGTGCCACCAGACGAGCAAATGGAAGCCGGCCACCTTCAATCACAAGAGTCTGGCGGCCACCAATGGAAAAAGCTGCATCAGTTGCCATAAAGATGACCAGCCCAATGACAGCCTGCATCGTCAGTCACAGGCTACCTGTGGAACATGTCACAGCTCCAGCCGCTGGAAGCCCGCAACCTTCGACCACAGTCGATATTTCAGACTTGACCAGGATCACAGAACCAGTTGCAAAACCTGTCACACCGATCCCGGAAACTACAAGAAATATACATGCTATAACTGTCATGAACACACCGAAGCTCGTATGGCTCAGAAACACAGACGAATCAGTAACTACCAGAACTGTGTCAGATGCCATCGAAACGGTGAAGCTGAAGATGATGATTAGCTCCTTCAGGGAGATTTCAGGCGGCAAAGATGCGGTAACGTCGCCTCAACGAATGAAGCTTTTTGTACAATCAACAGGGTACCTGGTTGTACAAAAAGCTTCACAAACATCACCACAAGCAACCGGAAAACCGCAAACAACCGTGAATTCAGCCCTGAGAGATTAAAAAATGAAAGGAGATGCTTATATTCTTCACGAAACGTTTTTCGTGAGTAATCTGTAATCACACTTTACGAACTTCATCAATATATTCTTGACTATGACACTACAAGAAGAGAGCCTGCAAATGCCTCAAATATCCATAAACCTTCCTGAACTTCCTGCGGGAACGGTGTTGCTGTTGCCAGTAGTGGGACTTCCTGTCGCTCTTCATGCCTTGGCCGGAGCTGCAGTTGGCCTCATAACCTTTACTGTCGGTTCGCTGTTTGTCGGGATGACTCAAGAAAAAACGCCAAATATGACTGCGCTACCATCTTCAAGAAGAGAAGTAGAAGAGGGAACAACTGCATGAGGCACCGTGGTGCCAGCATCATCTTTTTCAACAGCTCTCATCAGGTGCTGCTGTTTCTCCGCGACAACATCCCTGCAATTCCCTATCCCGGTTTATGGGATCTGCCTGGTGGACACCTTGAAGAGAACGAGAGTGCTGAAGAGTGTATTGTGCGCGAAATGTTCGAAGAGATGGAGATCAATGTTAAGGGGTGCTCCCTGTTCCGGATCTATGAATTTTCTGACAGGAGAGAGTACCTCTTTATGCTACAGGAGGACTTTAAGCCCGATGAGATTGTGCTGCACGAAGGGCAGATGATCCAGTGGTTCACAGAAAGCGAAGCCGAAGCGCTTGAGCTCGCTTACGGCATCCGGAAAGTGCTTGCCGACTACTTCGTGAGCCTGCGGCAAAAGGGTGCGCCCCCCCCACTACCATGAGGGCGATGGCTCCCTACCGTATTGACTCAAGGAACCGTTCAGCATCAACTGCGGCCATACATCCCGTTCCTACAGCAGTAACGGCCTGCCGATACGAAGTATCCTGTACATCTCCACAGGCAAATACTCCAGGCACATTCGTCTCTGTTGAGAATTTTTTCGTTTTGATGTAGCCATAATCATCAAGGTCAAGCTGATCCTTGAAGAGTCCAGAATTGGGTGCATGGCCAATCGCAAGAAAAACCCCATCACACGAATGCTCTGAAAACTGGCCCGTCACAACATTTTTCAACCGGATTGCAGTAACCTTCTGCCCATCACCAAGAATCTCATCAACAACCTCATTGAGCATCATGCTGATTTTTGGATTTCTTTTGGTACGGAGAGTCATGATTTTTGATGCCCTGAACGCTTCTCGCCGATGAACAAGCACCACTTCAGAGGCAAATTTTGTCAGAAAAAGCGCCTCCTCCATGGCAGTATCACCACCCCCAACAACAAAAACCTTTGAGTCACGGAAGAAAAAACCATCACAGGTAGCGCAGGCAGAGACACCCTTGCCACGATAGCGGTTTTCCGAGTCGATACCAAGCCATTTGGCATTGGCTCCCGTGGCAACGATAAGCGTGTGCGTCAAAAATTCACGGCCATCCTCAAGCATAATACAGAAGGGGCTCCTTGAGAGATCAACGTCAGTAACACTTCCTCCAACAAACTCAGCGCCAAACTTGGCCGCCTGATCGCGCATTTTGGCCATCAGCTCCGGGCCTCGAATACCCTCAGGAAAGCCGGGAAAATTCTCTATCTCAGTGGTAATCATAAGCTGGCCACCCGGCTGAAACCCCTCAATAAGGAGAGGCTTGAAGTTTGCGCGCCCCGAGTAGATAGCTGCGGTATAGCCTGCGGGGCCGGTACCCATAATAATCAGATCGTGTACATTACTCTCCATGATGCTTCCTGCCAGATAAAATTGAAATGAAGAGAAACCAGCCAACCCTTCTCAAAAAAGAAAGGATAACTGGCTTCACAGCTATGGTGCTCCCTCAACCAAGATACTCATCAATTTTTTTTGCAATCATATTTTTCGGCATGGCACCCAGCATCTGATCAACAACCTGACCATTCTTGAAGATAAGCAGAGATGGAATGCTCCTGATACCATACTGCGCCGCAGTGTTCGGGTTCTCGTCAACATTGAGCTTGGCAATAATCGCCTTGCCTTCATAATCCCCGGCAAGCTCTTCTATGACAGGGCCAAGCATCATACAGGGGCCACACCAAGTTGCCCAGAAATCCACCAGCGCGACTTTATCTGAATCAAGAATCTCTGCCTTGAAATTCAGGTCTGTAGCCGCAAGATATTTTCCACTCATTGTTAGTCCTCTACCAGTTTAGAATTAATTGACAGTACCGACATCTAATCACAGCCAACCTGTCAAGAAAGTAATAAAATTATTGTTAAACAAATCTGCCTAACCAGAAATCCTGACATTGTCAGGGCCAAAAATCTCTTCAAGCTTTTCAAGAGTACTCTCCGAAGGATCAACAGGTGTACTGCGGGCAAAAAGAGTAATTGTTTCAATATTATCACCAGACTGTGCTTTTACCTCAAACTCCACCGGAGTGCCTCCTTTTCCCAAATCAAAAATTTTCTTGACCTTTTCAAGTTTTTCCAACTGCATCTGATCATCTGCGTCGATCTTGAGAATAATTTTTTTAACAAGGGTATGCCTCACCTTTTTGATCGGTACCACCTCCCTGACAAGCAGCTTGAGCATCCCGCCGCTCACCTCTCCTTCAGCAACCAGCATCAGCACCTCCTCTGGCTTGATCAGATGGCCATACTGTTCGTAAAGACTGGCAAAAACGGTGAAATCAGCCTTTCCTGTAAAATCTTCAATACACCCGAAAAGCATCTGCTTTCCCTTCTTGTCCTGATGATGTTTCACAGAGACAATAACACCGATAATCTTGTACTGCTTGGAGGCAACAACCTCCTTGGCCTGAAGCTGAAGCGTTGTAAACGCCTGCCAGTCTCGACGATAGGGTGAGAGAGGATGACGGCTGAGGTAAAAACCAACCAGCCTCTTTTCATGAAGGAGCTTTTCTGCCTCTGGCATCATCTCTGCCTGATCCATATCAGGATAGTGCGTCTCCTCAACCCCAGCGCCATTCTCAGCAGAAAAGAAACCACACTGCCCAAGCGTCACGGAACGGTTCTGCATCTGCCCGAACTTGATGGCTTTGTCAACATTGGCAAGCAGCCTTGCGCGATGACGGTCAAGCTCATCAAACGCTCCTGAAAGAATAAGGCACTCCAGTGCCTTGCGGTTCATCACCCGCAGATCGACCGAGGCCGCCAGATCAAAAAGGTTGACAAAATCACGTTTTCGTCGCATCCTTGAGGTAACAACCGCTCTTGCCGCCCCCCCAACCTGCTTGATGGCGCTGAGGCCGACACGGATGAATGAACGCCCGTCAGCATCCTCCACCGAAAAGAGCGCATCACTCTTGTTGATCGACGGAGGAAGTGTTGCTATACCAAAACTCTTTGCCTCATCAGTCAAATGCTTCATCCGTTCAATATCACCGATTTCACTGTTCAGTACCGCCGTCACAAACTCTATCGGATAATGAGCCTTGAGGTAGCCTGTCCAGTAGGCAAGCACCCCATAAGCCGCAGAGTGGCTTTTGTTAAAACCATACCCGGCAAACTCGGCCATCAACTCAAAAACCCTGGTGGCAAGCGTATCATGCACCCCCTGTTCAACCGCCCCCTTCACAAAATCGGCCTTGTACTTCTCCATAATTTCAGGCTTCTTTTTACCCATCGCCTTGCGCAGATTATCCGCCTTGGCAAGAGAGAAGCCACCCATCACCTGCGAAATCTGCATCACCTGCTCCTGATAGACAATAACGCCATAAGTCTCCTTCAGAATACCCTCAAGCATCGGGTGCATATAATCAATTGACTCACGGCCATGCTTGCGATCAACAAAGAGATCTACAGCATTACGCCGTTCATCAATCCGTGCATTGAGAGCGCCCGGACGGTAGAGGGCACTCATGGCAATGATGTCGCCAATCTGGGTGGGCTGCAAGCGGGTCATATAACTCTGCATCCCGGATGACTCAAACTGGAAAATACCGGCCATCTTCCCCTCCTGAAAAATCTTGAAGGTCTTGCGGTCGGTCATAGGCACCTTCTCAAGCTCAATATCAAGATTGTGGCGTCGCTTGATCATCTTCAGTGTCTCATCAATAACAGCAAGCGTCTCAAGGCCAAGATAATCGATCTTGAGCAGCCCGGAGGTCTCAATCCAGTTCTTGTCAAACTGGGTAACAACCTGCTTCTCTTCACTGCCATCCGAGGCTTTTCCCCTCACATGCTCCGGCGCATCAAGATCAAACTCATCGGCAAACATGCGCACCTCAGTCTCAATCTTGTTGGAGACATAGAGCGGAACCTGCTCCTCCAGCGGCCCATCGGTAATAACCACCGCCCCGGCATGCATGGAGACGTTGCGTGCCCGCCCCTCAAGCGCACGGGCAGAGACCATCAGCTCCCGAAGCTCAGGGGTGCTTTCGGCGAGCTGCTTCAGCTCTCTGGATTCAAAAAGTGCTTTTTCAAGGGTTATGCCGGGTTTCACAGGCACCAGTTTCGCAAGTTTATCCACCAGAACAAGCGGCACCTCAAGCACCCGACCCGCATCACGAATAGCCGCTTTAGCGCCAAAGGTACCGATGGCAATAACCTTTGCAACACTCCCGGTACCATACTTTTCAACCGTATACTCGAGCACCTTCTGCTTGCCAACAGGGGTAAAATCAATATCAATATCGGGCATTGAGGAGCGCTCCGGATTTAAAAAACGCTCAAAAAGCAGCTTGTACTTCAGCGGATCAATCCTGGTGATTCCGGTAAGATAGGCGACAATACTCCCCGCTGCGGATCCCCGACCCGGGCCAACTGAATAGCCAAGACGCCGGGAGGCGGCAATAAGATCACTGACAATGAGAAAATAAGAGCTGAAGCCCATCTTCTCAATCACCCCAAGTTCAAGCTCAATTCGAGCACTCACCTCATCGGGAGTGATTCCATTGAGTGCGGCATCAGCATACTTCTCCTTTGCCCCCTCCCGGGTGAGATGACGAAGATATTCCGCCTCATTATCAAACCCCTCCGGAAGAGGAAAATGCGGCAGCACAGGCACCTTGTCACCAAATTGGTAAGAGCATTTTTCCGAAATCAGAACCGTATTGGTCAACTCTCTATGCTCATCACTGAAGAGTGCGCTCATCTCCTTCGAGGATTTCAGATAATGGTCACTCCCCTCAAGCGCAAGCAGATTCTGGCTGGAGAGCTTCTCCTTGGTCCGGTTTGCCACCATGGCCCTGTAACAGCCAGCATCCTTCCGTTCGAGATAGTGAACATTATTGGTAGCAACCAGCTCCACCGAAAATTTTTCAGCCAGAGCAATGGTCTGCTGATAAAGCTGTTCATCAAAGGGTGTCGCATGACGCTGAAGCTCCAGATAAAAGTTGTCGCCAAAAATTTCCTGGTACCAGGCTGTAAAAGTTTCAGCCTCATCAATGGCACCTGCAAGCAACGCTCTGCCGATTCTGCCTGAAGAGTAAGATGAAAGACATATCAGACCATCATGGCAGCTCTCCAGGAGGCGGCTCTCGATATGGGGCATGCCATTGACAAAACCCTCTTTTGCCGCCCTTGACAAGAGAACACAAAGATTTTTGTAACCCAGCTCATTCTTGACAAGCAGAACCAGTGATGGAGAGAGAGGCTGACGCCGACCCTGATGGGCATCAGCTTCAAGCAGCAGAAGCTCGCTGCCGATAATCAGCCTGATGCCGGCACTTTTAGCCTCACTGAAAAGCTCCGGCATATTGAACATGGCGCAATAGTCGGTGACCGCAATACTTTTCATGCCAAACTTGACTGCTGCTGCAAATAACTCATCCGGAAAAATCGGACTGCTCTGCATCGAGTAGTGCGTATGGGCATGTAAATGTATAAAATCCATAAAGATAAATAGATTATCCAATGAGCGTTAACGAAATGGAAGAGTGCAGAAAAAGATCAACAGATCAACAGTTCAACAGCACAACATCCTCTGCTGAAAATAGCACATTTCTGACGGAGAAAATGATCTCTTAAAATATTGTGTCAACGTTCTTGCCCTGACAATTTTTTTTATATTATTCGATCAACTACCCCGCAGCAGAGCTAAGGGGTTGGAATTCATGTTTAAAAATTACTTTACGAAGAAGAGCTTCGAGGAATATATCCTGTAGCGATTCAACATACTCTCCATAGTGCACTCAAATATTAATAACTGTTACAATTTTGGAGCAACATACCTACAATAAGTGCCCGATCTGCGGCTATCCACTTACCCTGGACAATGCGATATGCCCCAGGTGTGGAAACGATATTTTTGAAGAGATTTCCTCTCTCGACCAGCAATCGCCGGAGCTGCATCATCAGAACCTGGAAGAGAAAAAAGCTGAATGGTATGCCCGATGCCTCACCAGTAATCTCAATTTCACCGGAGAGAGCAGTGCATCCCACACTGCCGGCCAACAGAGTTCCCGGAATACGCGCCACCATGTTTTCAACGAGGCCGATGAACTTGCCTACTTGAGCAATGTTTCCCGCTCAGAGCTGCTGCAAGAGAGCGCAGCAAGAAAAAAATGGTGGAACACCCTCACCTTAGACTGGAAAGATGCGGTTAAAGCAACGCTGAAAGTGCTCCGCGAGCCATCTGACCAGGAGCTTCTTGCCTTTTTTGAAACCACGCACCTCCGCTGCGACAACAGAAGAATTCATAATCTTTTACCTGTCCGTATCCTTGAAAAGCTTCAACAGCTCCGCTGCGATGAGTCACCGGTTGAAGATCTTGAACCTTTGCGGCATCTCAAAAAACTGCAGCGTCTCTACGCCTTTGACTGCGACTTTTCATCACTCGAACCGCTTCGCAACAATATCAGCCTGAAGCTTTTGTGGGTATCAAGCACCTCAATCCACACTCTTGAACCCATCAGTGAGCTTGTCAATCTTGAAGAGCTTTACTGCTCCGAAACCATGATCACCGATCTTTCTCCCCTGAGAAAGCTTTTGAAGCTTGAGAAGCTCAGTTGCTATAAAACAGCCATTGTTTCACTGCAGCCAATCGAGCAACTCGAAAATCTCATTGAACTTGGCATCAACAATTCCGGCATCAGCGACCTCACTCCACTTGCTGCACTCCAAAGTATTGAGTATCTCCGCTGCAGCAAAACAGCCATTAAAAGCATTGATGCACTGAAAAAACTCTCTGACCTCAGAGAGTTGAGTATCGCAGAGACACCTCTTGCCTCCATTGAAGCTCTTGAAGGGCTCAGCAACCTTGAAGAGCTTGATATCACCAATACCCTCGTCAGATCCATTGCTCCAATCATGCATCTTGATCAGCTTGAAAAAATTGAACTGACCGCAGGCAGCATACCCGACCAGGAGCTTCAGCGTTTTATTGAACTCCACCCGGAGTGCGAAGTGCTACTGAAAGAGGGAACGTCCACTTTCAACCGTTAAGGTTACTGCGAAACATCACGCACAACCTGACGTTTTTTTATCATCAAACCAGGGAGGAGCCGCTATGAAAAAAAAAGCACTACTTGTCGGCATCAATGACTACGCGCCCGCCGGTCCGGGAGGGCCCGATCTGCGCGGCTGCGTCAACGATGTTCAGGATATGGCAACGACCCTCGCTGTCCTCGGCATTGTTCCGTCCAGCCCTGCCACTATGCGGATTCTCACCGACAGTCGAGCCACAAGAGCGGCAATCATCTCCGGACTGCAATGGCTGGTGAATGGAGCTGAGACGGGCGACCTGCTGATCTTCCACTATTCAGGACACGGTTCACAAGTTATTGATGTTGAAGGTGATGAGCCCGATGGAAAAGATGAGACCATCTGCCCGCACGACTTCGCAACCTCAGGCATGATCAAGGATGATGATTTGCGTGCAGTGTTCTCCAGTGTACCAGCCAACGTTAACCTTGATGTTCTTCTCGACTCCTGCCATTCAGGCACTGGAACCAGAGAACTCTCGGCACTGGCAGCCTCACCGGAAGATCAATCAGTCTCCTACCGTTACGTCGAACCACCCATCGACTGGGGCTTTTTTATTGACTCCAACCCATCACTCCCTTCACGAAGTATCCTCCGAAAAAAAGCAACAAAAGATGCGGTCATTACACCAGGGGTCAACCACATCCTCTGGGCGGGATGCCGCGACAACCAGACCTCCGCTGAAGCATCGGTTGGCGGCGTTTACCGCGGTATCTTCACCTTCAACTTCTGCAAAATATTGCGAGCTGCAGGTGTCACGATTACCCGTAAAAACCTCAGTATCCAGATTTGCAGAAACATCAAGAGCATGGGGTATGCGCAGGTGCCACAGCTTGATGGGATAGCCTCATCACTCAATGAAAAGGTCTTCTCCTGAATGGATGGGGGTAGCGGCGTGCCGGAAATCAATCAACCGACACGCCAAACCCACAGCCCCAAACTGCCAATCAGAAGAGCGCCGACAGGGTTTAATCAACAACAGCAGACTGCTGATTTGACAACGAAGCACTTTTCAGGCGAGCTTCCCGAAAAGCGTTAAGAAGCGCATTGGTGGAGCAATCATGCGTCGTCACCCTCTCACCTCCCTGGATTTCCGGAAAAATTGCTTTGGCAAGCTGCTTGCCAAGCTCCACTCCCCACTGGTCAAAAGAGTTAATCCCCCAGATAACCCCCTGCACAAACACCTTGTGCTCATACAGCGCTATCAGGCTTCCCAGGGTAAAAGGGTTCAGTTCGTCAAGAAGAATCGTGTTGGTTGGACGATTTCCCGGAAACACCTTGTGTGGCAAAAGTCTCTCAAGCTCTGACTCCTCAAAGCCTGCTGCCTCAAGCTCCAGACGCACCTCCTGCTCATTTTTACCCTTCATGAGCGCCTCAGTCTGCGCAAAACAGTTGGCCAGCAGAATGTCATGATGCTCGCCGGAAGGGTTCTGCGTTTTGAGCGGCACAATAAAATCAGCAGGAATCAGTGACGTACCCTGATGCAGAAGCTGAAAAAAGGCGTGCTGGGAGTTTGTTCCAGGTTCACCCCAGATCACCGTACCTGTAGCATAATCAACCGCTTCACCCTCACAGGTGACCCGCTTGCCATTACTCTCCATATCGAGTTGCTGGAGATAGGCGGGAAAACGATGAAGATACTGATCATAAGGGATCACCGCATGAGATGAGGTGGCAAAAAAATTGTTGTACCAGATACCGAGCAGAGCCAAAAGCACGGGGATATTGCCCTCAAGCGGCGCATGACGAAAATGCTCGTCCATGGCATAAGCCCCCTGAAGCAGCGCCTCGAAATGGTCAAAGCCGAGAAAGAGCGCAATAGAGAGACCAATCGACGACCAGAGTGAGTATCGTCCGCCAACCCAGTCCCAGAATCGGAACATGTTCGCCTCATCAATGCCAAACTCCACCACTTTGGCCCGGTTGGTTGATACCGCAACAAAATGGCTGGCAATATGCTTTTTATCGCCGGCATGCGTTAAAAACCACTCACGGGCGCTCATCGCATTGGTGAGTGTCTCCTGGGTGGTAAAGGTTTTGGAGGCAATGATAAAGAGGGTGGTTTCGGGATCGAGCTTTTTTAGCGTCTCGCTGATGTGGGTGCCATCAATATTAGAGACAAAATGAACCTGCAGTTGCCCGTGGGCAAAGGGGCGAAGTGCTTCGGTCACCATAAAAGGGCCAAGATCAGAGCCACCAATACCGATATTGACCACATCGGTCATCCGCTTGCCGGTAAAGCCTCTCCATTTTCCAGAAATCACCCGCTCACAGCACTCCTTCATTTGGGCAAGCACATCGGCAATCTCTGTCGAAAGGTCAAGTCCATCAATCTGGAGCGAGTAGCCTGATGGGCTGCGCAGCGCAGTATGCAGCACAGCACGACCTTCCGTACCATTAATACACTCCCCTGCAACCATGGCATCCCGCTTTTTTTCAACACCAGCCTGCCCAGCCAGCTCAAGCAGCAGCTCCATGGTTCGCGACGTGATCCTGTTTTTTGAATAATCGAGCAGCAGCCCCTGCCATTGAACGGAGAAACGCTCAAAACGGTCACTCTCTCCGGCAAAGAGCTCTCTCATCTTCAACCCTTCAATCTCAAGTTTGTGCGCCTGAAGTTTGCGCCACGCTTCACTTTGTGACATATCCATAAAAGTATGATCTTACCTGTTAAAACAAAAGTACCAGACTCATCATGCTCGACAGAAACAGTTCGACAGCATGACAAATCAGTAGGGAATATAACGCAACAACAGGGTTGAACCATCACCATCACGATCCAGAGAGATGATTTCGGCAATACTCCGGATAATATAGATACCCCTGCCAGAAAGTTTCAAAAGATGGAGAGGATTGACTGGACTGGGCTGATCATCAGGATTGAACCCTTTTCCACAATCCTTCACTGCGGCAAAAAGCGTTGATGCTGCTGCTGTCAGTTTGCATGAGACGGTCAAATCCTCCCGCCCGCTGTTTCCGTGCCGGATGGCATTGACAAAGGCCTCTTTCATGCTCAACTGCAGCGCCTCAACAAAGGGAAAACTATAGCTCTCCTCTTCAGCAAAATGAGCAATAAAATCATGGAGCGACTCGTATGAGCCATACCCGCCTGGAAGCACAATAGCAGCCTGCTTCATAAAGAATACTCCTGCTTAACCCCCGTTCACTTGCCCAAAGAATCTTGAAAAGAATGTACAACGAAACAAATATCCTGCCAAATAAACAGACAACTCTCGCCTTCGGAAGCATGATAAAAAAGGCTCTCCCAGCTCCAAAATTTGGATAAATTAATCAGTTTTATATATTGCTGACTAAATTTTCATGAAGATTCGTAAGACCAAGGAACACAACCACAACCCGAAAACAAGGATAAAACAATGAAAAAAACAGCAAAACTTTTAAGCCTCGCTGTAGCCCTTTTTGCAGGATTGAGCGGCACCGCACAGGCAGAAGGATTCAAGCTTGGTGTTGATGTCGTCAGCAGCTATGTATGGAGAGGCACTGTCATCACCGAATCACCCTCTCTTCAGCCTTCCGCTTCCTACACTTTCGATGGTATCGGTGTTGTTGTTGGTGCCTGGGGAACAAATAACTTCGGCGATACTTCAACCGCAAAAGTCAAAAGATACGAGGAGACTGACCTCTACGTTACAGTACCGGTAGGCCCTGTCAATATCTCTTTGATTGATTACTACATCCCCTCCCAAAGTCTTAACGGAAAGATAAGGGCTTTTGATCTCAATAGTGACGGTCCGAACACACTTGATCTGACTGCAGCCTACAGCATCAATGATTTCAGCTTTCTTGGGTCAGTGTATGTTGGTGGTAACACCTTCAAAAATGCCAAATATTTTGAAGCTGGCTACCAGTTCCACAACAAAAACAAATACACGGCTAAAGCAACTTTAGGCCTTGGCGATGAGGGTGTCTATGCCGCTTCAAAGGGAACAAATAATTTTAACCTTGTCAATCTCGGATGCACGGTTTCAAAAGAGAACTTCAGCGTCTCTTACACTTACAACCCTGCAGAGGAGCACTCTGACCTGGTCTTCGCAGCATCGTTCTAAATCAGGTTCAAACGTATAATAAAAAGAGGCTGTCGTCGACAGCCTCTTTTTTTATGTACCAGAAACAGCCAACGCCCTACAGATCAGCTTCGTAAATCACATACTCCTTGTAGGGAGTTCCCCCGATTACTCTCGCCAGCTTGCTCATCGCCTCATTAGTCTTGAGTATCCAGCTCATCTCACTGGCATGAATACCGTGCTTGCCACCATAATCAGCAATCTCGACATTCATAATGCTGTCGACCCCCTTGTTGCGATACTCTGGCAGCACGCCCATAACAAGAGTGCGCACCATGGAAATTTTGCGACTGTACCAGAGATATTTCAGCAAACCAAAGGGTGAAAATGGATTACCATTCACATGCTTCAGCGCCTGGTTGACATCAGGCAGCGAAAGCGAAAAACCAACCGTACGCTTGTTACGATCTTCAACAAAATAGATGTAATTGGGGTTGGCGAGAGGTTTAAGACTTTTGCCAAGAAAATAGAACTCCTTGTCGGTCATGGGTACAAACCCCCAGTTTTTCTCCCAAGCCTTGTTATAAATCACCCTCATGCGCTCAACTTCGCCATCAAAATCCTTCATATTCATCGTTCGTATCGTCAGCCCCTCCCGCTTCTTGACATGCTCCGCTATCCTGCGCAGACGCCCGATGTCAACACTCTCCTGATCAATATACCAGGCGAGCAGCTCCTGGCCGACATGATGGCCGCTCTTCAGCACAAGATCATTGTAGTAGGGTGGGTTATAGAGCATGAGAAAAACCGGCGGACTGTCATAGCCCCGCGTCAACATGCCGCACTGGTCATTCATGGAGGGGCTGACCGGACCACGCATGGCCGTCAGTCCCTTTTTTTTCAGCCAGCCGCCAGCAGCCTCAAAGAGAGCGTTGGCCACCTGCTGATCATTGATACACTCAAAAAATCCCCAGAAGCCAACCCGGTCTGCATGCACCTCATTATGCCGACGATTTTCAACCGCCGCAACAGTCCCCGCCATCACGCCATCCTTCCATGCTGTAAACATTGCAAGATCCGCATGTTCATACAAAGGAAAAACCCTGGTATCAAGAGTTTTCATGTAATCATCAATGACCGGTGGAACCCAGTTCTTCCGAAGCTCAGGATCCTTGCTGTAAATCTGCCAGGCAAAAAGAATAAATTCTCTCTTCTCCTTTTTGCTGTGAACCCGCCGTATTTCAATCGCCATACTCTCTCGTTATTTGACAAGATTATGTATAATTTCAGCCCCCTGACGAAGCATACGCTCACTCTCTTCCCATGAGAGACACTCATCGGTTATCGAGACCCCGTACTCAAGCTTGTCAGGATCCTCGGGGAATGGCTGGTTTCCACAATAAAGGTTACTCTCTATCATCACGCCAACAACACTCTTTTTACCCGCACTCCTCTGTTGAAGAACATCTTCCCAGACCATCAACTGCCGCTCATATTTTTTTCCGGAATTGGCATGACTGCAATCAACAACAACCGAGAGGGGTAAGCCTGCCCTGGAAAGTAACAGCTCAGCAGCAGCAATGCTCTTCTCGTCATAATTGGGAGTCTGCCCCCCCCGGAGCACAAGATGTCCAAAAGGATTGCCTTTTGTGGTAATAACACTGCTGTGCCCCTCCTGATCAATACCAAGAAAACTGTGAGGATGCATTGCTGAGCGAATGGCATCAACACCCACACCAAGACGGCCATCAGTAGAATTTTTAAACCCGACAGGCATCGAAAGCCCGCTGGCCATCTGCCGGTGAGTCTGCGACTCAATAGTCCTGGCTCCGATGGCCGCCCAGCTCACCACATCAGCCATATACTGTGGTGAAATAGGATCAAGAAATTCAGTTGCCGCCGGCAACCCCATCTCATTAATCTCAATCAGCAACTTGCGGGCATAAAAAAGTCCGTGTTCAATATCGTAGGTATCATCAAGATGAGGATCATTGATAAACCCTTTCCAGCCGACAGTTGTGCGCGGTTTTTCAAAATAGACCCGCATCACAATGCAGAGATCATCCTGAAGCTCTCTGCGCAACAAAGCAAGTTTTTCAGCATACTCAAGCGCCGCGTCCACATCATGAATCGAACAGGGTCCGACAATGACCAGCAGCCGCGCATCCTCGCCGGTTAAAATATGTTCAACTTCACGACGTCCACCGGTTACGGTACAGGCCACCCGTTCACCCACAGGCAGCAATCTCTTGAGATCGCCTGGCGAGGGAAGACGTATAATTCTTGAAACTCTTAAATCATGTAACTGTTCCATCACCTTTTACACTGTAATAATCTTTAGCTGAAAAATAGAGCAGGCAAGATAAAAAAAACCACAACATATACGTAATGCCCACTCCAGAACCAATATCTTCCCGAGAAGCAATTAACCCCTTGCAAGGGTTTGGAGCAACAAAATTTCCTTTATATTAGCATTTATCTTAGAAATAATAGCAGTAATCCAACCATACCAACAAGCAACATGAATGTACTGATCACGGACGGTGTTGATCCCCGGTGCGGTCAAATCCTGACACAGCATGGTTTTGACGTCACCGAACGTCCAAAAATAAGCAAAGATGAGCTCAAGGAGATCATTGGTGATTTTGACAAGCTGATTGTCAGAAGCGCAACCAAAGTTACTGCGGAAATTCTGGAGTGTGGCACCAGACTCAACCTGATCGGGAGAGCTGGGGCAGGAGTCGACAACATTGACCTTGAAGCCGCAACCCGCAAAGGGGTGATTGTCATGAACACACCCGGAGGTAATACCGTTTCTGCAGCAGAGCACACCTGTGCCATGATGCTTGCAGCGGCACGCCGCATTCCGCAGGCAACCGCAGATCTTAAACTTGGCCACTGGAACAAAACACGTTTCAGCGGTGTGGAACTCGAAGGAAAAACCCTCTCCATCATTGGTCTTGGCAAAATCGGGCGCGAAGTGGCCTCACGCATGCAGGCCTTCGGCATGAGAACCATCGCCTACGACCCAATGATTCCCGACGAATATGCCGCACAGCTCCATATCGACCTTCTCCCCCTTCATGAGAACTTTATCCAGGCCGACTTCATCACCATCCACTCATCACTCAATGAATCAACCCGTAATCTCATTGCCAAAGAGACCTTTGAGCTGATGAAAGAGGGCGTTATCATTGTCAACTGTGCCAGGGGTGGCATCATCAATGAAGCGGATCTTGCCGAAGCCATCATCTCCGGCAAAGTCGCCGCTGTGGCGCTTGATGTGTTTGAAAAAGAGCCGGTCGATCCCGACAACCCGCTCCTGAAACTTGAACAGGTGATTGCCACACCCCATATTGCCGCCTCCACGGTTGAAGCACAGCAAAAAGTGGCTGTCCAGATTGCCGAACAGATTGTTGAATGGAAACGCTCAGGCAAGCTTGAGGGGGCTGTCAATGCCTCAGCCGTTGAACTGGCACAGGTTCCTGGTGTCCAGAGCTACCTCAACCTCGCAGAAAAGCTTGGCGCAACACTGGCCCAGATGGCCCCGCCGAACGCGACAAAGATGACCGTCCGCACCTCCGGAGAGTTCCTCCACAAATTCAATGAGGTGATCACTGCTGCCGCGCTCAAAGGATTTCTTGATATCAGGCAGTCAAAGGATACCAACTACATCAACGCTTTCACCATGGCCAGAGAGTGCGGTATCACCCTCAACCAGAAGTTTGAGAAGGAGAACCTCGACTACACCAACCTCATCCGCATTGAGCTCGAAAGTGAAAAGGCAAAACGGATGATCGGAGGAACCGTCTTTGGCGACAAGGAGATACGCATTGTGATGATCGACCAGTTCCTCGTCGAGTTCAAGCCCGAAGGCAACATCATCATCTACAACAACATCGACAAGCCGGGCGTTATTGCCAACGTCACCCAGATCCTGCTGCAGCACAACCTGAACGTCGCCTACGTGGCACTCTCAAGGGATGAAGAGAAAAAGGTGGCCATGACCGCTATTGTGGTCGATGGAGAAGTTACCCCGAGACTGCTTGATGAGGTGAGAGCGGTCAACGGTGTTGATGTCGCGGATCTGGTCTCACTCTGAGATAAATCAAGAAACCCATAAAAAAAACCTGCCCTCAACGAGCAGGTTTTTTTTATCAGAAAAAAGAGGTCGAAAGCGATCAACGATGCGCCTTCTCAAAATCAATGCTGAGCCACTTGTCTTCGTAAGAGGCACCGGTAGACTCCATGCCTGCAAGAAAGATAGGCAGAGCAACAATCTTCTGGTAATCGCCAATACGGATGGTGAGATCATCGCCAAGCTTGAGAATTTTTGGCTCAAGACCCATATTCTCCATAAAGGGCAACCTGACACGCACCTTGTAGTGCCCATCAGAGACCTTCTTGATGTCGATCGGATTCTCGGTAAAGAAGACATCCAGCGGGTTCTTGTCCTCATAGACCTTTGCTCCTACGCGGCGAAGCATCGCCAGCCCGACAACCTCATCATCAAAAAGCGGCACCTCAGCAATCGGAATAGGGGCAAAAGCCTCAAAGATCTGCTCAATATACTTCTGCTGAATAGCACGCCATTTCTGGAAGTAAGGATCAGGGCTCTGGTCAGGCATGACACGGTTTATGGTAATACGGTCAACCGTAATGCCATAAAGGTTCAGATAGGTCAGGGCACGCATCGACTCCTTGATCACCATCTTTTCAGGATTCATCACAAGACGCATGGTTGTTTTGGAGCCATCAGCCAGAAGATCAATAATACCCTCTGTTGAGGAGAAGAGATTATCCACCTTTTCGTAGACCTCAACCGGAGCAACAAAATCATTTATCTTGTTGACCTTCTTGGCAAGCGGCCTGATGACCGGCTTGACCATAAATTTCTCGACATTGCGAATCATCTTGATAAACCAGCCAAAAGTTTCAGGCAGGGAGAGCAGGCGAAGCGTCTCTCCGGTAGGCGCACAGTCAACAACCAGCAGGTCATACTCATTCTGCTCATTATAACGCTTGATATAGGAGAGTGAAAAAAGCTCCTCCATACCAGGCAGCACACCCATCTCTTCAGCATAGACACCCTCAATACCGCGAGCCTCCATGATGTGGGCAAAGTGCTCTCTGACCACATCCCAGTTCAGATTGAGATCCCCGAAAACACTGACCTCCTGGCCCCAGAGATTCTCGGCAATTTTAACGGGCGAGGGTCCCAACTGGATATCAAGCGAGTCACCCAGACTGTGTGCCGGATCGGTGGACATAATAAGGGTTTTGTACCCCATATCTGCTGCCCTGAGCGCCGTCGCAGCAGCAATAGAGGTCTTGCCAACGCCACCCTTACCGGTAAAAATGATATTACGCATACTTTTAATGATTGCTCATTTAGAGAATTAATTGAATATGATAGCTCCCAATGTCACTGAAGATAATAATAATTATCCGTTTATTGAACATGAAAACAATTCACCATAAAACCGGACAACTCTCGCTCCATTACCGCCTTTTTTTCTTTGGTGAACGAGTTCTTCTCTCCTTTGTCGCTTTTGAAGCTTTTGTTTTTTTAACAGTAAAAGATTTTTTGGCGGAGGGTCGCTTCAGCTTCACCGTTATGGTTTTCTCAACCTTGAGACGACTCCCCGCCACAAGAGAGCTTTTTCTGCCAAGGTGGTTCAGGGCCAGGAGACGCTCAACACTCATCCCGTACTTGCCCGCGACAGAGGCCGCGCTCTCCCCTTTTCTCACCTTGTGACGCTGTATCACCTTTTTGACCGACTCCCCGGAAGAGAAGGGTTCATCACCAGATCCTCCAAAGACAATCAGCTTCTGACCCGGTGTCACATCAGGATCCTTCAGGTTGTTCCAGGCGATAAGCTGGCTGATATAGGTGCGGTACAACCGGGCAACAGAGCCAAGTGTCTCACCCTCTGCCACCACATGAATCTTCTCTTCCCTCCCTTCGCCACTCTGCAACGCTCCACCCTGAAGATTTTTTGCACGGGCAAGCAGCTCTTCGCGTTCAAGAGTTTTTGCTGACTTGTAGGTATAGATCTCCTGTTCCCGTTTCTGGAACTGGGCAATATATTTTTTCGGGAGACGGAGCACATTCTCAACGCCGTTTGCGGCAGGAATTATGCCAAGCTTGTACTGCGGATTCAGAAAATGGAGGTCGGATGTTGAAACACCAATGGTCTCACTGATTTGATCAAACGAAAGCAGACGGGAGGTGCGCAGGGTATCAACTTCCTGATAGAGATAACCTGGCTCCACAGGGCGAATATTATGCTCATTATAGTAGTTCATAATATAGTTAACCGCAATAAAAGCGGGGACATAGCCTCTTGTCTCTGCGGGAAGGTAATCCCATATTGCCCAGTAATCCTTGATTCCGCCAGCCCTTCTTATCGCCTTGTTGACATTTCCCGGTCCGGAATTATAGGCAGCAAGCGCCAGAAACCAGTCACCGTAAATATTGTAGAGATCTTTCAGGTGCTTGCTGGCAGCAAGGGTGGCCTTGTAGGGATCGTACCGATCCTCAATAAAAGAGGTGGACTGCAGACCATACATTTTGCCGGTGCCGTACATGAACTGCCACAACCCCTTCGCCCCGGCCGGAGAGACCGCTGTGGGGTTGAGTGCAGACTCCACAATAGCCAGATACTTCATCTCAAGCGGAACATTTGCACCATCCAGCTTCTCTTCAAAAAGAGGAAAATAGACTTTGGTCAATCCAAGAATTTTCGCGGTAAGCCCCCTCTTTTCAACCGCATACATTCTGATAAACCCCTTTACCTGCGCGTTAAAGATAAAGCGCATCGGCGTTTTGGTATTCATGGAGGCAATTCTTGCTGCATAGGTCGAATCGCTGTATTGAGGTACAAAATTAGCAGGAAAGCGGAACTTGTCGGACTCTTTCGACGGGGACGCAAAGTGCTCGTCCCTGAAATAGGTGGCATTGACAAGGCTGTCAAGAATATCGGAGACGGTTGATTTGCTGATCGGCCCCTTGTCAACAGGAGGCTCAGCCGCCAAAACCGACCTTGCAGGGAGCTGCCAGAGCTGAACAACAAGCACCACTGCCAACACCCTGCACAGCGTCTTCAAAAAACTGATTTTCACAAGCGGCAGTTTAATTAAATGGAGTGATTAACATAAAAACAGTTTATGACTATTACAATAACCGTTTTTTTCAAAAAATCAGTATTTCACCTTCCAGAGAAAAAGGCCAGCAGGCGGCGCAGGATTCAAAGGCGAAGTGACCACGCCCGATTCAAGCATCCTTTGAAACTCTTCAACGGTCAAAAGCCCCCTCCCGGTGCTTACCATGGCATCAACAAGGTAGCGCACCATACTCCGGAGAAACCGGTTCGCAGAAATCTGAAACACCAGAAAGCGATGAAGACGATACCAGTCGCAGCCATTGACCCTGCAGATTCTGCCCGGATTATCACGATCCTCCTTTGAAAAAGCGGAAAAATCGTGCTCACCCTCCAGCAGAGCTGCCGCACGGCGCATAACCGTCAGATCAAGCTTGCCATAAGAACAACCCGCAAACCGCCCATAAAGGGCCGAAGGCTTTTCAAGCAGAAAATAACGATATTGCCTCTCTTTCGCACTATGCCGCGCATGAAAATCGAGAGAGACTTCAAAAGGCTCAGTAATACGAATGGTGGCCGGCAACAACGAATTGAGCGAATGCACAATTCTTGAGGGGTCATGCAACGAGCTGGTCAGAAAATTTACAGTCTGCTCTTTTGCATGCACACCCTTGTCAGTCCGGCCAGCGGCAGCAAGAGAGATCTTTTCCTGCAAAATCTGCTGAAGCGCCGCCTCAATCACCCCCTGCACGGTCACAATGCCCTGCGACTGCCTCTGCCATCCGGCAAAGGAGGTGCCATCATATTCAACCGTGAAGCGGATATTTTTCATCTGGGAAACCAGTCCTTTGTAGAAGATTTTTAACGCTAATTTAGTACATTCCATTCTTAAAAACAGTTCTCTTTTGCCAACATCCGTTGTTGAAAGGCAAAGGTTCATTACAAAGAGAGTATCACGTTGCAGACGACCCATCTTGAATCGATTCTTCAGGCTTTGAAAAGCCTTTCCTACGGTAGTACAGAGCACTCCTACAGGGTACCATCACTATGGAGCAGCCGGAAAACCGGCATCGAAGAGGTGAACCCCGCCTCCTATTTCAGCACTGTCATCGAAAAAATTCTGGGCAGCAGAGAGAGCCAGACAACATCCAAAAAGGGGGGGGAGTGGAAAAAGAGCGCAGTGGTCTATAACCTCTTTGTCCGTCTCACCACAGCTTTCGACCATAATGGCGATGGTGCCATCAGCGCAGACCCGCTACCATCCGGTTTCAGAGAGAGCGGTACCCTGCTCAAAGCCATTGCCCTGCTCCCCTACATTAAAGAACTCGGTGCCAATACACTCTATCTGCTTCCGGTCACTGAAATAGGCCAGGAGAGCAGAAAGGGCTCCCTCGGCTCACCCTATGCCATCAAAAATCCACGCAAACTCGATCCCCTGCTCAACGAGCCTGCCCTCGGCCTCTCCTCAGAGTTTCTGCTGAAAGCCTTTATTGAGGCGGCTCATCTGCTGCAGATGCATGTGGTCCTTGAGTTTGTCTTCAGAACAGCCTCCATAGACAGTAGTTGGATAAAAAGTCATCCAGAGTGGTTTTACTGGCTAAAAAAGGGTAAAGAGAGCAGGGACTTTGGCCGCCCCGACTTTAACAGGGAGACGCTCAACAGAATTTATGAGCAGGTTGACCGCCATGAGCTGCACCACCTTCCAGCCCCGTCACCCGAGTACCGCGACCAATTCGTTGCGCAACCGGTTACGGTGGATGAAGATCAGGGAGAGCTGCCCGGCATTGCGGAAGATG
>CAIOLC010000204.1 GCA_903859055.1 uncultured Chlorobiaceae bacterium | reverse complement strand
TCGCGAGTTCGAATCTCGTCACCCGCTCCACTTCAGTGGAGCATGCTTGTAACTCCTTTGACCTGTTGCCTTAAATGACTCCTGCATCAGTTTTTATTGGCCCGGTCAGCCTTGAAGAGATCAATACCACCCAGATTATTGATGGCCAGATGGCTCGTCACCTCGGTATTGAGATGACTGAAATCGGCATTGATTCCATGACTGCAAAAATGCCGGTTGACCATAGAACCATTCAACGCATCGGCATTCTGCATGGCGGCGCGTCACTGGCCCTGGCTGAAACGGTGGGGAGCATTGCCGCCTCGTACTGCGTTGATCGTCACTTGTATTACATTGTGGGCCAGGAGATCAATGCCAACCATCTTCGACCGGTCAGAAGCGGTTTTGTCTATGCCACGGCAACTCCTCTCCATCTTGGTAAAAGCTCACAGGTATGGGATATTCGAGTAAAAAACGAAGAGGGAAAACTTACCTGTGTCAGCCGCTTTACGGTCGCTGTCCTGAAGAAATCGCTCCATCTTTAGGAGTTGGCAAGGGCTTTTTTTAAGACGCTGGCAGTTTTTAGGAAAACTTTTTATACCTTGTCCCTTTCGCTGTAACCGCTTTTATACATTTTTTTGCTGATTTTGGTATGCAGAGCTCACCATCAAACACCCTCACCGCTCCATTTGCCTCCCCTTCTGATGTTTCGGAGGAGATTCTTCAACAGCTTGCTGCACAGCAGAAAACCCGAAAGAGGTGGCTGCTTGTTCAGCCAGTAAGCACGACCAGCATGATGGTTGATTCCGGTACGGTCAGTATGCCGCTGAATCTGATTATGGTGGCCACCATGGTTGGCAAACTCTTTGATGTCACCTTTATTGACGAGCGGCTTGGAGAGAAGGTACCCGATGACCTCTCCAGATTCGACGTTATTGCCGTTACCTCCCGGACGCTTAATGCCTCCAAGGCTTACAGAATTGGTGATGCTGCACTGCGACAGGGAAAAACTGTCATCCTCGGTGGCGTTCACCCCACCATGCTGTATGACGAAGCCTCCCAGCACTGCACCAGCGTGGTTTACGGTGAAATAGAGTCAATCTGGACGGAACTTGCCACCGATGTGCTGAAAGGCAAAATGCAGCGGATCTACCGGGCAAAAGAGCTGAAGCCGATGAGCGCCATGCAGCACCCCGATTTCAGCTATGCGCTCTCCTCAAAGTCGTCAAAAAAGTACAGTTCAAGGATTCCAATTCTTGCAACGAAAGGGTGTCCGGTAGGGTGTAACTTCTGTACAACCCCGACAATTTACGGAAAAAACTACCGCTACCGGGAACTCGACCTGGTGCTTGACGAGATGCGCTATCATCAGAAACGACTCAACAAGGAGAATGTCAACCTCTCCTTCATGGACGACAATATCAGCTTCAGACCACAGTATTTCATGACGCTGCTTGAGGAGATGGCCAAACTTGGGGTACACTGGAATGCCAATATCTCCATGAACTTTCTTGACAAACCGGAGGTTGCCGAACTGGCTGGTCGCTCAGGTTGCGATCTGCTCAGCATCGGTTTTGAGTCGCTCAACCCCGAGACACTGAAAAGTGTCCATAAAGGCTCCAACAGGCTTGGCAGTTACGAGACGGTGGTAAGCAATCTGCACAAAAACGGCATTGCTATTCAGGGCTACTTCATGTTCGGTTTTGATGGAGACACCGAGGAGAGTTTTCAGCTCACTTATGACTTTATCATGAAGAACCGGATTGAGTTCCCCGTCTTTTCGCTGGTGACACCTTTCCCCGGTACCCCATATTTCGAGGAGATGAAGCCACGCATCCGCCACTTCGACTGGGACAAGTACGACACCTATCACTACATGTTTGAGCCAGAAAAAATAAAGGGCGAAAAGCTGCTCGAAAATTTTGTCAAGCTCCAGCACGAGGTCTATAAGGGGCGCGCCATTCTCCAACGCATGAAGGGCAAGCCGCTGAACTGGGTATGGCTCGCCAACTACGCCATGAACCGCTTTACCAGCAAACTATCAACGAAAAACTATTACTGAGCCTTTTTGAGATCTGCCTGCAAGGGGTGGCCTTGCAGGTCAGAAGCTTGAGCCACCCATGCCCGTCTGTTTGCGTGCACAGTGCCTTTATCTCTTCTCCTCCTTGTTCGGTAACTCCACCTTCAGATGCAGCTCACGAAGCTGCGCAAGAGCAACCTCAGAGGGAGCCGACATCATGAGATCCTGCGCCTGCTGATTCATCGGGAAGGCGATAACTTCGCGAATGTTCAGCTCGTCACAGAGAATCATCACCAGACGATCGAGACCGGGAGCAATGCCACCGTGCGGAGGAGCGCCCAATTTGAAGGCTTCGATCATGTGGCCAAAGCGCTGGTCGACCTCTTCGCGGGAGTAACCGGCAATACCAAAGGCCTTGTACATGATCTCCGGTTTGTGGTTGCGGATAGCACCACTGGAGAGTTCAATGCCATTGCAGACGATATCGTACTGATAGGCAAGAATATCAAGTGGCTGCATGGTTTCGAGCGCCTCCATCTCTCCCTGTGGCATCGAGAAGGGGTTATGGGAGAAGTCGATCTTTTTGGCCTCTTCGTTGTACTCGAACATAGGGAAATCGACAATCCAGCAGAAGGAGAGTTCATCCTTGTCGAGGGTAAAGAGATCGCCAAAGTAGCTTCTTATCCCGCCCATGATCTTGCAGGTGCTCTCCCACTTCCCTGCCCCAAAAAAGACAACATCGCCGGTTTCAAGAGCAAGATGGTTTTTGAGAGTCGAGAGATCCGCTTCCGACAGAAATTTGACAACAGGCCCTTTTGGCCCCTCCTCTTTGAACTGTATATAGGCAAGTCCTCCGGAGCCAAGCTCTTTTGCCCGTTTTTCAGCTTTGTCATAGAAAAGCCTTGATTCATTGCCACGTCCTTTGAGCACAAGTGCCTTGACGCAGGATCCAGCGACGGTATTATTGGCAAATACTTTAAAGCCTGAACCAACAAAGAGTGGCGTAACATCCTGGATCTCAAGAGGTATCCTCAAATCCGGCTTGTCCGTACCGAAACGGTTCATCACCTCTTTATAGCTGATCCTCGGAAAAGGGAACTGCGTGATGCGCTTCTGCGACATCGTGCTGGTGAGATGCTCAATCAGCCCTTCAAGGATGGTAAAGAGGTCGTCCTGCTCAATAAATGCCATCTCCATATCAAGCTGGTAAAACTCACCGGGACTGCGGTCGGCACGGGCATCTTCATCGCGAAAACAGGGGGCTATCTGGAAGTAGCGGGGAAATCCCGAGACCATCAGGAGTTGCTTGAACTGCTGGGGAGCCTGGGGCAAAGCATAGAACTTGCCGGGATGGAGACGGCTTGGCACCAAAAAGTCACGCGCTCCTTCAGGAGAGCTGGAGGTAAGAATCGGTGTCTGTATCTCTAGAAACTCTTTCTCTTCGAGGTAGTGACGCACAGCAGCAGTCAGTCGGCTGCGAAAAATGATATTGTCGTGAATCTTTTCACGACGCAGGTCGATAAACCGGTATTTGAGACGAAGCTCCTCTGAAGTCTGCACCTCGTCTGCAACAGGAAAAGGCAAGGGTTGTGCGTTACTCTCGACAGAGATTTTGCTGACAACCACCTCAATCTCGCCTGATGCCAGTCGAGGGTTCACAGCTCCCTCTGCACGAGGTACGACAACTCCCTCGACACAGATAACGGACTCTATATGCAGATGCTCAGCCATTGCAAAAAGCTCCTGCATTTCAGGCTGAATAACAAGCTGACTTATGCCTGTGTGATCTCTCAGATCAATAAAAATCAGTCCACCATGATCCCGCTTGCGGTGAACCCAGCCAGCCAGCCTGACTGTGCTCTGTTCACGTGCCGTGTTCAAGAAGCCACAACCGTCGGAGCGAAACCGGTTCTTCAAAGTTAGCGTGCTGCCTGCATTGCCCATAGATATCGATTGTCCTTTGGAATTAAGATTTGGAAGAGCAGTAAAGCTCCAAATATGAAGAATTTTTAATAATTTATGAAACGGGTGGCGATTGGTTCAGTAAACCAGTTCACTCCCAAATTCTGTAATAAGAAATCGGATGACCTCATTTTTCTGTGAAAGCTCCTGAAAAATGGTAAAAACACTCTTCTCTTTGGTACAGGCATCTTTTTCGGCATCATAAAGAATGGCCACCTGCAGTGGCAAGGCATAAAACTCCGATATCTCCTGCTGAAGTGTTGCTCGCTCCTGCAAAAGCTCCTCATAGGAGAATTTTCGGCAACAGGCTATCTCCAGTGTACCCGATGAACTGCAAGAGACAAGCTCGCACGATTGCAGGTGAGTTGCCAGAATCGTATGAGTTTTTCTTGCAAGATGATCAAGAAACTGCTGCCACTCCACCTTCAGTGATGCAAGATTTGCAACTTTTTCAAGATCTGTTGCGGGGTTCGCTGAATCTTGTTGATGGTGAACGGGTAAACGGGGCTGTTTCGATGCAGGATTTGAAGCAAAATTTGAGAGTTTTTTCTGCCATGAGCCAAGGTCAAGCTCTCCAGTTGGCACTGTTTTTTTGGCGGGTTCGGAGCGTGACTCGGCCACTGCAACAGAAACAGGAGCTGGAGCGGATAAAGAGGGCGCGTTCAGGAGCTGGTCAGGTGCTTTTTTTTTTTGAGGCGCTGCCGTGACGGCAGGAAGAATCGCGGCGGAAACTGCGGGAGCTGAGTGAACGATATCTATCAGTTTCAACAGTGCCAGCTCAAAGCGGAACTGATACTCAAACTGGAATTTCAGCTCTTTCTGAGTCAACAGGAGAAAATCAACCATCTGCATGACTGAAAATGGTGAGAAATTGCCTGCATCCCGCTGATAGCGCTCACGTACGGCATCAGGACGCTCCACAAGCCGGGTAGAGGAGAGATTCTGCACGACGAGAAAATTTCGAAGATGTTCTATGAGCTTCTCAAGAAAATCCAGTTCGTCATACCCGTTCAGTATCACAAACTGCGCGACATCAAGCATCTTCGCCGGATTTTTTGCAGCAACAGCATCAGTGACATCAAACATCGTATCGTCATCAATATAGTTCAGCAGATCGGCGACCCCCTGGTAAGTGATAGCTCCCTCATGGTCATTTTCGGCTGAAAAGGCAATCACCTGGTCAAGAATGCTCTGCGCATCACGCATGGAGCCCTGTGCCTTGCGCCCGACAAGCTGCAGTGCGTCCCCCTCGACCGCAATATGTTCGGCATCACAGATCGACTGAAGCTGCTTCTGGATATCTTCCAGGGGAATCCGTTTAAAGTTAAACCGCTGACAGCGGGAAGAGATGGTGGCCGGAATTTTGTGCAGCTCTGTTGTGGCAAAAATAAAGATGGCGTGAGGTGGCGGCTCCTCAAGCGTCTTCAGAAAGGCATTGAACGCGGCAATGGAGAGCATGTGCACCTCATCAATAATATAGACGCGGTACCTCCCTTTCTGCGGCCCGTAACGAACATTTTCACGAAGCGCACGGATATCATCAACGCTGTTATTGGATGCTGCATCAAACTCCGAAATATTGAGACTGGTGCCAGAGTCGAAGTCACGGCAACTTTCGCATTCGCCACAAGGCTCGGTCACCTGTTGCAGGTATTCTGGATCATCCATCAATTTTTGGCAGTTCAGCGCCTTGGCAAAAATTCTTGCCGCTGTGGTTTTGCCGACACCCCGCAACCCTGAAAAAATATAGCCGTGCCCCACCCTGCCAATGCGGAGGGAGTTCTGGATCGTACGGGTTACATGCTCCTGCGCCGTAATATCGGAAAATCGGGCAGGTCTGTACTTTCTTGCTATAACCTGATAACTCATGACATGTTTTGATTACTCTCCTCAAGCAAGGCTGCAAGGGTGATATTCATGCTGCTCTTCAGAGATTCCGTCACTCCCCTGCCTATTGTCTCTAAATGTACATTATTACTCTCGAAAATCAGAGAGCCGTTTTCTTCACCTGCAAATCCGGAAGGAATGATCGTATAGAGATCAAAGAGTGTCAAGGAGTAGAGATCCCGGCTGACAGCAAGATCACCGTTAGCCGTACCATGAATCAGCTCATGCTGTTGCAGCATCTCGATCACTTTTCTTATTCGGGCCGGATCCGAGGTGTGGTGGAACTTCACAACTCTCTTGATATTCAAAAAGTGTCCGCTCTTCTGGCCACTCCAGACAGAGCTGAGCACTGAAAGAACCAGTGGAACTCCATGAAGGGGGTTGAACCGCTCCGAAACAGTGTTGACGGGTCTCAGTGCTCCAAGGCAAAAGACAAATTCCGCACCGGTCAGTATCACCACCCAGCCAATATAGATCCAGAAAAAAAGCATCGGGATAACCGACAGCGCTCCGTAAATATGCTCGAAGGTGGAGAGATGGCTAATGTAGAAGGTAAACCATCTCTTGGAAAGCTCAAAAAGAACTGCGGCAAGCAGAGCGCCCGAAAGAGCGTGAACAAACCTCACGCGCCGGTTCGGCACCAGAATGTAGAGCAGAAAAAATGCCAGTATTGAGTTGATAAATGGCAAAAAGGAGAGAAGAATGGTTTTCACTTCAAGCAGTGGTCCTTCAGTAAAGATTGTGTACCAGACATAGGAGCTTGCCGCAAGACTGCTGCCGATGAAGACAGGACCAAGGGTCAGCACTGTCCAGTAGAGGGTAAAGCCCTGCAACCCCTTGCGTGGGGCATGTACTTCCCATATTTCGTTCAGGGTATTATCAACCGTTGAGATGAGTGAGAGGGCTATAATGAACAAAAATACCCCTCCAACAAGAGGGACACTGGTAGTTTTTCCAATAAAATCAGAGAGGTAGTGGTTCAGCAATGAACCTGCACCCGGCATAAAGTTCTGAACAAGAAAATCTTCCACCGACCGCTTGAATGGCGCAAAAACCACAAAAACATTCAGGATAGAGAGAATAATGGCAAAAACAGGCACAATGGAGAGAAGCGTCTGAAAGGCAAGAGAGCTTGCTCCAGGAAAAATCTTGTCGTTGATAAAGTTTTTCCAGAAAAATGGGAGAAATGCCCGGAGATACTCCAGGAAAGGGACTCTCTCTTCTGACTTCATTTTTCTCTTCGTTGCCACCATGGTTTACTCCCCTGCTTTGGTAGGTAGAGAGCTCTCTGCTGCAACCGATTTCACTCTGGTCATCAGCAAAAGACCAAGAGTAAAAAAGAGCAAGAGCGATGCAAGAGCTGCTTTCTGACTTCCAGCCCGGGATGAGACTAGACCAAAAAGCAGTGGACCAACGACTGCTGAAGCCTTTCCAAAGGTGCCATCATAAAAGCCAAAAAACTCGGTGACATGTTCACGGGGTGTCAACCTGGTCATCATTGAGCGTGATGCTGCCTGGGACGACCCCATGGACATACCAGCAAGCATTCCTGTATAAAAGAAGAGATCCTTACTGTCGGCCATAATCGCAGAAAGAACCACGACAAACCAGATCATGAGGGTGATAACAATCGTTCTTTTGGGGCCAATTTTATCGGTGACAAAGCCAAAAATAACCGATCCGAAAATAGCTGTTGTCTGCACCAGCATAAAAAAGATGATCAGATCACCCGTTGTAAAGCCAAGAGTGTTCTGGGCATAAATCGATGAAAAGGCGATGATTGTCAGAATTGCGTCATTGTAGAAAAAGTAGGCAAGAAGAAAACGGGCAAGATCAGGATAGTGCATGATATGCTGCACGGTATACTTCACCTCCCTGATCGACTGGCCAAGCGCTGTCAAGGAGATTGCCGGCCTGCTCTCTCTCTTTTGATCCCGAAGCACAAGAAAGAGTGGTGCGGCAAAAAGGGCAAAAAAAACCGCAGCCACAAGAAAACTCATCTGCACATTTGCCGCATTGGCGAGCACAATCCCCTTGCTCAGGAGCGGTTTTACCAGCAGCAGAATGGAGAGAGCACCCAGATAGCCCATGGCAAAACCATAGCCAGAGAGCCTGCCAACACTTTTATCGGAGGCAAGTTCCTTGAGATAGGCATCATAAAAGACCAATCCACCCTCAAAACCCATGTTAGCCAGTACGAAAAGCAATGCAGCCATCACGGCCATTCCCGGTCCGGAAAATGAGAGGAGAGCTGTGGCTACAATTGAGGTAAGGGTAAAAAAGAGAAGAAAGCGCTTCCGTTTTCCGGAATAGTCGGCCGCAGCGCCAAGAACAGGCGACACCAGCGCAACAAGAAGCATGGAGAGACTGACGCTGAAGCCCCACAAGGCATCACCCGAAGCATCGCCAGCACAGATAACATTTTTAAAATAGAGAGGAAAAGCAAACGTGACCATCATCACGCTGAAAGAGGTGTTGGCAAAGTCAAAGAACAGCCATGAAAAGACCTTGTATTTCTGCTTTGCGCCCGGCAACGTCCTATACCTCGGCGATATGCAGAAAGAGAGACTCGAAAAGTCCTCTTCCGTCAAGAGAGCCAAGAATCTTTTCGCTCGCCCTCTCGGGATGGGGCATCAAACCAAGGACGTTTCCCTGCCGGTTGACAATGCCTGCAATATTCTTCAGCGATCCATTGGGATTGGCTTCGTCAGTGATCTTTCCACCCGCATCTGTATATTTGAAAACAATCTGCTGATGCTCTTCAAGCCTCTCAATCACTTCAGGAGGGGCAAAGTAGTTGCCTTCGCCATGGGCAATCGGTATACTGAGCAGCTCATCTTCAGGATAGAGACTGGTAAAGATGGTTGAACCGTTCACCGCCCTGATATGGGTCTGGCAGCAGAGAAACTTTTTATCGCGGTTCCTCGAAAGAGCCCCTTCAAGCAGCCCGCTCTCAAGGAGTACCTGAAATCCGTTACAGATGCCAAGCACCGGAAAGCCTTTCTGTGCAAATTCAATAACCTCTTTCATGATGGGGGAAAAACGGGCAATAGAACCAGCACGCAGATAGTCTCCATAAGAAAAACCACCCGGCAGAATAATTGCCTTTGCCCCCTGGAGATCGTGGTCATTATGCCAGAGCATCACCGGCTTGATGCCAGGAAATGAGGCAACAGCATGTTCAGTATCATGATCACAGTTTGAACCAGGAAATACAACAACCCCAACGGTTATATCAGACATAAAGTCACTTCTTTTAATTGTCGTGAGCAGTTCGAGCATCAGCCCCCCGGCGGGGCAGATATCGACAGTGCTCAGTTACTAAATCTGAACCAACTCCAGAGAGTAATTCTCCATAACCGGATTCGATAACAGCTTCTGAGAGATCTCGTTGCCAATGCGCTCTGCTTCAGCAAGCTCTGTTTCATGAATGGTTACCTCGATATATTTGCCTATTCTGGCAGACTCGACCGTTCGATATCCGAGATTTTTCAGGGCATGATCGACCGCTTTGCCTTGAACGTCAAGAATTGACTGGCGCAGAGTAACCTTGATTTTTGCGATATATGGCATGATCACAAGTGATGGATGAACAAAAAAATCAGGTCTGCCACTGACCACGGAAAAGCAGAGTGATTGACCTCACAATACCGACCAGAATATACAACAACATGGCAAGAAAAAAAGCCTTCGAATGAAAGAGCAGCACACAGAACATGGCAATAATGTAGACTGACATCTGTACCGGCTGCCGTTTGAAGGCATCACGCGTTGGTTTGGGAAGCGTATCATAATTGACTTTGCTGATCATGAGCAGCGACAGGGCAATTGAAAGGCCCGCAAGAACCATCCTCATTGAAGCAACAGGAAAAACCGGGTCACCACTCATCCAAAGCACAAACCCGACAATGGTCAACGCCTGTGCGGGAGTTGGAAGACCGGAAAACGACTCCTTTTTATAGCCGATCATACTGATATTGAAACGGGCAAGCCGGAGCCCGCTCCCGATCATCAGCAATGAACTGACACAAATACCAGTCATGCCTGGCAGCCCCTCAAGACCAAATTTATAAACAAGATAAGCTGGGGCTGCACCAAAAGAGACAAGATCTGAGAGCGAGTCGAGCTCAAACCCGAAATCGGAGGTGCCATTGGTGACTCTCGCCACAAAACCATCGATGGTATCAAAAAATGATGCAAGAATAATAAACCAGCAGGCCGCCACAAAACTGCCTTCGCCCGACATCACAATTGAGATATAACCCGAAACCATGTTCATGACGGTAAACACTGAGGGGACAAACGAGCGCGACACAGCAGGAAAGCGAAGCGATCGCTCTCCTGAACTGTTTTTCAGAAATGGAGGGTACCTTTTCTGAGATTTTTGTTGACCTGCATCAGCCATAGATCAAAATATCCCTCATCAGGATACTGTTCAGAGTTTTTGAAGGGCAGAAAATACCATGATACAGCTTTGCTTTTTTGACAAAATAAAGAAACTAACCTTAATTACCACCCTTTCATTTTTGGCGGTCAATGGGCGCGACAGGTGGAACGAATATTTTGCAGGACTTTGCCTCTTCCAGTCGCATCTGCCCAACGGAAAGTGGTGCTTCATAAACTCTGTGAGAGCATCACCAAGGTTGATTTTTTTCCTTCAATATCTCAGGATCAATCCACCCATGGAGAGGCCTGCCCCGGTGCCAATGAGCAAAAATTTCTCACCGCGCTGGAGGGCGTTGTCGCGTACTGCCTGATAGAGTGTTGAGGGAAGAGAGGCCGCGACACAGTTGCCAAGCCAAGTGAGGGTTTGCACGATTTTATCCTCCGGCCAACCATAACGCTGAAGCAGAGACAAGCCTACCTTGCTCGACTGGTGAGGAATAACAAGGTCGATATCAACCAGACTTTTTGAGAGGCCTGGATAGAGCTCTTCGAGAAACGCCTCATCAAGAGTTCGCACCATGCGAAGCACCGCCAGACCGTCCATGTGGAAAAGGTCATCATCCGGGTTATGACCAGGTTTTGCCGGATGGCGTGCCGATCCTCCTCCCTTGATAGCGGTAAAAGAGGCGCCGTCACCCCAGGTTTTAAAATGCGCATGGTGCAGGCATGAGAGGTCACCATCAGCGGAACGAGTCACCACCACAGCCGCTGCAGCATCACCAACCAGTGTCGCTGATTCGGGCTCTTTCGGGTTGACACCGCACGAGGAGATATCTGAACTGACGACAAGAATATTGTTGTAGCGCCCCGCATACAGAGAGGTTGCTGCAACATCAAGGGCCGTGATGAAGCTGAGGCAGGTGGTGTTCACGCTCATGGCTGGAATACCCGATCTGCCGAGGCCAAGCTGGCACTGTATCAGCGCGCCATTGTCAGGGATAGCCTGTTCAGCAGTTCCTGAGGCGTTGATGATAAGACTGAGCTGATCAGGCCTGAGCCCCGCTTCGTCAAGAGCTTCGCGAGCCGCTTCAGCCGCCATGAAAGAGGCGGTTTCAGTCGTAACCCATCGACGTTCTCGCACACCATTGCGTCGCTCCACCCAGCCTGAAGGGAGCCCGTAGTTTTTTTCAAGCTCAGTACTTGAGATAATGCGCGGCGGAAGATAACGACCAAGGCCAATAATTTTGAGAGGAGAGTTGGTGTGCATAAGAACATACGCTGGTTTTTGATAGTGTAACATAAAACAAAAGAATAAAATTCAGCCATCTTTCGTGTTGCTTCGTCCATTCGTTTGCCTGACGCTCGACTCATTCAGGCAAGGCGGCTCCCGTTGCATCAGAATAAAGACTGGTCGAAATGGTCGGTCAAAATGGAAATATATTGTGTGGTTATCTGTTATATTCCAAATGAGAACCAGCCGTTTGAAGTGCTCTTGAGAGTGACAATCAGGCAGGTTTGGGGGTTTTGCTGCGGCGATGTACATTTGAGAACCATAAATTGTTGTTCTATATGAATGTCTGAGAAGAGTAAGAAAGAAAGCCTGCACCACCTGGCAATGGATTCAACAATAAAGGCCGGGGTGCTTGCATCCGTATATTTTAAAAAAGGTTCTTGCCATGGTTGCAATTATCTGCTTTTAATCCCATTATTGTCTTTATTTGATGCCTGATAATTTTCGATTCGAGTTACCCATGAAACGCGGTATCCCCATACTCATCATCGGGATACTTTTTTTGCATTTAATCTCCTGCACGCCCATTATGAACAAGCACGAAACCAGCCCTTATCCATACACCACCGTTCCCGGAGACTCTCTTCACACCAGAATCTATACCCTCAAAAACGGGCTGACCGTCTACATGAGCCCCTATCATGACGAGCCGAGGATCTACACCTCTATCGCCGTCCGGGCGGGTAGCAAAAATGATCCGGCTGAGACAACAGGTCTTGCGCACTATCTGGAGCACATGCTCTTCAAGGGCACAGATTCCCTCGGCTCTCTTGATTATGAAAAGGAGCATGTCGAGCTTCAAAAAATTACTGATCTCTATGAAGAGTACCGCTCAACGGCCAACATTGAAAAACGGGCGGCGATCTACAAGAAGATCGATTCACTCTCCAATGCTGCGGCTGGTTTCACCGTCCCCAATGAGTATGACAAGCTACTCAGCTCTATCGGGGCCCAGGGCACCAATGCCTACACCTGGGTCGAACAGACCGTCTATGTCAACGATATTCCGTCTAATAAATTTGACCAGTGGCTGACCATTGAGGCAGAGCGATTCCGCAATCCGGTCATGCGCCTCTTTCATACCGAACTTGAAACCGTGTATGAAGAGAAAAACATGACTATGGACAGTGACAGCCGAAAAATATGGGAGAATCTTTTTTCCGGACTCTTCCAAAAACACACTTACGGAACACAGACCACCATTGGCAAGGCTGAGCACCTGAAAAATCCCTCCATCAAAAATGTGATCGATTATTACCGAAGCCATTATGTGCCGAACAACATGGCACTCTGTATCGCAGGCGATTTTGAGCCCGATGCCATGATCAGGTTGATTGATGAGAAGTTTTCGGTACTGGAGCCAAAAGAGCTGCCTGCATTTACCGCGGCTGTTGAAGATGAAATAACCAAGCCATTGATCACAAAGGTCAAAGGGCCTGAATCTGAAGAGCTGGTTATCGGCTTTCGTTTCAATGGTGTCAACAGCCCTGATGCCGATTACCTGACTCTTGTCGACAAAATCCTGTTCAACCATACTGCCGGTCTGATTGACCTCAATCTGAACCAGCAGCAGAGAGTACTCGATGCCAGCTCATCACTGATCATGATGAAAGATTATTCCACGCACATTCTCACCGGAAAACCGCGAGAGGGACAGAGCCTTGAAGAGGTACAACGTGAGCTGCTTGATCAGCTTGACCTGCTGAAAGAGGGCACGTTTCCTGACTGGCTACTCGAAGCGGCGATTAATGACCTGAAAGTGGAGCAACTGAAACTCTACGAAAGCAACCGCGGCAGGGTTGAAGCATACGTGGACAGCTTTATCTGGGGTATGCCGTGGCAGGAGCATGTCAGCAATATTGATCGCCTTCAGAAGATTACCAAAGAGGAGCTGATCTCGTTTGCAAAAAAACATTATAGCTCAAATTATGTCGCCATCTTCAAGGAGCACGGCACACCTGAGAGTGAAACAAAAATCCAGAAGCCCCCGATCACCCCGCTCACGGTGAACCGGAACAGCTCATCGCAGTTTGCCGAGCAGATCCTGGCCAAAAAATCTGAAGCGACCAGTCCATCCTTTCTTGACTATAAAAAAGATATAGGCTTTTTTGAAGTTAACCCTTCAGTAAAGCTGCACTATCTGCACAACAGTGAAAATGAGCTTTTCTCGCTCTACTATGTCTTTGATATCGGAAAAAATAACAGCAAAAAAATTGATCTTGCGCTCGACTATCTCTCCTATCTTGGCACTTCGGAGCTTACCCCAAAAGAGTTCAGCCAGGAGTTGTACAAGGTAGGTGCAAGCTTCTCGGCATTTACCTCCGACAACTATGTCTACCTGAAACTTTCAGGACTTCAGAAAAACTCGGCGGCGGCAATCCGGCTGCTTGAAAAACTTCTTGTGGATACCCGCCCGGATAAGGATGCGCTTGAAAAGCTGAAAGCCGGAGTGATGAAAGAGCGTGCTGATGACAAGCTCTCCAAGAAAAAGATACTTTTTGAGGCCATGACAAGTTATGGCAAGTATGGTCCTGTGTCGCCCTTCACCAACGTCCTGAGCAACAGTGAGCTTGGAAAGGTGACATCGAAAGAGTTGCTTGAAGAGATACAGTCGCTCTTGCAGTACAGCCACCGGGTTCTTTACTACGGCCCAGCCTCTTCCGTGGAGCTGCTCGGGGAGCTGCATGCAGTCCGGCAATACCCCGCATCATTCAAAACCCCGCCAGCAAACGATCCCTACAAAGATCTTGAACAGAACGACAATCTTGTCTATGTCGTTGACTATGATATGACACAGGCTGAGGTGATTCTGCTGACAAGAGATGAGCTGTATAACCCCTCCATTGTGCCTCTCTCGACACTCTTCAACGAATACTACGGTGGTGGCATGTCTTCTGTGGTCTTCCAGGAGCTACGCGAAGCCAAGGCACTTGCCTACTCGGTATTTTCTGTCTATAAAACTCCGAAACAGAAGAAGGAGCACAACTTTATTGTCAGTTACATTGGCACCCAGGCCGACAAACTGCCCGAAGCACTCGAAGGAATCAGCAAACTGATGAGGGAGCTGCCAAAATCGCCACAACTCTTTGCATCGGCGCAGAATGGCATTTTGCAGAAAATCTCAACTGAACGGCTCACAAAAACCGAAATTCTCTTCTCGTACGAGGAGGCACTGCGGCTTGGGCACGACCACGATATCAGAAAAGATATTTATCAGGGAGCTGGAAGCATGAACCTCAACAACATTGAGCAGTTCCACAAGAGCCATTTCAATAACAGGAAACATGTCATGCTGGTGCTTGGCAACAAGAAAAATCTTGACATGGCAACTCTTCGGAAATATGGAACCGTCAAAGAGCTGAACGTTGATGATATTTTTGGTTATTAACAGAGTGATACCCTGCACCCTTGCCCGGATAATACGATGAAGATTCTCTACAGGTATATATTCGGGCAGTTTGCAAAAGCCTTCTTTTTCTCCTCTCTGGTCTTTGTCAGCCTCTTTATTCTCATTACAGCGGTCGAACGACTTGATGCGATTATGGATAACCATCTCACGCTACTGGAGGTTATCCGTTTTTTTCTGCTGACCATTCCGGCCACTCTTCTGATCACTTCGCCAATCAGCACACTCCTCGCCTCAATACTTGTCTCAGGTAAACTCTCTCTCTCCAGCGAACTTCCAGCCATTCGCTCGGCAGGTGTCAATATGCGCCAACTGCTCACTCCATTTCTCTTTGGAGGCCTTCTTATTCTTGGCACGAATCTGCTCACCGCATGGTGGATCGCGCCAACAGCATTCAGCGAAACCCATCTCTTTGAACAACGATATTTTATTAAAAGCGACTCCAGGGCGAAAGAGAACCAGAATATTCATCTTCTTGAACCTGGCAATAAAATGGTTGCCATAGGAAACGTTGATCCTGATGACTACTCAACCCTGAAGTCGGTCTCCATTGAGGAGTTCAGGGGGGCAAGAGTTCTGTCGAGAATCGATGCAAGCTCAATGCGTTATGATAAAAAAGAGAAGGTGTGGATCATGCGGAGTGCTTCAACCAGAGTTTTTGCAGAAAATAATGAGGCGTTTCGCTTTGAGCCGTCAAAATCGGTCAAACTTGCCCTTTCACCCTCTTCACTGAAAGAGCTTCACCTCCATCCGGATGAGATGGATATTATCCACCATTACCGTTATCTTTCAGAAAAACAAAAAGCTGGTTTGGCAGGGCTTGAACCGTCGATGGTCGCTTTTCACACCAAAACATCCATGCCATTCGCCTCACTCATTCTCATCATGATAGGTGTGCCACTCTCCGCAAAAAAGAAGCGTGGTGGACTGGCTTCTGAAATTACCATCTCGCTTTTTGCGGGATTTCTTTATCTCGGATTGCAGAAAACTGTTGCGATGGCCGGAAACCAGGGTGCGATAAATCCTCTTCTGGCCGCATGGCTGCCCAATTTGCTTTTTCTCGGCATCGGCTACGTGATCTATAAAACAACTCTTGACTGACCCCCCCCATGCACTACCACCCTGTTATCGTTCTGATGACCGATTTTGGTCTTACTGATCCCTTTGTTGGACAGATGAAGGGGGTCATTCTCTCGCTTGCACCGGCAGCACAAATTATCGACCTCACTCATGCCATCTCTCCACAGAATATTGCACAGGGAGCCTTTCTGCTTGGCAAGTCAAAACAATTTTTCCCTGACGGCACCATTTTTGTCGCTGTAGTGGACCCTGGAGTCGGCACCTCGCGTAAAGCGATAGCAATCAAAACGGACCGATACACCTTTCTTGCACCTGACAATGGTTTGCTGACAGCCATTCTACAAGGTGACAACATCCGACACTGCGTCCATATTACCAAAGAGCACTATATGCTCAGAACTCAAAGCTCCACCTTTCACGGGCGAGATGTTTTTTCTCCGGCCGCTGCACATCTTGCTGCCAGCGTTTCGCCGCTGGAACTTGGTGATGAAATTGATCCCTCAGCATGTGCCAGAATCTCCTTGCCAAACTGCACAACATCTGATAACGGAAAATCATGGAATGGCCAAATCATCGCTATCGACCATTTTGGAAATCTGGTCACCTCGCTCGACAGCGAGAGTCTTGACCTTTCAAAAGAGTGGTTTGTTGAGACGGCTGGTTGCCCTCCTCTGCCCATCTCTGTTACCTATGGAGAGGTTGCTGATCAGGAGCTTCTTGCCTATGCGGGAAGCAGCGGGATGATCGAAATTGCCGTACGAAATGGTAATGCAGCAAAACTGCTTGGGCTGAAAAATGATGATCCGGTGTGGATGTCGGAGACTTGAACACTGGAACTTTCCATGAACAAGTTCAAGATCCGTGTGCGGTAACCGGTCGGATACGGAAGGCTCAATATGAACACAACGCCCTGGACCCAAGGATGGCCAAGGCCGAAGAAAATGTCTACCAATATTATAATGGAGAGCAGGCAAACACCCATTGCAGCTCTCCATTGTCCTGTGATTTCGGGAGTATGAATCAGTTCCCGATATACTCCTTCAAAATCTTGCTGTAGGCCGACTGCCTCAGCCGCCGTATCGCTTTCTCCTTGATCTGGCGGACACGCTCGCGAGTCAACCGGAACTTCTCACCAATCTCTTCGAGCGTCAGCGGGTTTTCCATGCCAATACCGAAATAGGATTTGATGACATCGGCCTCTCTTGGTGCGAGGACTGAAAGTGAACGTTCAACTTCAAGGGTAAGAGAGTCGCGGTTCAGGCCATAATCAGGGAGATGACCATCGTTCTGCAGCACATCAAGCAGGCGATTATCGTCGCCCTGGGCAAACGGGGCATCGACCGACACATGGCGCCCGGCAATTTTCAGAGTGTCGGCAACATCCTGTGAGTCCATCTCAAGAAGAGTTGCAAGCTCCCTGGTGTTGGGGTCACGCTCAAATTCCTGCTCAAGCTGGCTGTACGCCTTACTGATTTTATTGAGGGTACCCACACGGTTCAGCGGAAGCCTCACAATTCTCGACTGCTCGGCAAGAGCCTGGAGAATAGACTGGCGAATCCACCATACCGCATAAGAGATAAACTTGAACCCACGGGTCTCGTCAAACCGTTTTGCCGCCTTGATAAGACCAAGATTACCTTCATTGATCAGATCACCAAGGGTCAGCCCCTGGTTCTGGTACTGCTTGGCTACAGAGACAACAAAACGCAGATTACCCTTGATCAACTTGTCAAGGGCGCGCTTTGCACGCTTGTATTCAATCGTATCAACCGGCATGTCAAACCCCTCTTTGATCGCCTTGGTCAACCTTACCTCATCCTCAGCGGTCAAAAGATCATATTTTCCTATCTCCTGCAGATATCGGTCAAGAGAAAGGCTTTCCCGATTCGTTATCTGCTTGCTTATTTTGAGTTGCCTCATGTAAAACTCCCCTTAAGAACTTAGGCAATTTATACCAGTCGAGCCGGTCTGCCTGATAAACCGTAAAAGTCGGAATGTACCACTTTTCGCGGATTTCAGCAAATGAAAAAAGAAAACACCCGCGCAAAAAATAAAGTGAACCAACAGCCACTTTATTCACTGAGAACAGCAAGGTTCCTGATCAGTTTTCCAAGATTATCCTCCGAATCCCTCACCTTTTCACGCTCTTTGTCAATAACCTCGGAAGGAGCATTATCAACAAAACCACTGTTGGAAAGCTTCTTGCGAACCGAACCAACGTAAGAGGTGATATTGTCAATCTCTTTCTGGAGACGTACTCGCTCCTTGTCGAATGATATTAAACCCTCAAGCAGCACAAAGAGTTCATTTCCTTCAATAACCGAGGCTGCAGCGTGATGCGGGTGCTCTGCACTCTCCATAAACGCCGGAACACATTGACCAAGCGCAGCTATCAGTGGAAGATTTGCCTCAATCACATCGTGATCGGCTTCATTGGCTGATCTGAAAAGAATTCTCGCTTCGCTCTTGTGTGGAACGCCGAACAATGAACGCAAACTTCTGATTTCGTTAACAATCTTCTGAATCAGAGAAAATTCCCTGCGATCAACTCCGGCAATTGCTGCATCCGCAAGAGGCATTGACGACAGGGCAATACTCTCCTCTCGGGCATGAGGCACAACATGGTGCCATATCTCATCGGAAATAAAGGGCATCACAGGGTGCAGGGCTTGAAGAGTACCCTCAAGAATAGAGACCGCAAGGCATACCGCGTTGCGAGCCTCTTCTTTGGTCAACTCCCCCGCAAGTTTCACCTTCAGCGCCTCAAGATACCAGTCGCAGTAATCGCCCCAAAAGAAGTCGTGGAGCAGCTTGACAATGTCGTTGACTCTGAACTGGCTGAAGCCATGATGATAGCGCTCAAGCATGGCATGATAACCAGCAAGAATCCACTGTTCCGCAAAATCAAGAGTGACTGAACGAGGATCAAACGTTGTATAGCACAACGAAAAATCATCCTGATCAGTGAAATACTTCTCGCGCTGCATAAAAACAAGGCGTGTGGCATTCCAGATTTTCGTAGCAAAATTGCGACCCAACTCGCACTTCTCCTCGCCGAACAGCACATCCTGACCAAGAGGCGCAATATAGATTATGGTAAAACGAAGGGCATCGGTACCATAAGTGTCAATCACCTTGAGCGGATCAGGCGAATTACCAAGCGACTTTGAGAGTTTCCGCCCCTTCATATCGCGGATAATGCTGGTAAAATAGACATCACGGAAAGGCACAGTGCCTTTAAAATAGAGACCCGCCATAATCATTCTGGCTACCCAGAAGAAGATAATGTCCGGTCCGGTCACCAGCGTACTGGTGGGATAAAACGATTTGAGATCATCATTGTCGCTCTGCTTCTCTGTCCAACCCAGCGTTGTCAACGGCCAGAGCCATGACGAGAACCAGGTGTCCAGCACATCTTCATCCTGCACCAACTTGTCGGTGCCAGCAAGATGACATGCCTCCTGATATGAAGCAGCAACCCATACACGCCCCTCAGTGTCGTACCAGGCGGGAATACGATGTCCCCACCAGATCTGGCGCGAAATGCACCAGTCCTGAATGTTCTCCATCCAGTGGCGGTAGGTATTGATCCATTGCCGGGGATGAAACTGAATTTCCCCATC
>CAIOLC010000203.1 GCA_903859055.1 uncultured Chlorobiaceae bacterium | reverse complement strand
CTCTTATCAGGTTGCAATTCTCGATATCGGCTTGCCTGATCAGAGTGGAATTGCGCTCTGCGAATACTTGCGAAACAATACGGATTTGCGGATTATCATGTTAACCGGACTTGCAACAATTGAAGACAAACTTGCTAGCTACAACTCTGGAGCCGATATATACCTTGTGAAACCTGTCGATTTCCGGGAGCTTTCAGCTTCAATCAGTAATCTTTTAGGACGGTGTGACATCGTTCTGCATGCTCCTCAGCAGCAACTACGGGCAAGTGAAGGCAAATTTGTATCGGTAAAGAATAAAAGGCTGTGGCTGCTTGATCGCGTCGAGTGGTCTCTTTATAATCCGGATAACAAGATGATCAAGCTCACCTCAAAAGAGTTTGAATTTATGAATTGTTTTATTTCGAATAGCCATAAAAATATTACCCGTAAGGAGATAATGAGTATTCTCGATTATGAGTATAACGAATACGGCAAGCGATCACTTGAGTCATTGGTTCACCGCCTGCGCCAGAAAATAGACCTTGATGGTTTGTCTCCTATAAAAACTGTGTTTGGTGTAGGGTTCAACTTTGCAGAAGAGCTTCTCGTCAAGTAAGTCAGTATGACAAAGCCGTTTGAAATATCCAGAGCACTTGTCTGGAAATCGTATCAGCGGGTAGGCTACCCCGCTGATCTGTTCCTCACGCGTATCCACCGGTTAGTCCGGTGTGTTGCTACTTTGTTCTTTTGACATAATTTCTATTTTTTTATGGCTTTATCGACTTTTTTTATAAAAATATACTTCTGTTTTCACCATTATCCGACCCAATGCTCATATCCTTGCAGTATGCCTTCAAATGGATATCCTTGCCCATTGCTGCTTGATAAATAGGAGTAAAAACCACTAATTTTATCGCAATATTCGCCACCATTATGCCGTTGTGTTGGTATCTCCTGACTGACGCTCTTTAGATCTTCAAAGTGGGACGAAAATCCCCGGGACAGGATGAAATTTGCTACACTGTCACGAAGACCGGCATCAGATTGGAGCTTTTCAGCGATTACCTTTTTTGCATTATCGTATGGCATAGTACCCTCCGCATTTTGTTCGGATATTGCAACGTGAGGAGATCAAACGTTGGTACTGGTATTGATTCAGAAAACATCTACTCCCATTGATCCGAAATGGAGTAAAAAAAATCCTTGCAATTTGTGACACCTTTATTTTTATGGAGCAGCTGACTTAATTCCGTCACAGAAATAACGATACGTTGAAGTCGATTCATGCACAACCTACAAATCCCTACAAATCCCTACAAATCCCTACAAATCCATTTTAAAAAATGCGTAGTCGTTTGGTGATCGTTGTAAATTGCTGTTAACGGTAATTAACAATCCTCATAGTCAGTACCGATTGCGCGTATTGCAACTTAAGCAACGGCGATGCAGAACACTGTGAGAAAAAGGGTATATCGCCCTATGTCATAGCACCTCAATCGACGAGATAAGAGACGGGACATTCAAGAGCTGTGAAGTCAAGTGTTCTGAAAAAAAGTGTGACACCTAAGCTGCTAAGTATCTTCGAGGTGAATAGATAAACGGGTATGAATGATCAGTGGATCAGTAACTTTGAGGGTTCGTCCTTTCTCAGGGTTTCGACAGTTTTGGGGTAATTGGCTATGTAAGGATAGATGGCTCTTTTTTCATGTTATTTGCTTCATTTTTTGCCAAGGTAGCACCTGCATATCAGTTACTCATATATCATAAAACACAATATTTGAAGTTGCCGCTCTTCTTTTTTTGAGCTCTCGAAAATGGGGAAGGATTTTTTTACATTACCATCTTTATTTTCATCTCCTATCCGGTTTGCAAAAAGGTGTAATCAACAGGTATGCATACAAAGATTTTTGACTCTATTGACGAAGCTCTTGAAGATATTCGGCAGGGAAAGCTTGTTATGGTGATTGATGACGAGGAGCGTGAAGATGAGGGCGACTTTATTGGCGCCGCCGACCGGGCGACAACAGAGATGATCAACTTTATTACCAGGGAGGCGAGGGGTCTTCTTTGTGTGGCGGTAACGATGGAGAGGGCCAAAGAGCTGCAGCTTGATCCGATGGTACAGAGGAATACCTCGCAGCATGAGACCAACTTTACGGTATCTGTTGATGCGATAGCCGAAGGGATTACCACAGGAATCTCTGTCTATGACCGTACCGTGACGATCAAGATGCTTGGCGATCTCTCATCGAAAGCCGATGATTTCTCCCGTCCGGGCCATATTTTTCCTCTCAGGGCTATGGATGGTGGTGTACTCCGGCGTGTAGGACATACGGAAGCAGCCGTTGATCTGGCAAGACTTGCCGGATGTACCCCTGTCGGCCTTCTTTGCGAAATTCTTAATGATGACGGAAGTATGGCCCGACTTCCCGAGCTGATCAAGCTGAAGGCAAAATTCGGGTTGAAGCTGATCACGATCAAGTCACTGGTTGCCTATCAGATGCAGCGCAACAAGCTTGTGCAACGGGCGGTGGAATCAAGGCTCCCAACAGCTTATGGAGAGTTCAGGCTTATTGCCTATGAATCGTTCACCGACCAGCATAACCATATCGCTTTTGTCAAAGGTGATATTACCACCGACGAGCCGGTGCTGGTGAGGGTTCACTCGCAGTGTGCCACGGGCGATACTTTTGCCTCTTTGCGCTGTGATTGCGGCAATCAGCTTGCCTCCGCGCTCACCATGATAGAAAAAGAGGGGCGCGGGGTATTGATCTATCTGATGCAGGAGGGACGCGGCATTGGTCTTATCAACAAACTCAAAGCCTATAACCTTCAGGATGAGGGGTTCGATACGGTTGAGGCCAATGAAAAACTTGGCTTCAAGGCCGACCTGCGTGATTATGGTATTGGTGCCCAGATTCTCAAGGATCTTGGTGTCAGGCAAATGAGGCTTTTGACCAATAATCCAAAGAAAGTTGTTGGCCTTGAGGGGTATGGCCTCGAAATTGTGGAGAGGCTGTCGCTTGAAATTGCCCCCAACTCAATCAATAAAAATTATCTCGATACCAAACGCGACAAGCTTGGCCATATTATCGGCTGCTCTTGTGGCACCGCAACGCATTCTCACGACAGAACAACTCCAAACCCGTAAACTTCCGTCAGGAAAAGGAATGAAAGACGATGGATACCGATATCCTTCAGAGGCAGGATAAAGAGCTTTTTGATGCTATTGCCAGCGAGACGAGGCGTCAGACAGATACCCTTGAGCTTATTGCTTCAGAAAATTTCACCAGCCGGGCGGTGATGCAGGCCTGCGGGTCGGTGATGACCAACAAATATGCTGAGGGCTACCCGGGCAAGCGCTACTATGGCGGTTGCGAATGTGTTGATGTGGCTGAAAATTTGGCTCGTGACAGGGCAAAAAAGCTCTTTGGTTGTGACTATGTGAATGTTCAGCCCCACTCCGGCTCCAGTGCCAACATGGCAGTGCTTTTTGCGGTGCTGAAGCCGGGTGATACCATCATGGGTCTTGACCTCTCCCATGGCGGGCATCTGACCCATGGCAGCTCGGTCAACTTTTCAGGTCAGATGTTTGATGCGCACTCTTACGGTGTTGACCGCGAGACCGGTTGTATTGACATGAACAAGGTTGAGGAGCTTGCCCTGCAGGTTCGCCCCAAGCTGATTATCTGTGGTGCCAGCGCCTATTCGCAGGGTTTTGATATCAAGGCATTCAGAGCGATTGCCGACAAGGTTGGCGCGTTTCTGATGGCCGATATTGCTCATCCTGCGGGTTTGATTGCCGCAGGTTTTCTGGGCAATCCCATTCCGCATTGCCACTTTGTTACCACAACAACCCACAAGACACTTCGCGGGCCAAGGGGCGGCATGATTATGATGGGTACTGATTTTGAGAACCCCATGGGTATTACCATCAAGACCAAAGCTGGTTCACGAATCAAAATGATGTCGGAGGTGATGGATGCCGAGGTTATGCCGGGTATTCAGGGTGGGCCGTTGATGCACATCATTGCCGGCAAGGCAGTGGCATTTGGAGAAGCATTACAGCCATCCTTCAGGGAGTATGCCAGCCAGGTGATTAAAAACGCCTCGGTGATGGCGGAGCGATTTGTGGAGCTTGGCTACAATATTGTCAGTGGTGGAACGAAAAACCATCTCATGCTGCTGGATCTGCGTAACAAAAATGTGACGGGCAAGGTTGCCGAAAATCTTCTGCACGATGCCGGGATTACGGTGAACAAGAACATGGTGCCTTTTGATGACAAGTCTCCTTTTGTGACCAGTGGGATTCGTATTGGCACTCCAGCCGTGACCACAAGGGGTATGCAAGAGAGTGAGAGCAAGAGGATTGCCGAGCTGATTGACCAGGTGGTCTCTTCTGCAGACAAACCGGATGTTGGCAATATCTGTCAGGCAGTAAGAGAGGAGATACTGACGCTTTGCCTCAATAATCCAATTGAAGGATACTGCGTTTAAGAACAGAGAGAACCGTGAGCCGCCCTGCCGGAAAGCGGGGAGGCTAACTGTTTTCAAGAATGGCCACGATCATCTTTTTCAGCTCCTGGGTGGTTGATCTGATTTTTTTATCGAGCACGATTTTTTCGCGTGACAGTGCTATTTCGCGCTCTGGTTCGTTCTCCACCCTTATCTTTTCAGTGAGTATATTTTTCTGGAGACGTAATGGTTCCAGGATCAGGTTCTTGAACGCATCCAAAAACATGGCAAGGCAGCGCTTTGCATTATCGGCATGCATGTCGGACTTCTCAAGCCATTTATGACTGACAGGCGGGTCAATCAATAATTCCGAAGCGAGATCGCGGGCATCGGGATTGATGAAGGAGCTTATTTCGGATGCAACATCGATACGCTCTTCAGGATGTGCAGCAATGTCGTGATACCGCCCGATCAGATGAGTAAAAATCTCCTGTGCTTCAGGGTGTGGCAGCTCCAGCATTGCCTCGTGTGATGCCGCAAACTCAAGGACACCATTGCCGTAGCTGGTGCTTTCCAGAAGAGCTTTCAGAAAGGTTTTTTCAAGCACAGAGAGTTTCGGCGCGGGCTTGGCCGGTGGCTGAGGCTCTTGACGACTTTCAAATGAGGCTCTCTTTTTTTCTGTTGCATCCTCCTCTTTGCCGAGTAACTCCTGGAGAGCCGACAGGCTGAGCGCAAGTTTTTTTGAAAGTTCCTGAAGATAAAGTTCCCGACGGATGCGGTCGGGAACCAGCGAAATCGTGTGAGCCATTGCCCTTATTGCTCTTGCCTTAAGATCAGGTTGAGCAAAGTCGCCTGATTCCATAAAAAAATGGAGCTGAAAGTCCTGAAAGGAGAGCATGTTTTTTTCAGCAAACTGGAAAAATTTTTCCCGCCCTTCACGACGGACAAAACTGTCTGGATCTTCACCTTCAGGAAGAATAACGACAAAAGGGGTGATGTTTTCAGAGAGCAGGGTATCGATGCCGCTCAACATTGATTTTTGACCAGCCCGATCAGCGTCATACATAAACAACACCCTTTTGGTATAGTGGTGAAGCACTTTTGCCTGATAGCGTGTCAGTGATGTGCCGCAAGAGGCCACAGCATTGGTCATACCAGCCTGGTGAAGCGCAAGAACATCCATGTACCCTTCAACAAGTATGGCTGTTTCAAGCCTTCTGATCTCATTTTTTGCAGTATGAAGCCCATAGAGCAGCTTTGATTTTTCAAAGATCTTGCTCTCCGAGGAGTTGAGATATTTGGGTGTCTGGGGGTCACTCCCCAGAGTTCGACCTCCAAAACCGACCACCTGGCCTCCAACCGAAAAAATTGGAAAGATGACCCTGTTGCGGAAAATATCGTAACAGGAGCTTTTCTGTTTGTGAGGGGCGATCAGTCCAAGATCAATAAGATGTTTTTCTGCAATACCGGCTCGTTTTGCTTCGGTGACAAGGTAGTCCCACGAGTCAGGTGCACATCCGAGGCCAAACGCCTGGATAGTCTTGTCAGAAAGTGAGCGTTCCTGAAGATAGGTGTGACCTCTCTCTCCTGCTTTTCGTTCAAGTGTTTCGTGAAAGAGCCTTGCGGCCCAGCGGAGTGTCTGGTTCTGGCTCTCTTCATAAGGCGATTGTGCTGCATTTTTTTTGGTATACTTGCTGATGTCAATACCTGCCCGTTTTGCCACCAGCTCCAGTGCTTCGGGAAAAGGAACTCTCTCCATCTCCATCACAAAAGAGAAGACGTTTCCCCCTTTCCCGGTAGAAAAACATTTATAGAGCTGCTTGTCGGGGGAGACGATAAATGAGGGGGTTTTCTCGACGGTAAAGGGAGAGAGTGCCTTATAGTTGCGTCCTGAAGGCTGAAGGGTTACATAATCCGAGATAATATCGACAATGTCTGCCGCTTGCCGCACTTCGTCAATAATCGCAGAGGGGATTGGCTGCCGTCCCTTTGGCGGCAAAGTGTTGAAAGAATGCATCACATTTTATTCTTTTGTTGCAACAATTGGAACGATTACTGTTGAAAAGTAGAATGCTTATTTGCTAAATTGCACAAGTAATAGCGTTGTTGTTTATTGCTCTGAAGCTTCTCTGTTGGTGATATGCTCTGTTGCTGATTGCGCCAGTGTTCAGGGTAAGGCTTGGCAGCGGTAAATTCTGGTGATGTTTATGTTCGGAAAGTCTACAGTATAGCAAATTACAGTGTGGTTCATAATGCTTCGCTGTTCAGGATAATTTAAACGATCAAGCCTCATGAAACAGAGTTATTTCACAGCTCTTCTTATTGTTATAACCTATGCGGTTTCACTAGGCTTTTATGTGTGGATGGGCACAACCCCTCCAGCATCAATTTTTCATGCAGTATGGAAAGGCGGGCCGGTGGTCTCTGTTCTGATGGCACTTATTCTGATGGTTATTGCCTATACGGTGGAGCGGATTATTGCGTTGAAAAAGGCATCGGGAAAAGGAAATATTCCCGAGTTTGTGAAAAATCTCAAACTTGATATTGACAACGGCGCAATAGACAAGGCTCTTGCAAAATGTGACGACCATCAAAGCTCTCTCGCTGCGGTGTTGCGTGCGGCGCTGGAGCGGTACAAAATGCTCATCGATTTTAATGTGACTGACCGTGAGAAAAAGGTGAGTGAAATGGAAAAAGCGGTTGAGGAGGCGACCATTATGGAGATGCCGCTTCTTGAGAACAATCTGGTTGCAATCTCAACCATAGCATCAATTTCGACGATGGTCGGGCTGCTTGGAACAACTCTCGGAATGATCCGAGCGTTTGCGGCAATGGCAACAAGCGGAGCACCTGATGCCGTTCAACTCTCCCTTGGTATCTCCGAAGCTCTTTTTAATACAGCTCTCGGTATTTTTGGGGGTATCACCGGTATTATTGCCTATAACGTCTTTACCAGTCGGGTAGACCGTTTCAGTTACATGATTGATGAGGCCGCATTCTATATTATCCACACTCTTGGAACCGGTAAATAGGGTTGCTGATGTCGAGAATCAAAGCTAAACGGGTTGGTTTCAGGATAGATATGACTCCAATGGTGGATGTGGCATTTCTTCTTTTGACCTTTTTTATGCTAACCACCAAGTTTCGCCCCCCTGAACTGGTGCCAATTACTCTTCCTTCGTCTCATTCTGAACTCAAGTTGCCAGAATCTGATGTCTTGACGGTAACTGTGAGTGGCGACAACACCTTTTTAATGGGAGTCTCTTCACAGCAGTCCCGGGAAAAAATTTTTAACTCGGTCATCAAACCGAAACTTCAGGCATCAGGAGTTTCGGCGATCACTGTTGCCGATTCCCTGAAGCATTTCAGGCTTGAAGATAATTTTCGTGTTGAACGTGACGAACTCGACAAGTTTGTGGTGATGGCGCGCTTTGCCAACCAGAAACTTCGACCCGTGATAAAGGCTGATGCCAATGCGAGCTTCGAAGCGGTCAACAACGTTATTAAAGTGTATAAAAAAGCAAATCTGCTCACTTTTAATCTTGTTACGGTTCTTGAAAAGGAGGTTCGCTGATGGGTGTTGTCGATTCGCCGAATGGAGGTGGACGCCAAAAAAAGGGCAGAAGAGGCTCAAAGCGCATTGGCTTTCATCTCGATATGACACCGATGGTCGATGTGGCATTTCTTCTTTTGACATTTTTTATGCTGACGACCACCTTTTCAAAATCAAATACGATGGAGATCAATACACCCCCGGAAAAAACGGAGGTTAAAGTTGTGGAGAAGAATGTTCTGACGCTGAGGATTGCCGATGACATCATGGCCTATTGTTCTCTTGGAGGCGCTCTGCCAAGAAAAGTTCGGATGTATGACTCTGGCGATAGCCGCCAGCAATCGGCATTGAGCAGCGAGCTTCGTCAGCTTCTGAAGCAGCAGACTGCGGCAAACCAGAAGTTGGTGATTGTGGTGAAGCTCAGTGAAAAAGCTAAATACCGACATCTTGTTGATATTATTGATGAGCTGAACCTGATGAAAATTGAGCGGTTTAGCCTTGATGATTATACTGATCAGGATGCACTCGAAATTACACGGGCAATTTAAGGCTGGAAGCAGCGAAGGAGGATTTTCTGGTGTTGTCAAAACTGGAACAACTGCATAAGAAGAGAGTAAAGAGTTGGGTGACATCCTGCTCTTCGAGTAATGAGTTTCTTGATACCGACTGTTTACGTCATTTGTCTTATGGCAACCTTGTCCTTCGTCGGCAGGCGCATCTTTTTCTTGGTCACGGGGTTCTTACCGCTGTTGTTTTTCTCGCTCTCTTTTGGCTGGTCGCAGCCAATTGGCAGAGCTTTACCCTCTTGACCGGTTTCTTCAGAAACGATGAGCCAAAAGTGATCTGCTATGAAGTTGTGACCAACGTCACCCAGCTACCACCACCACCACCCCTTGATTTGCCAGAGCCTGTTGCGGTAACTCCTTCAGCTCCACCATCTCCCTCCGCTCCTGTACCAGTATCGCCACCTGTTGCGCCAAGTGTGGGTAAGGTCAAACAGGTGAGTCAGGAGGAGGCACCAGTACAGCAGACGGTTGCTACACAGAAAGAGCTTCGCGAGGCAACACAGTCGCTGCCCCAGCTCTCCCAGACTTCGGCTGCAGCTTCAGGGGGAGGTGGCAGTGCCGCCAGTTCGGGTGATGAGGTGCCTCTGTTTGTTCCCTGTGAAAAAATGCCGGGCTTTCTTGAACAGAAAAAACCGCACTATCCCGAAATGGCAAGGATTGCAGGGATTACAGGCAAGGTCTTTGTCAGTGTGCTCATTGGTGAAAATGGACGGCCAATCAAGGCAAGGGTGATGAAGCGTGTTCCTGCTGATTGTGAAGTGTTCGATGCCGTTGCCCTGAAGTCCGTCATGGAGTCAAAATACTATCCGGGGATACAGAACGGCAGTCCCATCAAGGTGTGGTTTACCGTTCCGATCAAGTTTCAGCTTGATTAACCGGTTGCTTTTTTCTTTGATTGCGGTTGATACAGTATGGCAAAGATAATCCAGAGATAAGCGCCCACAAGCGTCACCGGGCTGATGAAGAGGGCAAAAATCCCGTCAACCTCCTGCTCGATGAACATGCCCAGATAGCTTGCTGCAATGACCAGCCCCCCCAGAGCAATCATCATATAGTTGACTGGCTCAAGGGGCATAGCTGTTACTTTTTCGGTAATTTTCTTATTCGGTTGTTGTTGCTGCCTGTTTTTCTTCGGTAAGGATTTCATCAAGGGTTGTGATGCAGTGTTGCGCCTCTTTCATGTTGATGGTCAGGGGTGGAAGCAGCCTGATAACATTAACGCTGGTGGCATTGATAAGTATATTCTTTTCGAGAGCTTTGTTTGCATAATATTTGGCCTCCTTGTCGACGGTGATGCCGATCATCAGGCCGTACTGACGGATGTCAAGAATCTGCGGGTGTTTTGCTGAGAGTTTCTTCACCTCATCACGGATAAAACTCCCGACGGTTTCAGCGTTTTCCATAAGGTGATCATCATGGATGGCCTTGATCATGGCAATACCCGCCGCACAGGCCACAGGGTTGCCGCCAAAAGTGGTGCCGTGGTTGCCGTAGGTCAGAACATCCACCACTTTTTCGTTGCCGATCACGGCAGACAATGGCAGACCGCCACCAAGAGGTTTGGCAAGGCAGACCAGATCCGGATCCGCATTCACCTGCGTATAACTGAAGAATGTGCCTGTTCTTCCGCATCCAGCCTGAATTTCATCTGCGACAATCAGGAAGTTATACTGTTCACGGAGCTGCTTCAAGCGGTCAATAAACTCTTGTGATACCTGGTGAATCCCCCCTTCACCCTGTACCACTTCAACAAATACCGCCGCTGTTTTGGCAGAAACTTTCTCTTCAAGGTCGTTGAGATCGTTGAAGTTTATCATACCGGTTCCGGTCAGCAGAGGCTCAAAGCCATCAATATATTGCGGTTTTGCCGTCAGCGACATGGCGCCATAGGTTCGGCCATGAAAGCAGTTGCTCAGCGACAGCACCTCGTTTTTATCAGGATCTCCGAACTGGCAGGCCCACTTCCTTGCAATTTTGATTGCAGCTTCAATGGCCTCAGTGCCGCTGTTAGCCAAAAAAACCTTTGAGAGGCCGGAGAGTGCGAGGAGCTTTTCGGCCAATTCAAACTGAGGCGGCATCATAAAGAGGTTTGATGCGTGGATAAGCTTTTCAGCCTGTCTGCTGATTGCTTCAGAAAGTCGCTTGTCGCCATAGCCAAGGGCATTGACCCCAATGCCCGCAATCATATCGAGATAACGAGTGCCGTCATCACCGACAAGCCAGCACCCTTCGCCATGGGAGACGGCAACAGGTAGCCGGGCATAATTATGAAAAAACAGTTTTTTTTCAGACTCAAGGGTGACGGGTAGTGGTGTCATGGTCTCTTCCATTAAAACATTTTCAGGTGAAATCGCTGTTTACAAGCGTGCCACAAGCGTGCCACAAGTGTGTGACCTGATCAATCGGGAGGCTGACCCCGCCTTCCATGACGCAGATGAGGCTTAATCTACGGAAAAAATTGATGAGTGGAAAAATTGAAACGCCCAGTTGTTGTCAAGGTGAGGGGTTGCAGCTCTTTTGATGTCGGAGCAGTTCTTCTTGAACGTAATGCAGGGAACAGGCACTTGAACGCTCAATGTTGTTTTTGGTGTAATTATTGTAGGCGATACTGGCAAAAAGGTGCTTGATAGCAGGTTCCAGAGCTCCAACATCGCCAGTGTTGAAGAGAGCAAACAACTCTCCTTTCTCGCGTTCCGCCAGCACCAAAAGAGATTGCTGGGTCGGTGAATATTTGCTATATACCGGTACTCTATCCACAGTTCCAGGAGGCATTAATGACTACCAGCACCGTCTTTATCAACAATCGCTCTCAGGCCGTACGATTGTTGTAAATGTCCGGTTACCGGAGAACGTTAAAAAAGTAAGCATTCGGGTAAAAGGTTAATGAGCGGATACTTGCGCCTGTCGGCCAGACTTGGGACAGTTTTTTCTTTGGGCCGAAAGCGATGACGGATGATTTTATGGAGGAGCGTGACGCAGGGGAGCAGCCAGAGCGGGAGGCTTTGTAATGCTACGCTATCTTCTTGATAGCAATATCGTTATCTCTACCCTGACGCGTCGTCCGATCGAGGTATTTGCCGTTTTTAACAAAGAAGCACCCCAGTCCTGAACTGTTCATACCCTTCATCAAACGACTCTGCAAACTCCGGATCCAGAGCTTTTTGTTCGTCGATAAATGCCTGTAATTTATCCATGCCTTATTTTCTCCTTCTCCATAAAACAAGTGCTGAAAAAAAGCTTTGAAGGGATCTTTTTCGGCAGCATTTTTGAGAAAAAGCTTTGCCGGTCACTCTTCCGCCACAACAATATTTCCGTTAGCAGCTACAACCACGTTGGCTCCTGAGCGTTTTTTGTTACGCCGATATTTTTCTTCTTGATCGTTGTGCGGGGACTCCATAGAGCATCCCCTCTGCACTGATATCCTCGTCGATATCAGGCCAGTGAATACCGATTCCGTTACCAACCTGATTTCCCGATAATATTATAACGAGGAAGCGCCAAACAGCACTGCAATGTTTCTAATTCCATGAATTATAGGTTATTCGGTAAGGATGTATTGCAATCTTTGAGCTTATACCCGGGAACGCCGAGCTCCAGCTCGGCATTCCCAGAAAGCTTGTGCTCGGAAAAATAG
>CAIOLC010000202.1 GCA_903859055.1 uncultured Chlorobiaceae bacterium | reverse complement strand
GATATTCTTGCAATTACCTGCAGAAACTGTTTGGTTGACGGTATTATTGCCAGTTCTTTCTTGTCAAGCTTTTCCGACATACTTTTTCCTTCTTTAAAGGAGATTATATGTCCAATACCCTCTTCATAATTTTCAGCAAAGATTACAGAAATCTTTTGTGGGGCGACAGCGGCAAAAGTTTCAACAGTAATACGCATTGATTCGGAAATATTGTAAAAACCAATCATGCCGAGAATGGGACTCCAGTTAAAAAAGAGGTCAGTAATTGCCCGCTTGTATTGTAAAGTAATATTGACGACACTACGGAGATCAAAAAGAATATGGAATTGCCTGTTTACCAGTGCAGATTCATGAAGTACAACCCGCAAAAGTTCTACGTCCATAAAGTCCAGAATAACATCTGTTGTAGCTTCAATCCAGGTATGAACAATATTGTTGTCAACGACGCTCATCCATTTCGTGTATCCGGATGTCTGGTGGTGGCTCCTCCAATGCTTTTTTTCCGTTATTTCTGGAGCTTGTTGGTTTACTCGTGCCATTTTTCTCTCTGTGGATTTAGAGCGTTTAACAATGATGGGTCTACCTCATTGGAAATTAGGAGAGTAAACATATTTGCCGATTAATATAAACGTTTATAATGATCTTTTTATTTTTTTCAATCAATGTGTTTCATAAGAGCTCCTGGAAAGGTATCGGAAATTTTTTTTTATGGATCCATTAATTCTGGTAACTAACACCGGTCATATCCTCGGTTTTTTTATATTGCAAAATATATTTATGAGTAGATTGTGACGTAAAGTCGCGGGAAATAGTAAAATTTATACGCTGTTTGCCTTATGCAGATTGTTGTTTTTGAAGATACGAGGGTTCTTGAGCTGAGACCTCTGGTGAACCTTAAACCTGTTTATGGTCTTTATACCGGTTTGCGCTCTCTTCGGGAAAAGTTTGAGCAGTCGATAAGGGGCGGAGTGAAGCTTACCTATCATCTGCGTCGATATCTTGCCCCTTTTTATGCAGAACAGCATCCAGACACTCTCATTAACCGGGTTGATGAGAGTGATGTTTTGCTGGTAAATGGCCGTATTGTCTGCGACGATGCAGTGGCTCGAGTGATTATGGAGGGTGCATTTGATTCCGGGACAGCTTACATGCAGGGGGACGATCTGCTCTTTGCGAGAGTTGACAGTTCACTGCTCTTTGCTCAGGACGGGGCTCAGATGCCGGATCTTTTTGACACAGCAGCGTTTTCTGAAGCACTTGTTGCCGAAACGGTAACGGGGTTTCGGGTGATAAACAATCTCTGGGACGTTATTGCTTTTCATCCTGAAGAGCTTTTGCGTGATGCTGAAACGCTTGAACTTGGTCGTATAGAGGGGGAGGTGCATCCCTCTGTTGCGATGATCAATCTTTCCAATATCTATGTGGGTCCAGGAGCTGTTGTTCGAGCAGGTGCGGTGCTTGACGCTGATGATGGCTTTGTTGCTGTTGGCTCCGGTGCTATTGTTGAGCCACAGGCCGTATTGATGCAGAATGTTTTTCTGGCACCATGGTCGAGGGTCAAAATTGGTTCAAAAGTGTTCAGTAACGTCTCTGTTGGAATGGCCTCAAAAGTTGGTGGTGAAATCGAAGACTCTCTTATCGAACCTTTTGCCAATAAGCAGCATGACGGTTTTCTTGGTCATTCCTACCTCTCATCCTGGTGCAATCTCGGCGCAGGAACCAATACGAGTGATCTTAAGAACAACTACAGTTCGATTACACTGCGTATCAATGGCCAGTTATATAAGACGGGATTGCAGTTTCTTGGTCTTTTGATGGGTGATCACAGTAAAAGTTCTATAAATTCGATGTTCAATACTGGTACTGTCGTAGGCACAGGAGCAAATATTTTTGGTGGGGGATTTCCCCCGAAAGAGGTTCCCTCTTTTTCATGGGGAGGAAGTGAAGGTTTTGAACGCTATGATGTTGAAAAAGCGGTTGAAACTGCCAAAAAGGTAATGGCGCGTCGTAAGGTGACCATGAGTAGTGCTTATGAGTCAATGTTTCGATTTGTCGCTGGAGTTGAGGCTGCGGATCAGTTTTTTGTGTAATACTTTAAGCATGTTGATCGCATGATTTTGGTTGTTGATAATTACGACTCTTTTACTTATAATTTGGTACAGTATATTGGTGAGTCAGGGGAGGTTGTTGAGGTGTACCGTAACGATGAGCTCTCAGTTGAGGCTATTGTTGCAAAAAACCCGGCAAAGATTGTTATCTCTCCAGGTCCGGGAACTCCTGATGATGCAGGGGTCTCTGTCTCATTGATTCAGACGGTCATGGGGAGGATTCCCGTACTGGGGGTTTGTCTTGGACATCAATCTATAGGTGCAGCTCTTGGCGGCAGAGTGATCAGGGCTGCCAGTATCATGCATGGAAAGACTTCATCGGTGTTCCATGACGGTGGTGGTATTTTTAAGGGAATAGAAAATCCCTTTGTGGCCACCAGGTATCATTCACTTGTTGTTGAAAGAGAATCACTGCCCGAACTACTCTCTATTCGGGCATGGACTGATGATGGTGTGATTATGGGGATGGATGCAGAAGAGCTCAAGCTTTATGGCCTTCAGTTTCATCCTGAATCAATCATGACGACAGAGGGGAAAAAAATTATCAGGAATTTTCTTCAGTTGTAAGAGCGAATAAAAATATGGAAAAGGAATCTCTCCCATTGGGGCTCAGAAAGGCGGTATCACGCCATGCGAGTGAGAAGCGTGAAAGTGATTTTGTGGCTTACTGAAGCCATTGCAAAAGCAATCTTGTTTCAGTCATGGTCAGTTCTCTTTCTGGAGTCAGAAGGTAATACAGTTGCTGATGGGCAACCCCTTTCGATACGACATTTCTGATCCTGATTTTCATCAATCCTGAAGTTATCTCTTGTGCATCGCCTGATGTTGAAAAGTTCAGGGCTGTTCGGCCCGAAGAGACAGTACTTGACACTATCCATGAGGCTGGGGCAATGTAGGCAACTCCTCTCCATTGGGTTTCGTACGAGTGGCAGTCATAGCAAGCTTTTTTGAGAGAGCTTTTTATGCTTTCAGGGAACTGAATTTCCTGAAAGGGCGGAGGGTTGATGCGGTTGAGTGGTACAAACTGTAGAAGAATCAAGAGGATAATCGTCCAGCTTGCAATGGATTTTGATGAATCTCTCATGTGTTGTCTGGAACCACTCCGAATGGTTATGATATTTCTGTTGCCTTTACAAGGCTGTTTCTGCGATATTTACTCCGGGAGAAAGCCAAAAGGCACTAAAGCTCAACAATGATATGTGCTTCGGTAGAGTGTCCGCTCAAAAGGTTTTTCAGGGTATTGATCAGCTCCATGCCGTATTTGTTCAAGTAGTAAAAAATATTGATAAGCCGTTCCTGGG
>CAIOLC010000201.1 GCA_903859055.1 uncultured Chlorobiaceae bacterium | reverse complement strand
CAACTCGCCGCCCAACGCCTGCTTTGCAGCGGACGCCGCTGGCGCGGCCCCTGAGCTGGGCGCGATCGTGGGGCGCAGGAGTCCCGAAAAGCATCGAAAAAAGCTGATTTTGGCAAACTTGTCAAACTCGCTTGCCAAACACCGGAACAGGATCGCCTGTTTATTTTGCCTGCTTATGGCGACAACAAAGATTTTGCCGGGCTTTTTCAGAGCATCCGCTGGGACGATTTTCTGGTTCGTGACCTCGACAGTGGTCTTGCACTCTTTCTCGGTATCCTTGATGCTTTTGGCAAGGCTGGATTTGAAACGGTTGTGCTCGATTCCGGTGCTGGCATTACCGACATTGGGGGGCTTCTTGCCGTCCTGCTGCCACACGCCACCGTTCTTGTTGGCAACTACGGCAGGCAAAATACCAAAGGACTTGCCCACGTCTGGCAAGCCCTTCAACCCGCCTGCGAGGGGGGCATTCCAGCGCGAGGTTCATTACCACCCCTGACTCGGTTACTGGTTGCGTCGCCGGTTGCTGATGAACCCGAATTGCGAGCCAAGGGGGAGGAGATCTGGAAAGAGGCTTTTGGCCTGCTCCCTGCAGAAATGGTCACCATCCCTTTTGATCAGCCTCTGCTTTTCACCGAAGAGCTTTACGCCGCAACACGCCCCGATACTCCGGTAGCCAAAGCCTGTAACGATCTGGAACGTCGAATCGACAAGGTGCGACAACAGGTTATTGCCGGGAGCGAATCACTCCGACCCAGTGACGAGGCCTGTCCCGACATGGTCGTCGACAGCAACAAGGATAGCCATGAGCAAGGCAAGAGCTTTGAGGAGCGCGTCGCCCATCTTCTGCTTCTGCTTGGTTACCGGGTCGAACGGGAACAGTTGATCGACAGCAACCGCGTCGATCTTGTTGCCCGTAAACGTGCCGATTTCGGGCGCGAAGAGCTTTATCTGGTTGAATGCGTGGATCATCAAAGCGTCATCCCGGAAGAGAGGGTACAGATCTTCAAAACCTGGCTTGATGGCCAAACTGCCAGCGAAATGCAGTCGCGTGGCATGGTGGTTGCCGCGCACGACTTCAGCCCGGCAGCTCGCAGCTTTGCGCAAGAGCAGGGCATTCAGGCGCTCACCTACGATGAACTGGAACGCAGCCTGTTTGATTTTTCATCTTACCTTGCCCTCATTCGTCAGCGCTACGAAGCAAGTGCCCTTGCCGGCAACTATGTTGACCAGTATCTGCGCCTGGAAAAGCAGCCTGACGAAAAACCGGTATTGATGTTACCTCATGCTCTCGAATGGGTTTCGGGAGCGGGAAGCCGGTTGTGGCTGGTGCTTGGAGAGGACGGTACCGGCAAAAGCACACTGGTCGATCGGCTTGCCTACGAACTTGCCCGCATCTGCGAGAACAATCCGGAAAGTCCGATTCCGCTCAAAATCAACCTCGACCAGTTTCTCAATGCCCTCTCACTCGAAAGCCTGATTCGCGAGCATCTCGAAACCGAACTGCGCACCGTGCTCAATCCCGCGATAGTGCTGCACCTGCTCGATGCCGGGCGAGTAGTGCTCCTGCTCGACGGTTTCGATGAAATGGGGGTAGCACAGGCCGGACGCGGCGTTGAAGAGCAGTTCCGCCAACTGGTGCGTCCGACAGTAAATCCCGGTCGTAACCCGCGTGGCAATCGGGTGCTCATCACTTCAAGAAGCCACTTTTTCCGTGACGTCAGCAGCGCCCGGCAAGCCGGGCAGGGTGGCGACAAGCTCTTCGAAGCGGACTCAGCTTTGGGCAAGGCCGCACGTGCTTTCGATGCGACGATTGATACTTTGAACGTTGTCACACAGGAGCAGATTGCAGAGCACTCACTGACGGCAGTGAAAGAAGGTGCTCAGCTTTGATATCGCTTTGAGTTTGCAGGATTTTATCGTAGAGCGTTTCAGGCGCAATGTCGGCACCATTTGGCCATGATATGGTACCTCCTTCAATTGATGCTTTCCGGAAAAAGGTTATCTCCTTCAAAGGCTCAAAAACAGGGCCTGTTGAGAGATATTCGGAAAAATCAACATCGCCACTGATGCCGTTATCAAAGATGATATGGTAAATATACCCCTCTTTGCAGGTGATGCGCACGATGTCATTCATGTTCCACATAGGGAAAAAATCGGGAGATTTCAGGCATATTCTAACTATAATCGATAAAATCAGTTATGAATCATGGGCGAAGTATGTGACTACAGGAACTGGCTCCGCAAAGGTAAAATAGCTATTATCTGTGACATGAGAGAGTAATTTATGAGACCAGAACCGTGGTTAATGATCTGTATGCTCCTGTGGAGTGTTCGGTTTTGCATATTAACGGTATTATTCTTAAAGCGTTTACGGAATAGTTGTTGCCGTTGGAACAGATCTTTTTCGATGAGTCTGGAGTGAATTGAATTTTTTTTTGTATTTCGTAGAGGCATCGAAAGTATCCGGTCTGGCGACTTGCAGAAAAGAATGCAGAATAAAACGGAAGGAGATCATTCAAAAAACCGGATGCAATGATAAGCTGATTTTTGATTATCTGGAAAAACTTGGTGATCGAAAGAAGCTGTGGCTTTCAGGAGAGAGTCTTTTGAGAGTACTCTCTCCTGTGAAGCCGATACGTGCTGAAAATGTTACTTGCTGAATGGCTGTGGTGCCGGTGTGGTATCGGATGATGGCGGGAGTTGTGGTAATTCAAATTTTGGTTGATCGCCAGTCAATGTTTTCAAGAACGCTACAATATTGGCATTCTCTTCAGGGGTAAATGTTTTTCCCAACTGAATTTGACCCATAATTTCAACTGCCTTGGACAGTGTTGGTGCAGCGCCATCATGGAAGTAAGGATAGGTCAGTTCGATATTACGCAAGGTTGGTACCTTGAACTTGAAACGATCCGCATTATCTTTTGTGACGGCGAAACGTCCAACGGCTGGATTTTTGGATTTGTATGGTTCTACAGCTCCCATTTTCTGGAATGAGTTGCCTCCTAATGCGACACCATTATGGCATCCTGAGCAGCCACTGCTTTTGAATAGCTCATAGCCAGCAAGCTCTCCTTTGGTAAGGGCGTTATTATCACCTTGTAACCATTTATCAAATTTAGCATTAGGCGTTACCAGCGTCTCTTCAAACGCGGCAATGGCTGTTGTTACCTGGTCGATATTAATGGTTTCCGATGGAAAGACTTTTTTGAATTCCTCAACGTAGCCGGGAATAGATTGCAACATGCCAACCGCAAGGTCGTGCGTGAATGACATTTCACCGGGATTGCTGATTGGTCCACCAGCTTGCTCTTTTAAGTCTTTTGCCCGTCCATCCCAGAATTGTGCAAGATTCATTGATGAATTCAGGACTGTTGGCGAGTTGATAGGGCCTTGATGCCATTTGTGACCTATAGAGCTTTTCAGGTTGTCGCTGCCTCCCATGCTGAGATTGTGGCAAGAGTTGCAGGAAATAAAGCCAGACTTTGAAAGTCGAGGATCAAAAAATAGTTTTTTCCCTAATTCAACCATTGCAGCATCTTTAACTGCTGGAGCTTTAACAGGTTGAACGGGTTCACCTGTTCGAGGCTGAAGTACAGGTGCCGCAGGTTGTGCTGGAGCTGGTGGTGGAGTAATTTCAGGCTGGGATTTTTTCGAACAAGAAGAGAGAACACCTACAGCTACAAGACCGATAAGAAGTGTGCGCATTTTCATAAGTCAATGTTCGTTAAAGGTGGAGAAAACGTTTAAAAGCTAATAAATTTTGCGAAATATTGGTAGCAAAGAAAAACACTGATGTCGTTATCAAAGATGATATGGCAAAATATACCCCTCTTTGCAGGTGATACGCACAATGTTATTCATGTTCCACATAGGTCTTGCCCTGAAATTCTGGATGGAAATGAGGAGAATTGTGCTCCTGATGAATCATTCTTATAATGATTCCGAAAAATCGGGAGATTCCAGGCATATTTTAACTATAAACTATAAAATCAGTTATGAATAATGAACGGAGTATGTGACTACAGGAACTGGCTCCGAACAGGTAAAATAGCTATTATCTGTGACATAAGAGAGTAATTTATGAGACCGGAACCGTGGTTGATGATTTGTCTGCTGCTGTGGAGTGTTGGGTTTTGTATATTAACGCTATTATTCTTAAGGTGTTTACGGAATAGTTGTTGCCGTGGAACAGATGTGTTTCGATGAGTCTCCAGTGGATGGAATTTTTTTGGACTGTTTAATCCAACTGTTAACAATATTTTCTGATTTTGATGCCAAACGATACATCCTCTATACCGCTTGATTACAAGGGAGTTATGGTTTCGAGCACCTTCACCGACCTGAAGGAGCACCGTGCTGCGCTGATCAAACTCATTGATTCTAATGGGTTTAAAGCTGTGGTGATGGAGAATGATTCTGCAAAATCTGATGTGGATGTGCTCGACTCTTCGTTACGGATGGTTAGTGATGCTGCCATCTATATTGGCATTATTGCAAAGAAGCTTGGCCAGATTCCGAAATGTTCCACACGTAATCCTGGTAATGTTTCAATCACTGAACTGGAATTCAACGAAGCGGTACGTCTCGGTCGGCCAATTCTGTTGTTCCTCATGGGAGCAGGTCATCTTGTCCTTGAATCGGAGATTGAAACCAAGGTTGGAAATCGCAAGAAGCTGAACGTCTTCCGTGAGCGGGCAAAGAAAATGGGGCCGGATTCGGAGGTTCATCGTGTTTATGCTGAGTTCAACAGCCTTGAGGAGTTCAAGGAAAATGCAGCTAAAGCCATATCTGATCTTCGCCTTGTTCTCCAGAAAAAATATATCAAACCTCCTGTCGGCAAGGGAAAAAAGGCTACCGCTGACAAAAAACATAAAGCTTACGCAGATCTCTACCAGGCAACCCTTAAAGAGGAGTTGGGTTACATTCGTATGCTTGGGCTTCCGGGTGTTGAAAGCATCAAGGTCAGCCTGAACAACGACACCTTTGTGCCCTTGCGCCTCTCCGACAGGCACGAGAGAGGGGACTTTGTTGCAATAGAGAGTGACCAGCAGGGGAGTGACCACATTCTTTACCCTGACGAGATCATGAAGCAGGCATTCCACGACCGGAGAGGTCGCCGGATGCT
>CAIOLC010000200.1 GCA_903859055.1 uncultured Chlorobiaceae bacterium | reverse complement strand
GGATTGGTCGGAATCGGACAGGGGTTGCTGACTCATGACTTTTTGCTCCTTCTGCTGTGTGAGTTGATTTGGTTATTCATACAGTAAGTAAAGGAGCCCCGACAATGTCACCATACGCGCCGATACGCTTTATACCACCATCCCCAATCACAACAACCTGGGTGCAGTTTTTCAGCGTGGTGAGCCGGTGAGCAATAATGAGAATCGTCAAATCATGACCGAGGCTTTCGATAGTGCCTCCATAACCGCCTGTTCAGTCTCGTTGTCGAGAGCACTGGTGGCTTCGTCGAAAATGTTGACGTCGGCCTGTTTGTAGAGCCCTGCATGACCCGGCGCAGGAAGCCGTACTCGGCACGGGTTCCGGTGATAACACAAATCTTGCGACATGCCGACTTACTCATACATCAACATATCCCTCTTCAGACATTCTATAACCATCAAATTATTCACTATTTGAGTTTTTTTACTTCAGGAGAGGTGAGCAAGGAGCGCATTTGAGTAATTGCGATTACATTTAACTCTGACAATCGCTCTCCTTGAGGCACTCCTTGACTAATCAGTGCAGCATTGATGCTTTCAAGATTGGATAGCACTATGAGTTGCTCTACTGCTGCATAATCGCGCATATTACCATCTTTCCCTGAATTTTGAGCTCGCCATTGTTTCGCGGTCATCCCAAACAACGCCATATTCAGCATATCAGCTTCAGTGGCATAAATTTGTCCAATCTGGACGGGCGACAAAAGATGTGGAATAATATTCGCAGCAATCGCATCAGTATGAATTTGATAATTGATTTTACTGAGACTTCTTGTCAGGTTCCACTCCAAAGTACGAGTATTGATTTCCTCATCCTTAAGCCGCTGAAACTCTTTAATAAGAAAGAGCTTAAATTCAACAGAAACCCAGGATGCAAACTCAAATGCAATATCCTTGTGAGCATAAGTACCGCCATAACGACCGGCCGTACTCTTCATACCAATCGCCCCAGTCAGATCAATCCACTTATTTGGCGAAAGGGTAAAACTGTTGACTCCGGCTTCAAACCTTAAGGAGTCGAATTCGACCCCTTTAAAATGCGGATTATTAATTTTTTCCCATAGACCAAGGAAATCGATGGTCGAACGACTACGAAGCCAGTTTTTGACCACATCCTTGGGTTCTCCAGGATTTTTTACCCGTGCAATATCTGTCAACGAAATGAAATCGCTATCATTAACCTTCGTTATGGTGACAATCGTTTGTTGGACAATAAGTTGATGCTTATTCATAAACCTTGTCACTATTCCTCAATTAATTCGTCGACAGCAAAATCACGACGAGCCCTCCGCCCCATCACTTCATCCCAGCGCATGGGTGAAATACCTGTGCCAGGGCGCTTGGCTGTGACGTTCTCTGTACTGAAGAGTTCACCAGCTTTAATCGACCTGCTGGCAACCAGTGATTTACGGGCTACAGACTTGTTCTTTGCTTCGCCTGGAGTGAGGCGTTTGATGCCATCACCAAGAGCAACTTCAATACTACGGATGGCTGTCACCATGACTTTGAGTTCATGCGGCTCAAGACTTGCCTGGTGGTCGGGGCCTGGTAAATTGCGATCGAGGGTAAAGTGCTTTTCGATGATCGTTGCACCTAAAGCAACAGCGGCAATAGCTACTTCGAAGCCTTGCGTATGGTCTGAATAACCCACCGGTACACCAAACGCACTATGAATGCTCTGCATGGCTCGAAGATTCACCTCTGCCATTGGTGTAGGGTATTCTGTGGTGCAATGCAGCAGTGTCAGATGAGCTCGGGAGGTTCCTGCTTGTTCAAGTATCTCGATTGCAGCCTCTATATCTCCCAACGTTGCCATCCCTGTGGAGAGAATAACAGGTTTACCAAGTTGGCCAATATGGCGCAAGTAAGGGAGATTGGTGATCTCACCAGATGGAATCTTGAACTGATTTTGACCGAGACTCACCAGCAGATCGACACTCGCGATATCAAAGCCTGTCGAGAAAAAACCGATATTGCGCGATGCACAATGGGCGATAAGTTCGTTGTGCATTTCAGGTGTAAGCTCCAGTTGCCGGAGCATGTCATGCTGCGATTCATTGCTATCGGTGCTCTTTGTCTGGTAGTCGGCTTTTTTGGCTGTGTGTGTAACCAGGCGGTTTGAGTTGAAGGTCTGAAACTTGACAAGATCAGCTCCAGCTTCGGCGGCAACGTCAATCAGCTTCCTGGCTAATTCCATGTCACCATTATGATTGACACCGGCTTCGGCGATAATGAGCGTTCTTTGTTTCATGAGCTACTCTTGCCGGTATATCGTGAATAATCAGCCTGATTACTGCGCACGGAAAGGCCCATCCCAATCACGCAGTCTTGTCCGATTTTTACACCCTCTTTGATAACAGTGCCACTACCGACAAAACTTCCTTCACCAATTGTGACTCCGCCATTTAAGATTGCCCCTGTTGAAATATGGCAGTGATCTTCTACCGTAGAATCATGTTCAAAGAGTGAACGATTATTGATAATGGAATTCTCGCCAACCCTCACGCCAGCATTAACAACTGCCCCATGCATAACTATTGTGCCGGAACCAAGAGTAGCGTGTCGGGACACATACGCCGTCGGCGCGATGATAACTGGAAGTTGAAAACCGAGCTTGACAGCTTGAAGATAAAGTCGTATACGGCTATCTGGCCACAGAATCTGACCCTAAGAGATCAGTGCATAGTCATACTCTTTGAGCAGTTGCGGCAAGTCATCATCGGTGGCTATAACCGTATAGCCGAGGTGCTTGTCGTCCATCTCCTGCTGCATTCCAACCAACCCGGCAATCTGGTATTGGCCTTGTTGCTCAATAACATCAATGCAGGAGTGTGCATGGCCGCCAGCGCCAATGATCAAAACAAGTATACGTTACCCTATCATAGTCTCTAAATTTTTCAAGAGTCGGTTCAAATCCATTCGAATTACATCTTACCGAAATTCTCGAATCAGGATTTTCAATGCAAGACTTAATAGCTTTAGCTGCACTTTCAGGCCGTCCATACGTAGGAATTAAAATCTCTAACGTCTTCATTCTTAATTTATCAATTCTGTCCTGGCCCGTAAATATCGAGAACGATCTGCCTAATTGAGGACACTAAATCATAACACAACGTTAATCCGAGTTGACTCTCCGCCTTTTCTACTGAAGGAATATAACGATCCTGGTCAGCGTCCGTTATCTCAGGGATTCGAACATCAACGCCAAACTCATTAGCGACAAGCCTGGCAAGATCACCCATAAGAACAGCCTGATCAGATCCCACATTGTAGACCGGGCACTCCGGGCTTGCATGAAAAGCAATCGTCAGCAGCCACTCAACAAGATCATCGGCATACATATAGCTTCGATAGACCGAACTCTTTGCCTTCACCGTAATAGGCCTACCCTGCAATCCATCCTCAACAAAATTTCCAATTGCAAAGTGCTGATTGCGGGGCAACCATGACCCAATAAAAGCGAAACATCTGGCAATACTTACTGAAAGACCCTGCTGGCCGAGGTTCTTAATGGCCTCTTCAGTATCGCGTTTAGCGACGGCATAATCTCGTTTTCCTTCAGGGAGTTCTGACAGGTCTTTCGGCACATAGTCTTCGGAAATATGAGACATTCCTTCCGGCTGCTTGCCGTAAACCGCTCCTGAACTCACATAGAGAATCTTGCTATTTGCATGAACGTTTTTTGCGAGGATGCAATAGTTAGATGTCCCAGCTTGTATGTTTTTTTGTTCTTCTAACGGGCGAGAGAGATATTTTGATGCCTCGGCGGATGCTGCTGCGTGAATAACAACATCCGCAGCAGGCAGTACAGTTGTTGTAGTAATATCTGCTGAGTATAGCTCAACACCTGAAAAAATGAGTTGCGGTGCCTCTAAGCGCAGACTTTCGGCATTCCGTGACATTACGATAATCCGCTCAATACCCCACTTTTTAAGGGTGCCCCGCCTGAAGCCATCAAGAATCGACTTACCGAAGAAGCCCGTACCGCCGATAACCAGAAGCGTTAGCATACCATATTACTTGTTCTTACGTTAAGCAGAAATCAACTTAAGCTGTATACCGTAAATGTGAGTATTCCCCTGAACCACCGAATCGATTCGCTCCACCCATCCGCCTTAGTGGAGTGACTGGCCACCCGGGTGGCGTGCGTATAGCATCAGTTCATGCTGACTGTCATACGCAAAAACGACATGACCAAATCTTTGGCAATCTCGCTGGTGGCAAAGTATGGCTATGCGCATAACGTACCGTCTGGCTCTGGGTAGGTAGACTTACAAAAGGCAAGGGTACGGTTAAACCATGTGAATAACTCCGATGCAGCCTGGGTCAGTGCCGTGAAGAATTCGGATAGTCGTTGTTCATTTTCTTCATACTTTCCATGAACAAGTTCAAGATCCGTGTGCGGTAACCGGTCGGATACGGAAGGCTCATGATTGACTGCGTTGCGCAGTTCACGAATCACTTTCCAGTGATCGACTGTATCCAGAATACCGATTTTTTCCATGTACAGCAGTACAAAGCTGAACGGCTCAGTGCTTTGCTCTTCTTCCCGCGCTATAGCACGCATGACTTTACCTAAATGCTCCTGAAACTCACTGAATCGCACTCGAAAAGCAGCCAATGTTTCATGATTTTCGGGTGTCAATTGGTACCAATCGCTGATTGGGAGCAGTTGCAAGGTCTGTCCCAGCGAATAGTCCAAGTAATTTCGCATTCGGCGTAAGTTCTCAATTTTTCTCCAAATCAACTGCACGTTTGTGCTCATAGCCTGCATCCTTGAGTTTTGGCAATTTGGGCGATGAGTGAACCGTCAACAGGCTGGCGAACAATGAGGTCAACAGGCATGCTCAGGCTCTCTTCAAGGTTAATTTTGCATCGAATTTCATCCAGCAAGGTGTGGGGAGCGGCTTCAACGTACAAGTCAACATCACCACCCCTTTTCTGGTCATCAATGCGTGAGCCAAAGAGCGGCACTATCACCAAAATGATGGTGTATCTGCTGGCAGATCATTTGTGATTGAAAAGGGCTAAGACGCATATGCCTGGAAGTAATTGTCTTACATTTTTCAAGAGATTCATCCTGTATAGCCAATAGTTTGAAAATGCTTTTCTGCAGCTTCACCGAGCAATATCCATCGTGTGGTAAAAAAGCTTGGCCTTTTTCATTAAACCATTTATGGACCAACTTTATTTTTTAAAATTATTATCACCTAAATTGTTCAAGTGTCCCTCTATCCAATACCATTGTTCCAGAATGGGGCTTTCCTGTCAACGCTGTTGCACCCAGCACGTTACCACCTCTGCTCATAATATGCGATCGCAAGTTGGCCAATGTCCCACCTTGACCAACAAAATCATCAGTTAACAGGTAAGGCTTGCCTGCCATTGCATCCCCATTAAACTTCTCCTGCCTCGCCAAACGAGAAAATCCATCAGCTCCTGTATGCGCCACAATATTTATCTGTACTATACCATTATCTGTAGGCCAACCCAACTGATGAGATAGCATATCAGCCAATGCTTCCGGTATGGCGTTTACCCCAGACCCTTCCACAGCATGCGCTAAAACCATTATTGGTTTTTGCCAAGCAAATCTATCGGCTAATTGTTGAACAATTATTGAATTCAACAGAGCTTCTACCAAGAGATACGCTGCATCGGGGTCACCGGACTTGGCCGCACGATATGATGAGTGCTGTTTTACTGTTGATTCGTTGGCATGAATTTAAACAGGTGGGAAGACGTACCACGGATACCGCGTTGCCATTATTACCGGTTGCGTTCTACGTTAGCCACGGGTTAGTGAGCGGTTTTTTTTAAGAAATCATGAACCCGCTGTTCAATAGCCAGGCGATCCAAGCCATGTTCTTTTAGCAAATACTCGTAGCCGCCACAATGTTCCGAGAAACGGTCCTGCACGCCCACTCGCAGGATCTGCACTGGAGCGAGTTCGCAGGCAATCTCGGTAATGACAGAACCTAAACCACCCAGCACGGAATGTTCTTCAAGCACAACCACGACTCGGCTTTGAGCACAGATAGTGGTAACCTGCTGGTGGTCTATTGGCTTAATGAAAGGCGCACTCCAAACGACTGCATCGGAATAGAGATCTGCAGCAATGTTCATCGCCGTGTGAACGAGCGACCCTGTGGCAATAAAGGCAATATCGCCGCACTGTCCCGGCTTAACCTCCAATAACCGGCCAACCTTAGCTTGCGGCACCCCCATATGTACGTCGCCCCGATCCGATTTCCCCATACGCAAATAGACCGGGACTTTCGATTTGTAAGCCAAATCCATACAAGCAATCAATTCAAAACGATCTGCTGGTGAATAAACTGATAAATTGGGAATCGCTCTGGTGCAAGCAATGTCTTCGGTAGATTGGTGGCTGGTACCCAAATAACTATAAACAAAACCAGCACCATCACCAATCAACATAACAGGTAATTGGTCATGGGCAATATCAAGCTTGATCTGCTCAACCACGCGCATAGGGACGAATGCACTCAACCCATAAACGATCGGCCTGAAGCCAGCACGCGCCATGCCAGCAGCCATACCCACCATGTTTTGTTCGGCAATCCCAGCGTTAATGTATTGCGAGGAGCACTCTTTTCGAAAGTCGTCAAACAAGGCGTAGCCGTGATCGCCAGTGAGGAGCAGTACGTTCGGGTCCGCCTTAGCCAAGCGAACTATTGTATCTGAAAATGCGTCTCTCATAATGCGTTCCCTGCAACTGCCTCAAGAGCTTGCATATAGGTATGTTGATCAAGCCGAGTGTAGTGCCAGATGTTGTTGTGTTCCATAAACGGAACTCCTTTACCTTTGACAGTCTTTGCAATAAGGGCTTTCGGTGCTGTTGAGTTACTGGCCCAGAACTGGGTAATTGCGTTGTCAATTGCTATCTCATCATGGCCGTCAATGGTGACAGCTTCAAAACCAAAACTTTCAAACTTGGATTGAATATTGCCTAGATTAAGTACCTCTTGAGTTTTACCCATGGCCTGAAAGCCGTTTTCATCTACGATCACCATAAAATTCTTGAGTCGGTGCTGCGCTGCAAACAGGGCACCCTCCCAGATTGGACCCTCATTAATCTCGCCATCACCAACCAGCACATAGGTTTTCTGCTCAGTGCTGCGGAGTTTGGCACCCATTGCCATGCCCACACCTACAGAAAAACCATGCCCCAACGAGCCCGAAGTGACTTCCATGCCAGGAATGCGCGAATCAGATAAACCTTTAAGGAGACTTCCATCAGAAAAGTAACCTGTGAATGCCTCATTGTGAAGCCACCCCAACTCACGCATACATGCGTATTGCGCCATGACACCATGACCTTTACTCAACACAAAGTAATCACGGTTTGCTGCTAATGGATCGTTACCTGGGTAGTGCAAGTGATTTCGGTATAAGACTACAAGCAATTCAATGATGGAGAAAGCGCAGCCGATATGAACTGCTGAGCCAGCGTAAGCCATGTCCAGCACAGTTTTGCGCAGCGCTTTAGCAGAAAAGTTTGGAGTTGATGCGTTCATGTCACTACTTAGAAATTGACACCCAGATAACTTTCGATTTTGCTGGCATCAAACTCCAGCTTCCCTTTATTAACACCGATTGCAGCCCGACCCAGAAGGTATTGTTCATCACATTATCGGTGTTGGTTAAGTCGCCACTGATACGTTAGTTAGCACCGATCATATATGGACGACGTGTCAGATTTATTTATTGGGGATTATAAACGTACGCCAGCAAAGATTTTTAAAATCAACATTTTGGGTTCCACAGTATAGTGGCTAATTTAGAATTCTATAATCTGCTCATCGGTGGCTGCCACTGTATTTGGAAAAATGGCTTGAGCCGCTTCTTGAGCCTTTTGCCTACTTTCCATTGTCGGGTATCTATAGGCATCAAAGTGAATGAGTGCCAACTGCTTTGCCTGTGCCTCCAAAGCAATTTTTGCAGCGGTTTCGGGGTTGAGATGCGGCCAGTGCTCACTCTCTTCGCCTGGCCTGAATGCGCATTCGGCTATGAGCAGCTCGGCCCCTTTTGCGAGTTTGACGGCGTTATCGCAGTAGCCGGTATCGGGGCAATAGGCAATGATTTTGTTTTCGATGCTGATTCGGAAGCCGATTGTGGGAACTGAATGCTGCATTTTGGCTGCTTGCACGTCAAAGCTCTGGTTTTTGTAGAGACCGTCAAACTCCTCAATTTCTACCGGGTAGCTCAGGTTTGCAAATGGTAATGAGTAGGTTGAGCTGAACATTGTTTGCAACGCAGTTCCTGTGCCGGGTTGTGTGTGTATGGTAAGCCCTTGCTTAAATTCGAACTTGTTCAGCAGATGTAAACCAATAATATGGTCAAGATGGGTATGGCTGATGAAAAGATTCACTGGCTTCTCCGGGCCGATGTAGCGGTCTGCTTTGTAAAGACCATTACCGGCATCAAGGAGTATTGATGCTTCATCGGTCTCAATAAGGATACATACGGTGTTCCCCGTCGCGGAGTCGTACCAGCCGTTGGTGCCGAGGAAAACTATTTTCATCATTTAACAATTCACCCCAAGATAACCCTCAATCTTGCTGGCTGCAAACTCCAACATCTCGTGAGTCAACGCTGGATGCACACCAATCCAGAAGGTATTGTTCATCACCTTATCGGTGTTGGTTAAGTCGCCACTGATACGATAGCTGGTGCCAATCATATATGGCTGGCGGGTCAGATTGCCAGCAAACAACAAGCGTGAACCAATTTTATACTCATCCAAATGGGTTAGCAACTCCAGACGTGTAACTGGGCTGTTTGCTTTTACGGTGATTGGAAAGCCAAACCACGAGGGGTCGGAGTGTTCGGTGGCCTCGGGGAGTTGCAAAAATTCTTCGCAGCTCTTGAGGCGGTTTTTCAGATACGCAAAGTTCTCCTTGCGGGCCTGTATAAATTGCGGAGCTTTTTCCAACTGAGCCAAACCACAAGCAGCTTGCATGTCGGATATTTTGAGATTATACCCTACATGGCTGTAGGTGTATTTGTGGTCGTAACCATAAGGCAAATCGCCATGCTGCTGATTAAAGCGTTTACCGCAGGTGTTATCTTTTCCGGGCTGACAATAGCAATCGCGGCCCCAGTCGCGGAAGCTCTCTGCAATAGTGTTCAGTTGGCTGTTGTTAGTGAACACCGCACCACCTTCGCCCATGGTGATGTGGTGCGCCGGGTAAAAGCTCAAGGTAGCAATGTCGCCAAAGGTGCCCACCATCTTACCACGATAGGTTGTGCCCAGCGCATCACAGCAATCTTCCACCAGCCACAAGTTGTGCTTTTTGCACAGTGCAGTTACCACATCAAGGTTAAAGGGGTTGCCCAAACTGTGGGCCAGCACGATCGCTTTGGTTTTGGAGCTGATTGCAGCTTCAATTTTGCTGGCATCAATATTGTGCGTCAGTGGATCCACATCCACAAACACTGGCACTGCACCAAATTGCAGGATGGGGTTGACAGTAGTGGGAAAAGCTGCAGCCACGCCAATAACTTCATCACCTTTTTTTATTGCCCGCTCTCCCAGTTTTGGAGAGGTCAGGGCGTTGAAGGCTACCAGATTAGCTGATGAGCCTGAGTTAACCGTGATGAGGTGGTTGATGCCGATAAACTTTGCCAGTTTTTTCTCGAATTCGGCGTTGAAGCGGCCTGTGGTAAGCCAACCATCCAGACTCGCTTCGACCATGTATTGAAGTTCCTCGGCACCGATAACTTTGCCCGAGGGAGGAACAACCGTTTCGCCTGGGACGAAGGCATCAGATGCAAAAGTGCTTGCTGAAAAGTTTGTAACCTCGTCCTGAATAACCTGACGTAAAACTTTTTGCAGTGCTTTAGCCGTGAGGTGTGCAAGCTTCTTGACCACTAAACTGCTATTGAGAAGCATTGACTTTTCAGGCCGGACAAAGCTTTTAAATGCCAGTGATGCGCCAATAAAGTCTTCGTCACCCAGCTCCATGCGTTGTGCGGGAGGTATTGGCGGGGCTGTTGTTATGAAAACAAACCGCACATCGCCAGTCTTGTCTGGAGCCGTAATTGCCAGCGCAGGCCTATATGTTTGATCAGAAAGATCAGTGTAGGGAAAGGGTAGTTTGTAGATACCACCTTGTTCGAGGATGTTAAACATTATTCCAACAATCTTCAGCCGGGTTAAGTAAAACGGTTTGAGCAAAACTGCTCTGACTTTGCAATAACAGGGCTGCTTGCTGTTCCACATTTACATTACTCGGAGCTTCATTTGCATCCGGTGCCAAAAATACCACGACCACTTTGGAGTCGTGCGGTAGTCCTTCAGGGGCAATTTGTATGTGCCCGTCATAATAGTGAGCTTGTATGGCAAGCATAATGTTTACTCCCTATGTGTTTTTTTGATTCTGATGAGTTTACCTGCTTTTGCTTTTATCACTCATGTAGTCAATAATCTGGTTACAGCACAGTTTATACATGTCACCAGTATGATATTGGCGGTACCAGGCAACGGTTTCAGCGATTGCCTTGTCGATGTTCCACAGGGGCGACCAACCAAGCAACGATTTTGCTTTGCTGATGTCGAGTTTCAGGACGTTTGCTTCGTGAAGCGCATCCGGGTTTGAGTGGTCTGACCAGCTTCCCTCTCCCCATGCTTTGACGATACCATCGACAAGTGAACCAACCGGAAGAAAACTGGAATCCTGAGGGCCGAAATTCCACCCTCCAGCATACTCCGCAGGGTTGTTATACATTTTTTCTGCAAGCTGTATATAGCCTGAAAGTGGTTCGAGAACATGCTGCCATGGACGAATGGCCTGGGGGCTACGAACTATAATCGCCTCCCCTTTTTCAAGTGCGCGAATGCAGTCGGGGAAAATTCGGTCAGCTTGCCAGTCGCCTCCGCCAAAAACGTTGCCAGCTCTTGCCGATGCAAGACTTTTTCCGTGAGTTGCGAAAAAGTCAGGGTTAAAAAAGGATTTTCGATACCCTTCCGTCACCAGTTCACTGCACGCTTTACTTGAGCTGTAGGGGTCATAGCCGCCGAGACGGTCGTTTTCGCGGTAGCCCCATACCCACTCCCTGTTTTCGTAACACTTGTCGGTGGTGATGTTGACGATCACTTTAACAGAGTCACTCTTTCGGCAGCATTCGAGCAGGTTAACGGTGCCCCCGACGTTGATATCATAGGTCTCTTTTGGCGTGTTATACGACTCCCTGACCAGCGGTTGGGCTGCAAGGTGAAAAACAATCTCTGGGCAAACCGCATGAAAGAACTCTTGCAGGCGATCGAAGTTTCTGATATCACCGATTTGGTGCTTGATGTTGCTCTCAAGAGCTGTGGCAACAAAATTATCGTTTGAAGTCAGCGGTTCAAGAGCATAGCCTGCAACCTCGGCTCCGAGCATCTTCAGCCACAGAGTAAGCCAGGAGCCTTTAAAACCGGTGTGACCGGTAATCAGTACCTTTTTACCTTGCCAGAAATTTTGATCCATTGGGCACACTTGTTTGTTCACCATATTTTCCATGGAGCTTTATGAGCATCCCAAAGCTCTTCAAGATGTGTTTTATCACGAAGAGTATCCATTGGTCTCCAAAATCCACGGTGTTCATACGCTGCAAGCTGACCTTCTGCCGCAAGGTTTACTAACGGCCCTGCCTCCCATGATGACGCATCACCCTTTATATATTCAATGACCTCCGGTTGAAGCACAAAAAAGCCTCCGTTGATCCAGGAACCATCACCAGGGGGCTTTTCTTCAAAGCCAACCACAGAATCGCCACTTTTCAACAGTGAACCATAACGGCCTGGCGGCAATACAGCACACACTGTAGCATATTTACCATGCTTTTTGTGAAAGGCAATCTCTGCCGTGATGTCGATATCGGCAACTCCATCACCATAAGTAAAGCAAAATGGCTCATGAGGCTCAAGATAGTTTGCAACCCTTTTGAGGCGACCTCCTGTTGCAGTGTCCTCACCGGTATCCACCAACGTCACCCTCCATGGCTCAGCTTTCTGCTCGTGCACCACCATACTGTTATTTTGCATGTTGAAAGTGACATCGCTCATGTGCAGAAAGTAGTTTGCGAAATACTCTTTAATGACATAACCCTTGTAGCCGCAGCATATCACAAAGTCATTCACACCGTGAGCTGAGTAGAGCTTCAAGATGTGCCAGAGTATCGGCTTGCCTCCGATTTCAATCATCGGCTTGGGCTTGAGGTGCGACTCTTCAGAGATGCGGGTGCCGAGGCCACCAGCAAGAATGACTGCTTTCATGATGAAAACTAATTCAATTTGAATTGAGCAAATATTAGGTTTGTGTAGCACCAACAATATCAGCATAGAGACCAATACGCTTTATGCCTCCATCTCCAAGCTCAACGACCTGTGTGCAGTTTTTCAGCGTAGTGAGCCGGTGAGCTATAATGAGAATCGTCAATTCATGACCGAGGATTTCGATAGCCTCCATCACCGCCTGTTCAGTCTCGTTGTCGAGAGCGCTGGTGGCTTCGTCGAAGATGATGACATCGGCCTGTTTGTAGAGAGCACGTGCAATGCCAATGCGCTGCCGCTGCCCTCCAGAGAGCCGAATGCTACGTTCGCCAACATAAGTTTTATACTTTTTAGGCCAGCTTTCAATAATCTCTGCAATCTGTGCCTGTTGGGCAGCTCGCTTGACACGGTTATGATCAATTTTGCCTTTAGGAATCCCGAATGCGATGTTCTCTTCAATAGTGCTGTCGGAGAGATAAATTGCCTGTGGCACATGAGCAATATGCGCCTGCCATGCCCTGTTGTTGCTTGTGGTAACAGGCTGACCATCAATAGCAAGTGCCCCATCGGTAGGTTGCAACAACCCCATAACAATATCAAGCAAAGTGCTTTTACCACTGCCGGTAACCCCGATAAAACCAGTGCGGCTCCCCCTGGAAATCGCAAGATTGAGGTTGTTGAGCACCAGAGGTGTCTGCTCGGTGTAGCGAAATGAGAGACTTTTCAGCTCAATCTGTTCGTGGAAAGGCATTGGCTTGGCGGGCGGTTGGTCGGCATAATCGGGCAATGGCTGATCAAGCAGTTCGATAGCATCTCGCAGTGATGCCTGACTGCCCTGAATACTTGACCACGACATATACGCCACCTGTAACACCGGCAACAGCCGCTGAGCCCCAAGCGCAAGAGCCCCAAGAACCGGAATAGCCTTTGCAATACCATTGGGTTGCAAGGCAAGCATATAGGCAAGCCCCGACATCAGAAGCATCCCTAAAGCTTCCAGAGCAAAACGCGGGCTTGAACTGATAAATGAGTTATTCCCCTGGGCATGACGCGAAGGGAGATCCGCATTGCGATAAATCTCACAGTAAGTAGCCTGGGTGCCATCAATCAGCACATCACGGATGCCACCCAACCCCTCCTGCAGCGACTTGATAACCTGCGTGGATTCATGAGCAATACGCTGGCTGTTTACCACCAACCTGCTCTGGGTAATCTTGATAATCAAAGCGTAGAGCAACCCAAAACCAGCAAAAGCCGCCAAGGCAATTACAGGATCAACTGCAACCAGAGTAACCAGAATAGCCACTAAAATAATGGTTGAGCTGAT
>CAIOLC010000199.1 GCA_903859055.1 uncultured Chlorobiaceae bacterium | reverse complement strand
GAGTGCAAGGCCTCCGCTGCTCCGGTGCTGACAAAGGGGAACCGGTCGGCAATTGTTGACATAGCTCCTCTACACACTTTTGTCGTGGCTCCTCTTGAGAAGGGGTATGCATTAGCGCCAGGCATCTCGGTTGTGGGTCTGTCGGAACTGCTCGACGAGATCGGAAAGCTTCTGTGATTGCTTCTCATGGATGGCGCGAAAGAGAGCGTGCCAACCGAAAAGATAAAAGGTTCTCTTTGCGGTTTTAAACAACACCCCGTTACTCTGTGCCTTGTTGAAAAGCACATCAAGAGTAACGGGGATTTTGCTTTTACGCTTGCGGTGGAACCGGATGATCTTTCAGTACAGCAAGTGAGCGTTGCAGGAACTCTTCCGGTAGTCGGTAGTCACTGATTTTGCCGGACAAAAAGGCATCATATCCCTGGAGATCCATCAATCCATGGCCTGACCAGTTCATAAGAATCACCTTCTCTTTCCCCTCCTCCTTTGCTCGCTTCGCTTCACGGATGGTCTGTGCGATGGCGTGGGAGGTTTCAGGTGCCGGGATAAATCCTTCGGTATGGGCAAAGAGGAGAGCGGCTTCGTAGCACTCCGTCTGGCCAATTGCGGTGGCCTCAATCAGACCAAGCTGTTTGACGTGGCTTACCAGGGGCGACATGCCATGGTAGCGCAGGCCGCCAGCATGAATGGCTGGAGGAATAAATCCGTGGCCAAGGCTGTACATGGGCAGCAGCGGTGTCATTTTTGCCACATCACCGTTGTCATAGACATAAGGGCCTCTGGTAAGGGTCGGGCAGGCTTCGGGCTCCGTGGCAATAATCTGAACCTCACGTCCATGGATTTTGTCGCAGATGAAGGGGAAGCTGATGCCTGCAAAGTTTGAACCTCCACCAGCACAGCCGATAACGATATCGGGATAGAGGCTCACCTTCTCAAGCTGTTTGCGGGCTTCAAGGCCGATAATGGTCTGATGCAGCATCACATGGTTTAAGACACTGCCAAGGGCGTAGCGGGTATCATCGCGTTGGACAGCCTGTTCAATGGCTTCGCTGATTGCAATGGCAAGGCTGCCCGGCGTGTCGGGTGTCTCCGCCAGAATTCGGCGTCCCGTCTCGGTTTGTGTGCTTGGGCTGGCAATGCACTCTGCCCCCCAGGTGTTCATCAAGATTTTGCGGAATGGCTTCTGGTCGAAGCTGATGCGTACCATAAAGACTTTACAGTCGATACCGACAAGTTTGCAGCTCATCGCAAGGGCGCTTCCCCACTGGCCGGCGCCGGTTTCAGTGACGAGATGCTTTATGCCAAACTGCTTGTTGTACCATGCCTGGGGTACAGCGGAATTGGGTTTGTGGCTTCCTGCCGGTGATACACCCTCATTTTTATAGAAGATTTTTGCCGGAGTATTCAGGGCTGCTTCCAGTCGGTGTGCCCGATACAGCGGTGAGGGGCGCCAGAGTTTCAGGATTGCCTGCACCTCTTGTGGAATTTCAATCCACCGCTCAGTGCTCATCTCCTGCTCAATAAGGTTCATCGGAAAAACTTTGGCAAGGGCATCCGGACCGACAGGATTGCCATCAGCCCCCAATGGTGGCGGCATCGGTGAAGGCAGGTCAGCCTGTATGTTGTACCACTGCCGTGGCATTTCATCTTCGTTCAGCAGGATCTTTGTCAGTTCGGAACTCATGGTGGTGAAGGGTTTATTTGTTGAAAAGAGGCTGTTGGAGCGGTCATATCAGGTGATATAACCCCATTTCCTGAACTGTGGCATCAAATCAGCATCACCTTTAAATGCCTGATAGTAAATGTATTCAGGCGCCAGATCAGCTCCATTAGGCCAAACAAGCGTTTCAAGCTCTTTATCCACAATAAAGGAGGAGAATATGGAAGTATCTGCTAATGGCTCAAATACTGGACCTTTCAGCGCATCAGTGAAATCAGCAATTCCTTCCCTGCCATTATTGAAGACAACTTTTATTTTGTAGTCGCCAAGATATCGTGCATCCGTTACATGAAGAAACATCGTTATTACTCCAAAGGGTCAATTTGATTGGGCTCTTCTTTGTTGTTGCAACGAGTCCAATTGTCGATTAATTCATCCTTGTGAAGCTCGTACCATTCGAGGATATGGTGGAGAGCCCGTTTCGGGAATTTGCCTTCAACAATACCAGTAAGAATGTCAACAGTAATTTCGTATCCCGAATATTTGGCATGAAAATGCGGAGGAGAGTGGTCATCCCAATACATGGCGATGATTATTCCGAGGAATCTGCTGATTATTGGCATGTCTGTTCTCTTGCCTTATTTCTCAACATCTGTATAATGTTTATGTAAATCATTATACAGATAAACGTAGATACGATAGACTTCAGAAGAGTGCGTGTTCATGCGATAAAATTATACCTGTCCATGAGTGCCGAAGACGGGAATCGAACCCGTACGTCCATTGCTGAACACGGGATTTTAAGTCCCGGGCGTCTACCAGTTCCGCCACTTCGGCTT
>CAIOLC010000198.1 GCA_903859055.1 uncultured Chlorobiaceae bacterium | reverse complement strand
GCTTCGCTCACCGCTGAATTCAGACGTTCGCAAGTACATCTATGGAATTTGCAGCACTCAAGCCAAGAGCCGAACACACAATTGTATCTCTTGGGGATGTTAAGTCTGTTGGTGAACGGATGGCCCCGATTATCGGGTTTATTTCATACAGCATGAACAATCAGTGATAATCCTGTTGGCTGGTGGCGATAAATGTACGCAAGCCAGAGAAATAAAAACTGCGCTTCACTGGGCACAAAATTAATATGTTAGCAAAGCTTACTCTTACTATTGATGATGAAGTCATTTCAAGAGCCAAGATTTATGCTCAGCGGCAACAAAGAAGTGTATCTAAAATTGTTGAAGAGTATTTGAAGAATATTTCCGACATCAATAGAACGGAAATTTCAACTTTTCGGTTGGATCCAATAATTACTAATCGAATCACAGGAATGTCCAAAGAGAATTACTCTGGAGAATCGTATAAAGAAATATTAAGCGCTGCACTCATGGAAAAGTTACAATGATTAGTAATGTCTCCAATGATTCTGAGTTAGTGCTATGCACTTCTATCTGCTGCAAATGCAGCGGCAAAATTATATCTTGCTGGAAATTGATAAAAGGAGGAACCGGATGAACATTACTGAATTGAGAAAAATGAGCACTTCGGAACGATTGCAAGCTATGGAGGTGCTTTGGGATAGCCTTGTATATGAAAATGATGCAGTCGAAACTCCTGAGTGGCATGAGAAAATACTTCAGGAAAGAAAAGAAAAAATTGCAAGTGGGTGCGCGACATTCATCACACTCGCTGATCTCAAAAAGAGTCGCCTCCAATGAGAATAAATGATGTTTTCATATTGGATGAAGCGGTTGACGATTTGAATGAAGGTAAAGCATTTTACGATCTTCAGGCAACAGGTATTGGTGATTATTTCTGGGATTGTTTGATTTCAGATATCGAATCCCTCATAATATATGCTGGCGTTCACAGTAAAAAGCTCGGTCTGTTTCAAATGTTCGCCAAGCGATTTCCTTATACCATCTACTACGAACTCGTTGAAAACATGGCGTATGTTGTTGCTGTTCTGCCGATGCGCAGAAATCCCTCATGGATTATGAGTAAAATCAGGGAAAGGCGCTAACAAGCTGGTCAGCCAGTTTACTAACCGTACCACAGGTTGATGCGGAAAATACAGGGAAAATAAAGTTGATGGCTTGCCGTAAAAGAATCGAATTATCTTTGTAAGCATGATCTGGGAAGAATTAGAGCTATTAAAAAAGCAATATCTTGAAATGGGATTATCGGAGGCCATTGATTATGAAAAGTTTTCAATGATCTCGATTGTGTATCATTCCACCAAAATTGAAGGCTGTTCGTTAACTGAGAACGATACGAAAGTATTGCTGGAGAATGGTGTTACTTCAAAAGGAAAACCATTGACTGACCATATCATGGTTAAAGACCATTATGCAGCATTTATGTTTCTTAAAGAGATTGCAAAGCAGAAACAAAAGATAAGTATTGATTTAATCCAACAAGTTGCCGGGCTTGTTATGAAACATACTGGTGGAGTGGTCAACACAATGTCAGGGACTTATGATACTTCATTGGGAGATTTTCGAAAGGCTCAAGTCTATGTCGACAGGAAATATTTTCCTGATTTTTCCAAGGTAGAGGCCTTGTTGATTACACTGATTGATCATGTTAACCAAAGACTCGATAACGTTTCTGATAATGAGATTTTAAAACTCTCTGCTGATCTCCATTACAACCTTGTGAATATTCATCCTTTTGGGGACGGGAATGGGCGGACGTCACGATTAATGATGAATTACATCCAAAGGTATCATCAAGAACCTTTCATCAAAATATTTACCGAGGATAGAGCTGACTATATTGAGGCCTTGAATAAAACCGAAGAGCTTGAGGATATTTCCATATTCAGGGATTTTATTTGTCGTCAACAGATTAAATTTTACAAGGCTGAGATAACAAAGTTTGAGCGAAAAGATAAAGGGTTCTCTTTGCTGTTTTAGGCATTAAGGGAGGTATTAAGGGGCACCATGCCAATTATTTGACGTTTTTTATGATTTATCCATGTATATTGAATACGAAAATTTCAAATTGCATGGATCATGAGCCTTCTTTATCTCGATCGCAAAATAGCCGCAGATGTCCGGCTTGGGCTGAAAAGTTCGGGCTTGATGATCCTGATCAACTTCATTCCCTTAATTGTACCTTTGATTGCACTTGTTATCCATGGCTTTGTCAAATGTGATCGGAAAAGGGAAATAACCGCACAATCCCCGTTAACCTATGCGTTTTTAAGTTAACCCGCAGTATATTATATGAAACCCGGAGGAATCCAATGGTAACTATGCAGATGACAGAGAAAATTTATGAGCAGGCTTTGGATCTGCCAACAGGTGACCGGTTGATTTTAATTGATAAACTTCTTCACAGTACTAACCTGCCGACTCAATTTGAGGTTGATAAGCTTTGGGCTGAAGAAGTTGAACGGAGAAGCAAGGAAATCGAATCTGGCAAGGCTAGGCTGATTCCAGGCGAGGAGGTGTTTGAAAAGATAAAGAAAAGGTTTGGTAAATGAATTTCAGCTTTCATGAGCTCGCCGAAGATGAGCTGATATCAACGATCGAATATTACGAAGATTGCCAAACCGGACTTGGCCTTTGTTTTTCCGAGGAAATATATGCCACAATTGAACGGATTTGCCGTTTCCCATTAGCGTGGGAACTGATCGATTCCCATACCAGACGTTGCCTGTCACATCGCTTTCCATACGCCGTTCTATACCGTATGGTAGAAAATGAGATTCGAATTATGGCTGTTATGAATCTCCACAGAAAACCTTGTTACTGGAAAACTCGGAAATAGATGCGCAGAACCCCTATAAATCTCTTCGGCAGCTAACCAAGGGCTACGTTCTGGCTGATTTTTTCGTTGTCTTTTGTATTATTTTCTTGTACAATAAGTTTTGTGATTTATTGGAATAATTTATAAGCCTCGTTATGCAGAAAGGAGTTTCTGCTTTTTGCGTAATTAGGCAGATCCGTCTAAACAATGTTGGGTCGACGAAGGAGACCATCGACCAGAAATATGGCGCTCGTCCGCTGAAAAGGGCGCTCCAGAAGTATGTGGAAGATCCCCTTGCCGAAGAGATGCTGAAAGGGCGATTTTCAGAAGGCAGTATCATCAGGATTGCTTTTGATGATGCCGAGAATGAACTCCGTTTTGTTGATGGGGTAGCTCCCGTTCCTGAAGGCGAAGGACAGGTACACAGCGAGTAAATCTATTCTTTATTTCATGCCTGTTTTATTGCCTTGCTTGGGAACGCCACTACTTCACGGAGTGGTGTTCCTCGAGGAAAGCTGAAGCGGTTATATGTTGATCTGTAGGAGAACCTGAAATAAGACGTAACTGGATAGGAACCATATCAAATTACACCACGGTGAGGTCTTGTATGTATTGGGATGCAAAAGTTGTCAAGCCGTTATCCGATTACCGCATTTATATTGAAATTGAAGATGGTCGTCAGGGTGTCTTTGATATGAAGCCTTACCTTGATCGCGGTCTCTTCCGGGAACTTGCAGGTGAGCATTATTTCAATCAGGTAGGTATTCTTTTTGGGGCTGTTACCTGGCCGCACCAACAAGATATTGCGCCAGAGACTCTCATTGAAGGTATGGTGTCGGTTGAAACCATGCCTGATGCCGGTTTAGACTGATCGGTATAAGCCGACAGGTTGAAATAATTGTTAATGCTATTAACTCATTTATAGATAATCAATTGATCGGACTGTGATTATGGATTATGAAGTTGTCTTAGACAGAAAGAAGCTTTCTGCTTTTCCTGAATTAGGCAGATCAGTCTAAACATAGTTAGCAATTCATTCTAAGGCTTAAGCCAACCAAAGTTATGGCCAAATGGGACGTCTTCATAAGTCACGCAAGTGAGGACAAAGATCTTGTCCGCTCACTTGCTCGTAATTTGTCCTTTGAGGGATTGCGAGTCTGGTACGATGAGGACGTTTTGACCGTTGGCGATAGTCTGCGTCAGTGCATAGATGAGGGGCTAGCCCAATCACGATATGGCATTGTTGTTCTAAGCAACTTCTTCTTTGCCAAGAGTTGGCCAAAGAAAGAACTAAACGGACTTTTCGCACTTGAAGTGAACGAAAGAAAGGTGATTCTGCCGATCTGGCATGGCATTACGCTAGAGTTTGTCGCTACTTTCTCACCGATGCTTGCGGACCGGCTCGCCCTATCGACTTCGACGACCTCCTTGGAGCAAATCGCAAATAAAATCGCGAAAGCCATTGAACCGGAACGGGCATTGCTGGAATTACCTAATCGGCAGCGGCTAGCGGAACGCATGCGGCTGAATTCCAAAAACCTGGAGCTTTCGAACGAAGTAGCTCACGCAATAAGCACCATCACTGTGGCGCTGATTCAAACACATCTTTCAATCAGAGTGGAAGAAAGATGTGAATGTGGCGGAACCGTATTTTCCGGACACGTTGATCTGTCTCCGAACGACTATTACGATGTAGACTTTACTCTATGCGATAATTGTCTGAAGTATCGGCTCAACACTCATTATGAGCGAATGGGTGAGGCTGAATACACAGACCCACCTTGGGGAACTTATGGTCACAAGAACAGTCCATAGACGAACTGCGGGCGCGGATTGCTAACAATCGGATCCACCGAAGTCGGCGAACGGTGCGATTTGGCAATGGAGGGTTCACTGCGCCGACTCGGTGATCCGTAGCGTTAGATGTTAGTGGTAGGCTAAAATGTTTGAAGAATCGACAAAAGGGAGGCACTGGATAAACATTACTGAATTGAGGAAAATGAGCACTTCGGAACGATTGCAAGCCATGGAGGTACTTTGGGATAGCCGTTTATATGAAAATGATGCAGTCGAAACACCTGAGTAGCATGAGAAAATACTTCAGGAAAGAAAAGAAAAAATTGCAAGTGGGTGCTCAACATTCACTTCACACGCCTATATCAAAAAGAGTCGCCTCCAATGAGAATAAATGATGTTTTCATATTGGACGAAGCAGTTGACGATTTGAATGAAGGCAAAGCATTTTACGACCTTCAGGCAACAGGTATTGGTGATTATTTCTGGGATTGTTTGACTTCAGGGAATTATGAAACGTAAGGTCTACATCGAAACATCCGTCATCAGCTACCTGACGGCTCGGCCCAGCAAGACCATTCTCGGAGCGGCTCACCAACAAATTACATTAGCCTGGTGGGAAACCCGCAGCCAGTACGACCTGGTTGTTTCTGAGTCGGTTTTACGTGAGTGCGGTGCTGGTGACCCAGATGCTGCAAAAAAGCGCCTGACTGTGTTGAATGATGTGCCCTTGATCTTGATAACCGAACAAGCACTCGATATTGCCAACTCGCTGGTAGCGAAGGGGATTATTCCAGCCAAGGCGGCTGAAGATGCGCTCCACATTGCAATTGCCACAGTCAATGGAGTTGATTATCTTCTTTCTTGGAACTGTCG
>CAIOLC010000197.1 GCA_903859055.1 uncultured Chlorobiaceae bacterium | reverse complement strand
GTGACTGGAGTTCAGACGTGTCTCTTCCGATCTTTTCCCTGCGTCCTTGATTGAAAGCGTTATGCGGCTGGCACCTGCATCTATTGAATTCTCAAGCAGCTCCTTGACCACTGAGGCCGGACGCTGCACAACCTCTCCGGCTGAAATTTTGTTCGCAACGCTCTCTGGTAATCTTGCAATTTTTGCCATGGTATCTCAGAAGAACAACAGTTTTCAATATAAAGTCACCAATGAGAATCATGCCGCACTCCCCCGCAGCCATTGCCACAACTCACGAAGAACAGCCTCACTGAAGCGAAGTTTATTTTGTTCACGATCGCCCGCCATCACAAACGTGCTCGATATCGCGTATGGCGCACCCTTCAGAGCTATCGCCAGACAGAGCGTGCCAACCGGTTTCTCCGCAGAACCACCGGCTGGCCCTGCAATGCCAGTGGTTGAAACAGCAATATCAGCACCGCTTTTTTCAAGAGTGCCGGTAGCCATGGCTCGGGCAACCTCTTCGCTGACCGCTCCGAAGGTTATGAGAGTCTCCTCTGGCACCCCGATGGTGTTGTGTTTTGCCTCGTTGCTGTAGACGACAAAACCCTGAAGAAAATAGGCCGATGAACCAGGCACATCAGTCAACCTGCTGGCAACAAGACCACCGGTGCATGATTCAGCAGTCGCTATTGTCATCCCCCTTTCAAAAAGCATCTCTCCGATTGTCTCCTCAAGAGTCACCTCCCGTGTCGCATAGATAAACGTGTCTGCCCGTTCGACAATGGCTTGTACAACAGTGCGGTTATCACTCTCAACCTTTTCCCTCTCCAGACCAAAAGTACTGATCATGAGGTTGACCCCTGCTGCATGAGGGAGATAGGCAAGAGTCGTACCCACCGGAAGACGATCTTCAACATCAACAAGCAGCTCGGCAAGTCTCGACTCACCGATGCCAACAGTTTTAATTGGTGTATGACGAAGACAGCTCCCCGAAAGAGCAGCAAAATGGGGGATAACCGTCAGCTCCATCATTGCCCTCATTTCAGACGGGACACCCGGCATCAGCACCAGAGAGTGGTGATGAAACCGCTCTCCACACTCAATGATCATCCCTGCCGCACTTCCCCGTGTATTGGCAATAACCTCAGAACCCTCAATCACCATGGCCTGCTCCCGAAGCGATGACGACATCTCCAGACCATGTTTTTTTACCCGTTCTGCAAGATTATCAAAGGCCTTCTGATTCAGCCCGGTTCCCCGGCCAAGAAGCTTTTGCACCGCCTGTTTGGTCCGGTCATCCCTTGTAGGCCCAAGCCCGCCCGTAACAAGAACAATATCGGCCCGTTGAAGCGATTCGGCCATCACCGAAACCATCTCATCTTCAAGATCTGCACAGGCAATAACCCGCCCCACCGGCACCCCTATACCAGAAAGAGCCGTTGAGATAAATGCAGCATTCGTATTAACACGCTGCCCTTTCAGCAGTTCATCCCCCACCGACACAATCTCTGCACGCATCAGCTCTTCTCCTTAAACAAGATAACTTGCAATTCGAAGGATGTCGGCAAAGACGCCGCCAGCCGTCACCTCACCTCCAGCACCAGGCCCTCGAACAACAAGAGGAGTTTCCCGATAACGCTCTGTGGTAAAAACCACCATATTTTCTGAACCATTCAGACCCGCAAGCGGACTGGCGAGCGGAACCCGTTTAACACCAATACTTGCCACACCCTCCCTTATTTCGCCAGCATAGGCAATAGTCATCCCCTCTTTGCCTGCCTTCTCTATCTCATCGGCATACCAGCCATCAACACTTGACAGTCGGTCAAGAAACTCAGCTACCGGCATCTTGCCACGATACTCCTCCGGCACCAGACTTTCACACACCACATCACGATACTCCAGCCTGAAGCCAAGTTCACGACCAAGAATCAAGACTTTCCTGGCAAAATCCGCTCCTGAAAGATCATCCCGAGGATCTGGCTCAGTATAGCCAGCCTGCTGGGCACGACGTACAATGTCGCTGAATCTGCCACCCTTGCGCAACTCGTTAAAGATAAAGCTCAATGTCCCCGACAGAACACCTTCAATAGTGATAATCTTGTCTCCGCTGTTTTTCAGATCATTCAGCGTGTTGATAATCGGTAAACCCGCACCCACATTGGTCTCATAGAGAAAACGGGCATTGCTCTTCCGCTGCGCCTCCCGAATACTCTGGTAAAGCGGCCAGGGGGCTGCCATACCGAGCTTGTTGGCCGTCACCACAGAGATATTGGCAAGCAGAAGATCGGGATACAATTCGGCAACACGAGCACTTGCCGTACAATCCACAAAAATGGTGTTATGGAGATTTCGACCCTTGATAAGCTCAAGATACCCTTCAATACCCTGCGGCTCTGCTCGTGGCACAAGTTGATCCTGCCAATGCTCAAGATCAATTCCATAATCGTTCAGGGCAATCTTGCCGGTGTTTGCCATGCCGCTCACCACCACATCAAGATCACTCTCTTTCTGCAAGTTCGGACGATGAGCGCTGATCTGCCGTAGAAGGCTTTTCGCAATCGTGCCGGTGCCCGCTATAAAGAGATGCACTTTGCGCTGCGACAAGAAAAACGACTCATGAATACAGTTCAGTGCCTTATCCTCATCATGGCACTCAACAACCAGAGAGATATTCATCTCATTGGCACCCTGTGCAACAGCGATGACATTGATGCCATTTTTGCCCAGTGTTTCAAACAACTGCGCTGAAACACCAGGGTGGCCAGACATGTTATTGCCAACGACAGCAATCATCGCAAGATTCCGACGAATCAGAAGCGGATCAATCTGGCGGGCTTCCATTTCGCGAACAAAGAGCTCCTCCAGCACTTTTTTTGCTTTTATCGCCTGTGAAGGGTTAATCGCCAGGGTAATCGACTGTTCAGAGGAGGCTTGCGAGATAAAAATAACGTTGATGCGGTGGCGGGCGAGGCAACTGAAAAGTCTTGAGGCAATGCCCGGAACTCCCACCATACCGCTGCCCGACATGTTCAGCAATACAACTTTATTGATGGAGGTAAGTCCTGTGACAGGCAGTGTGCAACTTTTCTCCAGTGGGCGGGCCAGCTCAATGCGAGTGCCTTGTGCTGCCGGATTAAACGAATTTTTAATCAGCAGCGCAATACCTGCTTTCATGGCTGGCTGCACCGCAAGAGGATGAAGAATTCGTGCTCCGGCATGGGAGAGCTCCATCGCTTCCGAATAGGTGATATAAGGCAAAATTCGCGCATCACGCACCCTTTTCGGATCCGCACTGAAAAAGCCGTCAACATCAGTCCATATCCATATTTCCGAGGCACCAAGCGCTGCGCCAAGGAGTGATGCTGTATAATCAGAACCTCCTCTGCCCAGCGTTGTGGTTGTGCCATCCGAAGCTGCTGCAATAAAACCGGTGACAACGGGGACTCCCTCAATTGATGCTAACCGTTTTTTAATCTGAAGATCGGTCGCAGAGGTGTTAACCCTGGCATCCGCATAATTGGTATCAGTAACAATCAGCTCTCTGGCATCAAGGAACAATGAGGGCAAGGAGAGTTCCTGCAGGTAAGTGCTCACTATCCGTGCAGAGAGGCGCTCTCCAAAACTCAGAACAAGAGCCAGACTTTTTTCAGAAAGCTCTCGAAGCAAAAAAACACCCTGCACAATATTATGAAGATCAGAGAGGTCGGAACGTATCGCGGCGCTGACATCGGCAAGTTTGGCACCAGTAAACAGATCACCCGCGATTGACAAATGCATAAGATCAAGCTCGTCAAGAATTGCCCGATAACTGCTGTCAACCACGCAAGCTTTAATGGCCGCCTCATGCAGAAGATCGGTAACCCGATGAAAAGCCGAAACCACTACGATAATCTTTTCGTCGCCTGCTGCACCAGCAATAATATCAGCAACATTCCGAATCCGCTTTGCTGACCCAAGAGAAGTTCCTCCAAACTTGTATATCTTCATGCTCACGTCCATGCCATTCATTGAATATGTAATAAGAGACTGAACCATCTGTCACCAGTTTATCAGAATATAAATCATTTCTCCATTGAGTTGCATAACAGCCGCCTCCCGCGAGAGAAATGTGCATAAAAAAAGCGCCCCTGCGGGCGCTCTTTGTGTGTTACCTGTATCGTGACACTCTGTCAGTTACTCAATGCCTCCGCACCAGCAACAATTTCACTGAGCTCAGTGGTAATCGCCGCCTGTCGTGCACGGTTATAGCTGATATTAAGGGCGCGAAGCAGATCCTTCGCATTTTCGGTGGCTGAATCCATTGCGGACATGCGGGCCGCCTGCTCAGCAGCATTCGACTCAAGCATCATCCTCCATACCTGGGTATTCAGATGCTTTGGCACCAGCACATCGATGATCGCAGCAGGAGAGGGCTCATAGATGTAATCACTGCCACTCTCTTTGACCGAAGTGGTCTCTGGCTCAATCGGAAGAATCACCTCTGCCTTAAGATGTGGAGCAAGGACCGACTTGAATTCATTGTAAACAACAATAACCCTGTCAACCTCACCACGCAGGTACATACCCGATGCGGTGTCCGCAATCTCTTTGGCTGTTTTGAAATCAAGACTCTGAAAAACGGCGGCGTATCCTTTGGTAATCTTGTACTCTCTTTTCCTGAAAAAATCAAATCCACGCGAGCCAGCACAAATCAGGCTGACACCTCCCTTCTCATGGATTGCAGCATAATCCTCATGAATAAGCTTGTATGCCAATTTGATGGCATTGGTATTAAAAGCACCGCACAAGCCCCTGTCTGCAGTGACAAGAATCACAAGAACGTTATTGACCTCTGAACGACCGGAAAGCAAGGGGTTACGCGAAGTATCAACCTTCAGCGAGAGTGAGCCAAGCATACCCTTCAGCTTGGCTGCATAGGGACGGGCCATAACAGCTCGCTCCTGAGCCCTTCTCAGCTTTGCTGCGGCCACCATCTTCATTGCTTTGGTGACCTGCTGTGTAGACTTTACCCCTTTGATTCGTACACGTATATCCTTTAAAGTAGCCATGTATAACGGGAGTGTTATTAAATTGCATAAAACCTGTCGACTCTCTCCTACGCCTTGTTCTTCTGCTTGAACGCATCCACAAATTTAAGCGCGATCTCCTTGAGCCTGGCCGCTGCATCAGCTTCAAGTGTGCCAGCCTCAGAGATTTTTTTAAGGATATCATTGTGTTTGATCTCAAGCGTACTGAGAAACTCTTCCTCAAACTTGCGGAGGAAACGTATTTCAACCGAATCAAGCAACCCCTGTGTGCCAAGGAAGATAATGGCCACCTGCTTTTCAACCGCCATCGGAACATACTGCCCCTGCTTGAGAATCTCAACAAGCCTGGCACCCCGGTCGAGCTGTGCTTTGGTGGTTTTATCGAGATCGGATCCAAACTTCGAGAAGGCTTCAAGCTCACGGAACTGTGCAAGGTCAAGACGCAGTGTACCGGCAACCTTTTTCATTGCCTTGATCTGTGCAGCACCACCGACGCGGGAAACCGAGATACCAACGTTGATAGCAGGTCTCTGCCCAGAGTTGAAAAGGTTGGACTCAAGGAAGATCTGACCGTCGGTGATAGAAATCACATTGGTTGGAATATAGGCAGAGACATCACCAGCCTGGGTTTCAATAACCGGCAGTGCGGTAAGACTTCCACCACCCTTGATTAAGGGACGAAGTGCATCAGGAAGATCGTTCATCTTCTTTGCCACCTCAATGTCATCGGTGATCTTTGCAGCTCTCTCGAGCAGACGGGAGTGCAAGTAGAATACATCACCAGGATAAGCCTCGCGTCCCGGCGGACGACGGAGAAGCAGTGAGACCTGACGATAGGCAACAGCCTGTTTTGAAAGATCATCATAGACCACCAATGCGTGACGGCCCGTGTCGCGGAAAAATTCACCAAGAGTAGCACCGGCAAACGGGGCAATAAACTGAAGTGGTGCAGGATCGGATGCCGTCGCTGAAATAACGGTGGTGTACGACATCGCATCATATTTTTCAAGGGTATTGACAACCTGGGCAACCGTTGAGCCTTTCAGACCAATTGCCACGTAAATACAGAAAACCCCCTTGCCCTTCTGGTTGATGATGGTATCGATTGCAACAGCAGTTTTGCCTGTCTGACGGTCACCAATAATGAGTTCGCGCTGTCCGCGACCAATCGGAATCATGGAGTCAATAGCCTTGAGGCCTGTCTGCAAAGGCTCATGCACTGATTTGCGGTAGATAACACCAGGTGCCCTGCGTTCGAGAGGAAGACGAAGTTTTGTATCAATAGAACCCTTGCCGTCGATTGGCTCGCCCAGCGGATTAATGACCCTGCCAAGCATGGCCTCACCGACGGGAATAGAGGCAAGAATACCGCTCCGTTTCACCGTATCACCCTCTTTTACCAGATTGGATTCACCAAACAATACAGCGCCGACATTGTCCTCCTCAAGGTTCAGAGCCATACCCATCACATTGTTGGGAAACTCAAGAAGCTCGCCTGCGGCAACCTTCGATAAACCGTAAACACGAGCAATACCGTCGCCAACCTGCAGCACTGTTCCCACATCATAAACTTCCGCTTCTGACTCAAAACCGGCAAGCTGCTTGCGAAGTATGGATGAAACCTCATCAGGCCTGACTGTTGTAGACATATCTTATTCCGCTTGGTTATTTGTTAAGAAAAGAGAAAGATTCTGCTTACCTTC
>CAIOLC010000196.1 GCA_903859055.1 uncultured Chlorobiaceae bacterium | reverse complement strand
GATTTCAGTTTTTAATTTTTGCCGTAACCCTTTCGGTAATTCTAAAAACCAGTCAATAACCCTCAAAAGTTCCACGATGCGCATTCGCTCCCACTGGCGTTCGTACAGCAACCGGATCAAACGTAGCTTGGCGTGGTATCGCTTTTCACTTTTTTTCCGGGTTTGCTGTGTCAGTAAATGCGCCGCAGTTATTAATCCAAAAGCATTATCCAACGCAAGAAGCTCTTAACCCTGTCACCGCTTTGATGATTGCAATCTCCACGCCTTGTTCTATCAGCCTGAGAGCTATCGTTCTGGTTGTCTCCTCTTTGCCCTCCATTTTGGCGCAAAGATAGTTGGTCTCGACATAACTTGCCTCATCGCGCCGGGAATCCTGATAACGGTTATAGGCACGAAGCTCTTCGTCCGACATGCTCAGCAGAGCAAATTTTTTGCCAGAAGAGAAGATCTTTATCGGCCCTTGACGTAAATTTTACTGTATACCTTCCCATAGTTGGCTGGAGTCTTTGACCTCCCGTACCCGTCCTGCAGCAATATCCTCCTCAGCCTCTTTCAGCGCTGCCAACAATCCCGGATTGGAGAAATACTTTTCCGCATCGCTGATTTTTTTTGCAGGAATAATCTCGTAGGTTTCAGCTTTGCCGTACTGAATAACAACTCGCTCCTTATTGGCCATGGTCAGATACTTCTTGAGGTTCCTGCGTAACTCTGTTGTGCTTATCGCTATCATAATCATCACTCTTTGTGTTACTCTCTGCTGCCAGCAACTCATGAATGGGCCGTGTGGGGATTGAAAACCGCGTCTTCCCCAGTCACCTGATACTCTCTGCACTCATCGAGAGCTGCTCACACAGAGCACTCTCGATGGCAAGCAGATCGGTTATCTCAGCAGCAGGTTGATACTCTGGAACGATACGTTTCAACAGCAACTTGATTGTTCTGACATCATTCGTGCTGATAGCCTTGCGTAACTCGGCAAACTCTTCCTGCAGTTCCGCCCAAGGCTTAAACTCCTCATAAGCCATTAAAATACGGGGATTTGCGGTTTTGCTCGAACTGTCTCCTATTAATAACTCCTCATAAAGCTTTTCACCAGGCCGAAGACCAATACAACGAATTTCAATATCACCGTCAGGATTTGACTCGTCCCGCACAGAGAGACCCGAAAGCTCAACCATATGCAGGGCAAGATCAATAATTTTAACCCTTTCACCCATATCAAGCAGATACACCTCCCCACCTGAAGAGATTAATCCTGCCTCAATCACAAGTTGGGCAGCTTCAGGAATCGTCATAAAGTAACGAGTGACCTCTTTGTGCGTGATGGTCACAGGACCACCCGCCTTGATCTGGGAACGGAAAAGCGGAATAACTGAACCGCTCGACCCAAGCACGTTACCAAAACGCACCATGGAAAAACAGGTATGGTGCCCACCTTCGGATGCAAGAGCCTGCAATATCATTTCGCAGAGCCGTTTACTGGCCCCCATAATATTGGTAGGGCGAACCGCCTTGTCGGTACTGACAAGAACAACATTCGACACTCCATGGCGAAGCGCAGCCTCAGCGACACATTTGGTGCCTGCAACATTATTTCGAACTCCTTCTGCAGCATTGTGCTCAACAAGAGGGACATGCTTGTAGGCTGCCGCATGGTAGATGATTTTCGGCATCAGGAGCCCGCAGATCTCGTCCATACGCCCTTCATCGGTAACGTCGCAAAGAAGAGGAAGAAGGATGGTTGAAATATTATGCCGCAAACAACGCTCCTGAAGATCGCGATGAATGGTGTAAAGATTGAATTCAGCTTGATCGACAAGCAGAAGCTTTAAGGGTTGAGTATCAAGAAGCTGACGACAAAGTTCGCTGCCGATGCTTCCACCTGCTCCCGTCACCATCACCACGGAGCCAGTAATTGAATTTTTCAACAATTCCAGATTGGCTGGAACCGGATCACGCCCAAGAAGATCCTCAATATCAACCTCTTTGATATCGGAAATCGTCACCTTTCCATCAGCAAGCTCTTCAACTCCCGGAAGTTTTTGAATATGCACCCTGTATTTCCGAAAAAAAGAGATAATCTCATTGCAGCGGGTTCGACTTGCCGAGGGCATGGCAAGCAAAATATTTTTTATACCCTGCCGCTCAAGAAGCGCTACAGACTCTTCGAGGCTGAACACCCTTATGTTGTTGATGGTTCGCCCATGCAGCTCATGGTCATCATCGATAAAACCGACAAGCTCAAACTTGTTGCTCCGATAAAGAGCATTAGCAATCTGCGAACCGGCTGACCCAGCGCCATAGATAAGAAGTTTTTCCTGCGTAATTCTTGTTCTGTGTGGCATGAGAACAAAATAATACCAATAACGCACCAGAATACGAGTACCACCTGCCATCAGTAAAAAGAGCAGGGGCTGAAGAATACCCAATGAGAGAGGAACATCGGGAAGATGCAACAGCATCAAAAGAGCCATCAACGTAACTCCATAAAAAACAGAGGCCCTGACGACAGAAAGATAGGCAGCAAAACCACCCAACCGATAGATTATGCGATAGAGACCCGCTGTCATAAAAAAGGGGAGCATCAGAGCTGGAGCAAGCAGATAAAAAATCCACTGCTCGCGCCCCGGCCAGTGCAAAAGACCAAGACGGAGCGAGAATGATAACCAGACTGAAAAGAGTGATGCAAGAATATCGGCAAAAGTGATTAACAGCCGTTTTACAAAAGGTTTCAGAGCAAAAAGGAACAGGCATACTTTTCGCAAAAAGTTAGACAGAAACATGCCTCTACCCGACATTCTTCGCCTCAAACCGTAAAAAGAGCAGTTTCAGCACTGTAAATTATGTTGTTTTATCTTCATCCTCTTCATACTTCCCATAGCCGTACTTCCCATAGCCGTACTTCCCATAGCCGTACTTCCCATAGCCGTACTTCCCATAGCCGTACCTGCCCGAATCACGAGGTGCAATCGCCGCAACCCCAAGGCTCAGTGGCCTCAAAAACGGGTCGACACTATACTCCTGAAGCGGTTTTCGGTTACTGTATTTGACACGCGCAACCATCAGCGTTCCATCGACCGCCCTGGCAAGCTGTGCTGCATCACTTAAAAAAAGAGGTGGACTGTCGAGAATAACCATATCGAACTGCTCTTTGAGAGATGTGAGGAGTTGCAGCATTTTTGCTGAACCAAGCAACTCGTTAGGGTTCGGCACCTTTTTGCCTGCCGTGAGCAAAAAGAGGTTATCCAGGTGTGTTGGTTTGAAAAAACTATTGTTGATCGTACTGGCCGAACTGTAGAGGTATTCAGTGAGTCCGTGGTTTTTTTTGCAGTTAAATTTTTCATGCTGCGACGCACGGCGCAAATCGCAATCAATAATCAATGTTTTTTTGCCGATCAGAGCGTAGGCTATGGCCAGGTTGGCGCAAACGGTCGACTTCCCCTCCGACATCGCTGTTCCCGAAACAAGAATGGATTGAAGCTGCCCGTCAATTCGGGAATAGTCAAGCGACGTACGAAGAACACGAAAACTCTCCGCAAATGGTGAGCTCATGCTGTCCGTTATCTTTGGCATAGGCAACTTCTTCAGCGACGCAACACTCGACACCATCTTTTTTGGGATGCCAAAAGCTGATCCCGCTTTTTCGAGCAACAGCTTGGCTCTGCTGACTATGATACGCCCAAGTTCCGACATCTGCTCACCTGAAAAGGCGCTCTTCCCCTCTTGACTCACAACCGGGACGACCGTCAGAAGTGTCAACCCTATATCCTTGAAAAACTGCTCATCAATAACAGTGTCATCAAGTGTTTCTGCCCCATAAGCATAGGCGGCAGCCAATAAAAGACCCAAAACCAGCCCGAGTAAAATATCTTTTTTCAGTACTGGCTGTTCTGGCAAAAATGGACGAAAGGCAGAGCCGACAAGCACAACACTGCCAACCTCAGAGCCAAGCAAAATGCGAGTCTCATCAAGCTTCTCCTTCAAAAAAATGTAGGTTTTATTGACAACCTCCTTGTCGCGCAAAAGTTTGGCATAGTCCTGCTGTTTTTGCGGCAGGGTTGCAAGCTGGCTTTCGTAGTACTGCTTCAGTCGACTGTACTCTTTTGAGCCAAATTTCAGATCATTCAGCTTCCGCTCAACCTGAAGCTTTTCTGCGACCATATCAGTGCTGAACTTCTGTGCTCGCCCCTCGTACCCAATCTGACCGGCAATCTTGCTACGGCTCAACTGATCATACCTGGTTTTTACGGCATCAAGCTGCCGCTTTTTCTCCCTTACCTCTGCCGCATTTGAACCCTTCTCACCCAACAGACGCACGTAGGCACTCTCCCCCGTTCGAATTTCATCCATGATGGCCCCAAGCTGATTATTGGCATTCTGGATAATTCTGGTGCTCAACGCCTTTTCCTGCCCGGAGAGCTTTGCTTGAAGAAAATCAAGATTATTTTGAGTAATGTTGTACTCGGTTATAATGTCGTTGTATTTGGTATCCGTCTCAATCAGCTTGTCGAGCAGTTTCTGGGTATTGGCTGAAAACTCATAAATTTCATGACCCTCCATATATTTTGAGAGAACATTATCCGCCTCTTTCACCATTTTTTCCTGGTCGGCCAACATGCTGGCAATAAAGCGGCTTGCCTGGGCATATTTTTCAGAGTTCCGATCAATATCAGCCTCTTTGTAGACCTGACAAAGGGTATTTGATAAATAGGCCGCCTCATCAGGAAAGGGGCTGGCGACAGAAACCTTAAGGACGCTTGTCTCTCGAACAGGGTCTACCCTGATACGCTTATTCAATGCAATGGCATAGCGCCGAAAAAAATCATCAGAGTTTTGTACATCCAATTTGACTGTTCCGCCACGCCAAAAAATTAATGGTTGGAACAGTTCTGCTACCGGACTGATATATTGCTTTTTGCCAAAAAACTCAAGAGAATCCCTTTTTCTGCCGCTATAGAGTTTTCTGACGGCAAGCTCAGCGATAGGCATTGATTTCAGCAGCTCTACATCTTTTTTGGAGGCCTTGTTATCCATTCCACCGCCTCCACCAAGCACTGCTGAAAGAATGTCGCTCTGATTTTTGGGTTCATTGATCATCAACACCGAGTCGGCGCGATATTCCGGCGTTTTGGTATAATAGGTAACAATCGAGATCAAAAGGGTAACGGCAACGATCAAAGCGATGACGGTTCCCCTGCGGAGAACTATTGAAAATAAATCCTTGAAACTTACTTCACTGCCCTGTATCTGCCTCTGTTGACTCTGTATTGTTGCGCGATCTTGTTGATCAACCATCATACTGTTTTAGCTCTGTAACGTTACTGAAAGAATGTTGAGTAGAGAAACCCCAAGGGATACCCTACTCCTATGATATACAGGAGATTTTCCATACCGGTCACCGTATATCCTATGCTGGCAATAAGGGCAAGCTTTTCAAGACTAAGAGATTTTTCGGGAACAACCACCGTATCATTTGGTTTCAGCGCAATAAATGAGGAGCGATCACCCCTTTTATAGTAGCGATCCAGATCGACGGTGATGGCCTGCTTTCCGTTGCTGTCGGGCTCCTGACGAGTTATCAGCACCTTTTTCAGGTTTGCCTTGCCGTTCACACCGCCCGCAAGCGACAGGATGGTTGCCAGGTCAACACTTTCACGCACCACCATCGGACCTGACCGGTTCACTTCACCGATAACATTGATCGTCATGAGAATATTGCCATTGTCATCCGTAAAATAGGAGTTCTGTGTCAAGGGATAATCGGGCCCGCCAAGGGGGTTATAGTAGGGGCGATACAGATTGGACTGTGTGGTGATTGTCCCCAAAACCTCTGCGCTCAGACTGAGAGAGAGCAGACTTTGCTGCAAAAAGAGAAGGAGTATCAAAAAAATTATCGAGCGCATTCCAGAGATGGATAAGGGATATATCCGCATAGCGTTAAGTATGTACTGATTGAGACACAACAAGAGGCGCAGAGGATATCAGAAAACTTGTCAGAAAGAAGCTCCGCCACTCTTGGTCACAAAATTAAGATCAAGCGAAAAGGTATCAAAGAGATTGATAGGCCTTAATTTAGCATAAAATATCAAAATATCAACACCCAACGGTTAGTATAGTACCAACGAAGAAACAGGATACGCGACTGAATCACTCCGACATAAGCTCTCCCCACAGCCGCAACACCACGTCGAGAGAAAGAAGAATACCGGCTTCTGCCTGGACAGATCCCATCGTACCTGAAGGGGTTACAGCAAACAGCTCAAAATTACAATAGATGAGGGGGCAAAACCATCTTATTCACCCCTGCACACCATAATACTCCCGATACCAGGCCACAAAACGCTTGATCCCCTCCTGCACCGTTGTCTCCGGCTTGTAATGGACATCCTCCATCAGTTGATCAACATCGGCGCAGGTGTCGGGCACATCTCCCGGCTGCAGTGGCAAAAACTCCTTGATGGCACTCCGGCCAAGCTGACCCTCAAGTGCCTCAATGTAATCCATAAGCTCTACCGGACTGTTGTTCCCGATATTGTAGACCCTCCATGGTGCTTTGCTGCTGCCTGGATCGGGCTTAAGGCCTGACCACTCCGGATTGGGTTCGGCCACATGATCCAGCGTCCTGATGATTCCTTCAACAATATCGTCAATAAAGGTAAAATCGCGACGATGCTTGCCGTAATTGAAGACCTTGATCGGCTTGTTGTTCAGAATTGCGTCGGTAAAGAGAAAGAGAGCCATATCAGGCCTGCCCCACGGGCCATAGACCGTAAAAAAGCGGAGGCCGGTTGTCGGCAGATTATAGAGGTTGCTGTAGGTATGGGCCATCAGCTCATTGGCCTTCTTGCTTGCCGCGTAGAGAGAGAGAGGGTGATCGACATTATCATGCACGGAAAAAGGGAGCGTCTCATTTGCCCCATACACTGAGCTGGATGAGGCATAGACCAGATGCTTCACGCCGTAATGGCGGCACCCCTCTAAAATATTGAGAAAGCCCACAATATTGCTCTCAATATAGGCATGTGGATTCTGAATAGAATAACGCACACCAGCCTGGGCGGCAAGATTGACCACCCGGTCAAACTCCACTGTTGCAAAAAGCTCCTCCATCGCAGCTCGATCAGAGAGATCAGCCTTGATAAAGGAAAACTCCTCAAAGGGCTCAAGCAAGGCAAGGCGCGACAACTTCAGTGAAACATCGTAATAGTTGTTCAGGTTATCAAGGCCGATGACCCTCTCTCCACGCTCCAGGAGTCGTTTGCATACATGGAAGCCGATAAACCCCGCTGCGCCAGTCACTAATATCTTCATTGCATGGAACCAATTATAAGTTTCTGCCAAGTTCAGAGTGGCTTGAAAAGTATCTTCAAGTTGTTTTGATACGCCATAATAAAAACATTTTATCGACATGGCAAGACAAAAGAGAGAACCCTTTTCAACAAAAAACCAACAAAAAGGTAAAAAACATCACTGAAGTTTAAATTATTCAGGTATATTCCAGTAATAACCGAAATAATTTAAGCCTTTTGGTGATAAGAGAGAATGATTCTCCGTCAACATCAAAAACTCAAAGACCTATGAGTCGTTTCTTTGAACGGTACGAGCCGGAAACCCGTCAGTTTTTTGATGAGGTTATCACCCACGAGGGTGCACCCCGTCCTCACTACGACAAGATGCTGCAACGCTTCGGGCAGTTCTCTCTCGACGATATCAAGTCACGGAGGGAGATTGTCAATATTTTTTTCCGGAATCAGGGTATTACCTTTACCGTCTACGGTGAAGATGAAGGGGTCGAACGCCTTTTTCCCTTCGATCTGATCCCGAGAGTCGTTCCTGCCCATGAATGGGAGACCATCGAAAAAGGCCTCATACAGCGGATTACAGCGCTCAATGAATTTCTGAATGATATCTACCATGGTCAGAAAATTCTCAAGGAGAAGATAATTCCTGCCGAACTGATTCTCGGAAGCCAGCACTTCCGTCGCGAATTTGTTGGAGTGAATCCCCCTCTTGGCATCTATATTCATGTCACGGGAAGCGATATTATCCGTGACAGGGAGGGCAAATATCTGGTGCTCGAAGATAATCTGCGCACTCCGAGCGGAGTCTCTTACATGTTGCAAAACCGGCAGGCAATGAAACGTGCCTTTCCGGTGCTGTTCGATAAATACAAGATCCGCCCCATTGAAAATTATCCACAGGAGCTGCTCCGCACCCTGCAGGAGATAGGGCCATCCTCCCGTCGAGAACCCAATGTGGTGGTGCTGACCCCCGGTATCTACAATTCAGCATACTTTGAGCACAGCTTTCTTGCCCGCCAGATGGGTGTTGAGCTGACCGAAGGCAAGGATCTTGTGGTGAACAATAACAAAGTCTATACCAGAACTACCCGGGGCCTTGAGCAGGTCGATGTTATCTATCGCCGCGTTGACGATGCCTATATCGACCCGCTGGTGTTCCGCCCCGACTCGAAGCTTGGCGTGGCTGGGCTGGTCAACGCCTATCGCAAAGGAAATGTCACCCTGGCCAACGCCATTGGATGCGGTGTTGCTGACGACAAGGTTATCTACAGCTTTGTGCCGAAGATCATCAAATACTATCTGGGCGAAGAGCCAATTCTTGAGAATGTGCCAACCTGGCTGGCGAGCAATCCTGCTGATCTGAAATACATTCTTGCCAACCTTGATTCACTCGTGGTAAAAGCTGCAAATGAGTCCGGCGGCTACGGCATGTTGATCGGGCCGGAGTCAACCATTGAGGAGCAGGAGAAGTTTGCCGAGATGATTGTGGCCAACCCGCGCAACTACATTGCCCAGCCCACCATTTCACTCTCACGTCACCCAAGCTTTTTCAACGACACTGAACTTTGGGGGTGCCATATTGACCTTCGGCCCTACGTGCTCTATGGCAAAACTATCACGATAGTCCCCGGAGGTCTGACGAGAGTAGCGCTGAAACGGGGTTCACTGGTGGTCAACTCCTCGCAGGGTGGAGGGAGTAAAGACACCTGGGTTGTCGATGAATAATCAAAAAAAGTTACCATCATGTTAAGCCGTGTTGCCGAATCGCTCTTTTGGATGAGCCGTTATTTTGAACGGGCAGAGAATACCGCAAGATTTCTCGATGTCAATTTCAACCTGCTGCTTGACCTCAACAAAATTATTCACGTTGAGAACCCGAACTACTGGATCGCTCTGATTCTTGTCACCAGCGACAAGGAGCGGTTCAACAGTCTCTATGATGAGTACTCGGCCAGTACCGTCACCGACTATCTGGTGTTCAACAAAAACAATCCGAACTCCATCACTTCATGTGTCAGTCTGGCAAGGGAAAATGGACGCAGCATTATTGAGAGCATCTCAAGCGAAATGTGGGAGCAGGTCAACAACCTTTACCACTATCTGCAGAGCGTGACGCCCCAATTGGTGCATAACGACCCCTACAGCTTCTATAAAGAGATCAAGAATGCCTCTCACCTCTTCCAGGGCATTACCGACAACACCTTCTCTCACAACGAGGGGTGGGACTTTATTCAGATCGCCAAATATCTTGAACGCACCGACAATATTGCCCGACTGATTGATGTAAAATATCACATGCTGCTCTCCGAAGCACAAAACGAGGATGAGATTGTTGAAGGAACCGAAGATATTATTCAATGGATGGCCGTGCTTAAAAGCTGCAGCGCACTTGAGGCGTTTCGAAAGGTGTATCTCTCAAAAATCGATCCCGACAACATCCTGCGCTTTCTCATTCTCGATCGCACATTTCCGCGCAGTATCAACTTTTCGGTCTGTGCGGCTGAAGATGCACTCTGGCGCATCTCGGGCAGCTCCCGCCACCGCTATGTCAACAACGCCGACCGGCTTATCGGAAAACTGGAGGCCGAGCTGAGCTATACCGCCATTGAAGATATCTACACCAAAGGGTTGCACCACTATCTTGAGGATCTGGAGCAGCGACTGGTAAAAGTTGGGGAACAGGTACACCTTACCTATTTTGCCTATCACACCCCGGAAATTGAGCCGGTTGATATCGAAGAGGCACTCCCCTTTACCGGAGTGGCCGGTGGACGGGCCTACTGGAGTCAGGCACAACAGCATCAGCAGCAGCAACAGCAATAAACAGATGTAAACAACAAAGAGCATGATTTTGAAAGTTGAGCACGCAACCCTGTTTGAGTATGATAATCCGATCTATGAAACAGCGACCGAGGTAAGACTCCACCCCGACAACAACCCCGCTGCTCCCCAGCGATGTGCAAGCTTCAAGCTTGAGGTCGATCCACCGGCAACCCTTTTTGAGTACACCGATTTTTACGGGAACCATGTCAACCACTTCAACCTGCTGCAGAGCCACAAGCGGGTGAAAATCGTCGCCACCTCGGTGGTCGAAACCAGCATGGGTGTCTCTGCGGCCGGGGAGGATGAGGATATCTATCTGATGGACTTTTCGTGCCAGAGCCGCTACGTCCATTTTGACCAGGCAATCCGCGACTTTGCCGCCCGTTTTGGAACAGAGAAGAACAGCTTTCAGCTTGCCGAATCAATCTGCCGCCACATCAACGACACCTTCATCTACGAACCCGGAGTGACCGATGTCCACAGCACCAGTGCTGTGGTCATGGCTCTCGGACGAGGAGTCTGCCAGGATTTTGCCCACATCCTGCTCGCTACCTGCCGATACCTCAACATCCCGGCTCGCTATGTCAGCGGCTACCTCTTTGGAGGAAGCACCCCTGACGGACGTGACGAAGCCAGCCACGCCTGGTGCGAGGTCTATTGCGGCAAAGAGAGAGGATGGATCGGGATGGACCCAACTCACAAGACCCTCTTTGTTGATGAACGCTACATCAAAATAGGATCAGGGCGCGACTACGACGACGTGCCGCCAGTACGAGGAACCTATAAAGGCAATGCCAAAGAGAGGCTGAGCGTTTCGGTCAAGGTAAGCTCCATAGAGTAAAAGATGCAGGCTCCCCGCTCCGGCCCCTTCACGGAACTGGAGAGCAGGGAACTTCCTGAAAGAAGCGAGTTGCACTACTCACAACAGAAGCTTTTACCGAAGCTGCTTGCGGAGATTTTCATCCTGCTTTTGCAAGCCGAGCGCGATGGGCCACCAATCATCTCTTCCCCTGCTCTTCTCTACAGCGCATATCGACTTAACACAGAAGAGAGAAAATTAATCACAGAGGGTGTACAAGAACATCAGCATCTTGTTATATTGAACCTCAAAAAAGAAAAGGAACATACCAAAATCATCATGAAAATATTACCGGCCCTTTTTCTGGCAATTTTTTTAGCAGGAACCGTTTCACTGCATGCTGAAGAGGTACCTGCACCGTTACCCGCCTCAACGGTGCAGAGTGGCGACCTCATTATCCACATCACTGGTCTGAGAAAAATTGTGGGTCAGCTTGGTGTCTCACTTTACAACTCCAGCAAAGGATTCCCTGGAGATTATTCAACGGTTTATGCCAAAACTCTGAAACAGGTGACAGGAACAACTGATGAGGTGCGCTTCACCAATCTTCCTTACGGCAGCTATGCTATCAGTGTCCTGCACGATGAAAACAGCAACGGAAAACTGGACACCACCTTTTTGATCGGCATCCCTAAAGAGGGGATTGGCGTTTCAAACAACCCCAAGGCAAGAAGAGGGCCACCAAAGTATAACGAATGCACCTTTGCGCTTGATTCCAAACAGCTCGAAACAACTGTTTCGATGAGATATTTTTAACTGACCGGACAGTGATTCAATCAACAACTGAACAACTGCTTTATGAACAGACGAACCGTGATGAGCGCAATGACGCTTCTTTTGCTTACAGCCGGAGTATTGATAGCGGGGTGCAGCCCGACGGTGAAAATTGAGGCTTCTGACAAACCTATTGTCATTAATATGAACATCAAGATCGATCACGAAATCAGGGTCAGGGTTGACCGTGAACTCGACACTCTTCTTGACAACAAAAAAGGGATATTCTAACCTGGAGGAACACTATAATGAAAGCACTACAAAAAAATCTGTTCAAAGCAGTAGTCGTGGCAATACTGGTTGTGGGTATGGGATCACACGCTTTTGCCCTTGACCTTGAAACTGCCCGTTCCAGTGGACTTGCCGGTGAGGTTGATAATGGACTTTTGGCCGCCCCTCCGGGTGCCTCATCGGCAGCCAAAGATCTGATTAACAGCACCAATAATGCCCGTCGTGCGGAGTATGCAAGAATCGCGGCACAGAACAATCTTTCGCTTGAGGCTGTTGGCACTCTTGCGTCGCAGAAAATTTTTGCAAAAATTCCTGCTGGAACCTGGATTCAGGTACAGGGAACATGGAAAAAGAAGGCTGAGTAATTTCTTACACAACATCCGATGCTGAAATTGCTGCTGCGCTTCTTGATGGCCGGGCTTTTTTTCCTGGTGCTTCTTTGTGCAGCAGCTTGGCTCTCCTTCCCCTGGTACGCGCAATCCCTGATTGATCAGGTGCTTGCCGGGAAGCCATTTCGTGTGACGGTGTCAGGCATCGCTCTCCCCTCCACTTCAGGGATTGGATTCCAGTCATTACAGACGGTCGTAACAACACCGCCTGATGAGTGCAATGAAGCGGCAACAACCTACACCCTCTCTCTGAGCAACGGAGAACTCGCCTGGAGATTCACCAACCGTTCGACCAATCTGCCGCAAGGATTTTCCGAACTTCTCCTCACCTTGAAGGCTGATGCGCTGACACTCATTCCAGAGCCTCGCCAGTTCACTTTTGGCGACCGTGATGCACGTATAAATGTAACGCTCGTCATTGGAGTCAAAGAGGGATTCAACATCTCGATCAAACCTCTTTCGGCAACATACATGGTGGAGGGAGCTGTTGCTGCACGCGAGAAACTTCGGCTTGAGGGGATCAACTACAACGTCAGACTCAGCGCAGCCACACAATGGCAGCAGCCACTCGACACCCTGCATATTGCAAGGCTGTCGAGTGACGGGCAGCCAGCGCCGATGGGTAATTTCAGGGCACTCTTCGGCTCAAAGCGTGATCCTCTCGACCCCTGCACCCTGACGCTCAGTGGCTGCTCCGTCGAACTGTTTCAATGGATGGCTTCAACCGAGCGTATCGACTATAACCTGAAGGCAAAGCGTACCAGCTTTACCCTCGATCTTGCCAAAATTCCTCTGAACGCCCTGCCTGGATTAAGCCAGGGGAAGAGTACCATTCCCTTTGCAACAGGTCGTGTCAGCGGGTCAATCCCCATCGAGTTTCAGGATTCAACCATCACCATCCGCAATGCCATGGTTGTTGCTGAAAGCGGCACCACGATCACCTTCTGTGACAAGGAGAAAAAACCTCTCTTCGCCGTTGATATGGCGGCAATAAAGGGCGGAAACGAGCTACTGAAAAACCTTAATGCCACCGTCACCTTCAACAGTAAAGAGAAGCAGCTCTCAGCTCTTGCCCTGCGAGACCTCTCTGCAACGCTCTTTGGAGGGAAGATTAGCTCATCACCTGTCACCTTCGATCCCCAAACAAAAAGTGCTTTTTTTACCATCAAGCTGAACGACATCAAGCTGCTTGACCGCCTGAAACTGCTCGGTGATTATAAAGGCTCACTCAGGGGCGGAATAAGCGGCACCATTCCTCTCACTCTGGCAGGCAATCGTTTCGCCATCCAGAACGGTTCCCTGCAGTCAGGAGGCAGCGGGAGCATAACCATTACCCCGCCTGCTCAGCAGCAAACTTCCGGTGAACGCATCCTCCATCAGGAGCAGCCCCAAAACAGCTACTCCTTTAGTGGACCACAACTGCAGTTCAGCCGCTCAAGTGATGGAAAAACAGAGGTAGACTTTCAACTCAAACATCTTGATCAGAAAAATGCGGGTGGAGAACTGGCACTCAACTCTCTCAAAGGCAGGTTGTTGCTCTGGCACAACAACCTCAACCCCGCGCTGATATCACTCTCTGATTTCTCCTCCGGCCTGCTTGGGGGCACGATTGCTCTTCGACAGATCGACTACGATATGGTAAAAAAAGAGGGCGAGACAATCGTTGAAATCAACCATATTCCACTGCAGAAACTGCTTGACATGCAGGGAACAAAAAAAATGTATGTCACCGGCACGATTAAGGGGAATATTCCGATAAAGATAAAAAACAATCTGTTTGCCATTCTGGACGGCAACATAACATCCGAACAGAGCGGGCAGATCATCTATGCCACCTCACAGGAGGAGCGTGATGCGGCCAACCCGGCCATGCGCATCACCTACGACGTGCTCTCCAATCTTCTGTACGCCCAGCTTCTCTCTTCCATCACGATGGAACCTGACGGGAAATCGTTGATGAGCATCCACATTTATGGCACCAATCCTGACTTTCAGCATGGGCGACCGGTCGAACTCAACCTCAGCATTCAACAAAATCTTGCCGACCTCCTTCGCAGCCTCTCTGTCTCCTCGAACGTCGAAAAGATCATCTCTGACAAGGCATCAAAGAAAAAGCGTTGAAACTGGTTACAAAAAGGTAGCACCGCCTCTCACTTCTACAGAAATGTAGGAATATTGCCACCCGGAATAAAGGTACAGCCATCAATAATAAACAGCAGACTCTATCGTTAGCTAATAAATTTGTGTTTGGCATGGTTGTTGCATGTTATAAGTAAAGGAATTGGATGATTTCCCTTAACATTGTAACGCTGATGATCATGACCACCACAAGCACGCTCTACGGAGAACTCTCGGGTGTAGAGTTCCGCTCTCTTTTTTCAAATGGCAAAATGGATGGCTGTCTTGTTACACAGCCCAATACGCTGACCACCCCTTATGGCACCCTTGTGCCTCAATACGAGGCGGAAGATATGGGAAGACGCAGCGTCAAGCCAATCTATTTCTACAAGGATGGCTCCCTGAAGTCCATTGCCCTGCAGTCGCAAACCATTCTTGAAACGCCTGTCGGCTCAATCCCTGCCGAACTGGTCACTTTCCATAAAAATGGCTCTCTCAAACGGATATTTCCCCTTGATGGCAAACTGAGTGGCTTCTGGGGGTGGAAAAATGAGTTTGCCCTGGCCAGCGACATTACCATCAACTCACCGCTCGGCCCGCTCTCTGCCAGGATGATTGGTCTGCAATTTTATGAAAGCGGCGCCCTGAAAAGCATCACTCTCTGGCCCGGACAGAACATTACCATCCAGACCCCTCTCGGAGAGATAACCGTACGCAAAGGGGTGGCCTTTTATGAGTCTGGCGCTATCAGATCATTTGAACCCCTGAAAAAGATTGAGATTGCCACCCCCATCGGCATGATAACATCGTACGACAATGAGCCAAACGGCATCCATGGCGACATCAACTCGGTTCAGCTCTCGGAAGATGGAGCTATTGAGGCACTCAGCACGGTTGACCATGCCGTAGAGGTCTTTTTATCAGAAGAGCTCAGCGAGCTGTTTCACCCCGGGGTAAAGAACAATGTCTGCGGTGACGAACGCAAGGTGAGTGTACCGATGAAAGTTCGTTTTGAAAAGAGCAAGATCATGTTCCATGACAACCCGAGGCTCTCCTTTGACCTGGAGCAGTGCCGGTTTGAAGTGAGACAAATGGATATGATCACCAAGGAGCCGCTCTACTCTTGCGCAGGGTAAAGCGCATTGCTTCCCGCCATCCAGCCGGTAGAAAATGCAGCTTGCAGGTTGAAGCCGCCAATTTCACCGGCATAGTCGAGAAGTTCGCCACAAAGAAAAAGATTTGGCACTTTCCTCGACTCCATCGTTTTGGGGTTTACCTCTTTCAGCGCAACCCCTCCGGCAGAGACCTCACCCTGCTCAAGTGGCACTTCACGAACCATTCCAAGCGAAAAGGCTTTAAGCACGGCAAGCAGTGAGCGCCTCTTCTCTCTGGCGAGGGTGCTCCAGATGAGATCGTTTTCAAGGGCTGATTGCTGCATGATCAATGGAACAAGCGCTGTAGGGATGGTTCCATGATCCGTCAGAGCAAAACTGCCACCGTGAGGTGCTATCGGGCAGCTCTGCAAAAACTTGCGAACCATCTGTGAGCCATTTTTCCGCCCCTGCTGAAGCAGTTGCGCCTCAAGCTCCTCCACTCGCTGTTCAGGAAAAAGATCGGCAAAGAGAGCCACCCTGCGAAACTGGCGCGAGAGCTCAGCAATATCCCGTGAGAGCGAGAGTGCCGCTGGTCCACTGAGACCGCGATGGGTAAAGAGAAGGTCTCCCCGACGTTCGAGAGGGCTGCCCCCACCTGTGGCAATAAATACGACTGAACGGAGAGAGAGACCGGAAAGAGAGGATGGCGGAGAGTTGATGGTGTAGAGCGGTGCCAAAGCCGGTGAAGAGCGATTGATGGTGTGGCCAAATGAACGTGCAATCGTCAGCCCGTCACCAGTGGTGCCTGTGCGGGAGTACGAGAGACCTCCGGTGGCGAGGATAACAGCATCACCCGTGAACGATGCCTCCTCCGTTGCAACAAAAAAACCAGCCCCCTTTCGCTCAACACTCCGAACTCTGCCGGAAAAATGTTGTCTCACCGAAGCTTCGCGCAACAGCCCATCAAAGGCAGTAACAACCGACAGAGCATCTCCACTCGCTGGAAAAATCTTCCCATCCGGCCTCTCCGCACACTCCACTCCTCGTGAGCCGAGCAGAGCAAGAAGATGGGTGTTTGAAAAACCATACAGAGCATGACGAAGAAACCTCCGTTCATTGCTCCGTAAAAAACCCTTTTCAAGCAGTTCTGCCGGAGTGCCCCGATGGGTAACATTACATTTTCCACCTCCTGATATCCTGATTTTTGATCCCGGCGAACTATTTCGTTCCAGCAACGTGATGGAGCAACTTCTGCCTGAACGCAGAGCACTTTGGCGGACGGCAATGGCAGCCGACATGCCCGCAGCACCTGCGCCAATTATTATGATATCTCTTCGCAATGGCTTGAAATTTACAACTAAATTATTATAATAGATTATTGTGGTACCAGTTACCTTTAATTTAGCCCTGAACGACTGGCATGCAAGCAGATTTATCGGAAAACCGGCGTATCATCGCAATCGGAGATATCCATGGATGCCTCTTTTCGCTGAAAAAACTGATCGAAAAGCTCAACATTGAACCCGGTGAGCAGATCGTCTTTTTAGGTGACCTGATTGATCGGGGTCCCCGTTCCAAAGAGGTTGTCGAGTACGTCATTGGGCTCAGCGTCCAATACTCCTGCCATTATATTATGGGCAACCATGAGTTGATGTACCTCAATTACCTTGATAACCGTGATGTTAACAACTGGGTTCTCTGTGGCGGTCTTGCCACTCTGAAATCGTACAACAGCACTGATGGCCGCAATATAGCGCAAGAGCATCTTGCTTTTTTCCGCAATGCAAAATTTTTTCTTGAAACAGAGAGCTATCTCTTCACCCACGGAGGACTTGACCCTGAACTTTCGATACAAGACAACCTGCGCTATTACAAGCCTGAGGAGTTCTGCTGGCAACAGGTACACATGCGCCAATCTTTTCGTGACAGCAACAATTACAACTGGAAAAAAACGGTTGTCTGTGCGCACACGGCTGTAACCGAACCGGTTTTGCTCGACAAACTGATTGCTATTGATACCGGCTGTGTCTACAAGGAGAGCCCGAAGATGGGAAAACTGACAGCGGTGATCCTGCCGGAGAGAACGACTGTTCAAATTGAGAATTGTGACTGACTGCCTGTGGAGATAGCGCCTGCAATCCAGACAAACAGCTCAGCCATTTCACTTGCGGCACCAAGCACATCGCCCGTTACCCCCCCTATTTTCCGGTGGCTGAGCAGCGCAATCATCAAACCCGCAACAAGCGCCGCAGGTATGACCACAAAAAGAGCACTACTCTCCTGAAAAAAAAGTGGCCTGAGTATACAGAGCGTCAAGGTGGATGCCACAACCGTATGGGGAACTCCGGCCCCACTCACAAAAGCTTGAGCAGTGCCACCTTCACTGCGGGCGTAAGGCATGGAGGAGGCCAGCAGCACCTGCACAAGACGTGCCAGCACCACTCCGGCAACAAGAGTTGAAAATGCCCCCTGCTCGAGCAGTTTGAGCATGGCAATCCATTTGAGCAGCAGAAGAGCGCCAAGCGCAAGAGCACCAAAAGAGCCGACATTGGGATCCTTCATAATTCTCAACGCACTCTCTTTACTCTTGCCTCCCCAGAATCCATCGGCCATATCGGCAAAGCCATCAACATGCATCCCCCTGGTCAACACCATGCCTGCCAGTACCACAAGCGCTGCTGAAAGTTCATTCCACGCCAGAAGATGAGCCTGGCTGGCCAAAAAAGCCTGAACCAGCCCCAGAAACAAACCAACAACCGGAAACCAGAAGAGAGAGCTGCTGAAGTTCTCCGCCTCTCTGCCCGGTACCGTCAACACCGTGAGAGTTCTCAGTGCTGTGACAAGCCCGCTCAGCATCGTCTCTTACTCCGCACTTTTTTCACTGACCTTCGCCGCGCTGAAGGTGGCCATCTCGTTATAGATTTTCACCGCCCCCTCAATAAGCTGCATGGCCAGCGCAGCTCCTGTCCCCTCACCGAGACGAAGATCAAGATCAAGAATTGGGCGGGCGCCGATTCTCTCGATAACTGCCCTGTGCCCCTGTTCGTTGGAGAGATGGCTGAAAAAAAGATAGTCATCCACTTCAGGGCAGAGCCCAAGCGCAGCAACAGCTCCGGCAGAAGAGATAAATCCATCAACGACAACCGGAATTTTGCAGGAGGCTGCACCAAGAATAAAGCCCGTGATAGCGGCAATTTCGTAGCCCCCAAGGGCAGCAAGGGTACCAAAGGGTGTGGTGCAGCGCTCGGCATTCACCTCAACCGCTCTTTTGATCACCGAAATTTTATGCCGGAGTTGTTCATCATCAATGCCGGTACCCCGTCCGGTAATCTGCTCAACCGGTATCTTGAGCAGCACGGCATAGAGGGCTGTGGCTGGCGTTGTATTGGCAATCCCCATCTCACCAGTGCCGAGCAGATGATATCCTGCCGAAGCGGCACCAATGGCAAGGTCTGCACCGACGAGCATAGCCTGCAGCGTCTCCTCCTCACTCATGGCAGGACCAACAGCCAGATTACTGCTGCCCGAACGTACCTTTCTTCTGACAAGCCCAGGCAGATCTCCAAACTGGTGGTTCACCCCCATATCGACAACATCAAGATCGACTCCCGCATGACGCGTCAGCACATTGATGGCTGCTCCACCACTGAGCATGTTATAGACCATCTGGGGTGTCACCTCGGCGGGGAATGCCGAAACGCCCTCAGCCGACACTCCATGGTCAGCAGCAAAACAGCATATCTTCTTTTTGGAAAGCACCGGTTGTAACGATCCGGTTGCCAAAACGTATTTCAGGGCGATCTCCTCCAACCGGCCAAGGCTCCCCCGGGGTTTGGTGAGGTCATCAAGATGCGCCTGAACCGCCGCTGTTATGGCGCGATCTGCAGGTTGAATCCGACTCAGAAGATCCTCAAATTTTGCTTGCATCATTCAACGATCAAGAAGAGTTATAAAAAATGGCCACACATCCCTGCGCGGCTTTACTTCAGCCTGAGAGGCAAACCACTGCAGAGCAGATAGGCCTCAGCAGCTATCGAAGCAGCTTGCTGATTGATCAATCCTGCCCTGTCACGAAAACTTCTGGCCATCGCATTTTCAGGCACAATCCCCATACCAACCTCGTTGGAAACAAGAATAATATCACAGGGCGGACGCAGGAGTGCTCCAAAGAAAAGCTCTATCTGCTGCTCTATCTGCTCTTTCCCCCTCCCTTCGGCATAATGCATCAGGTTTCCAGTCCATACCGTCAAACAGTCGAGAAGCACAACATCGGTATCTGCAGGAAGTATCGAGAGGGCACGAGCAAGATAGAGTGGCTCCTCCACGGTTGTAAACTGTGATTCACGCTCCTCTTGATGCCTGAAGATACGGAGAGCCATCTCATCATCAAATGGCTCAGCCGTCGCGAGAAAAACCCGCTTTTCGTAAGGGGCTGCAAGGCGCAAGGCAAAGGCGCTTTTGCCACTTCGCGCCCCGCCGGTCACATAAAAAATTTTACTCATAGTTGTTGGACGGGCACTCAAGAGTAAACCCAGACGGAGGCTGGTGGAAAATTTTTCACCACAAACTTTTTGCGCGACTTGCTCTGAAAACTCACCTCACCAAGCGGATCGTTGATGCCATAAGTATACATGACACACCACTGCAATAAACCTCTGTTATAGAGTGACTCAATAAGAGGAATAAACGATGCCTTGAAGGGATTGTTGATCAGAGGAATGGAGAGCACCAGCCCGAACCGTTGCTCCACTTTCTGCAACTGCTCAAGAGCGCAGCCGTTGATCGTCTTCAGGTTGGGGTAATTCTGTCGAAGAAGAGTACAGAACTCCTTGTCGATCTCCACAAGTAAAGGATTCAGGCTTGAAATATGCTTGGTGATAGCGCCGGTTCCAGCGCCAATCTCGATAATATTGACCTGATCAAGCTCCTTGATTGAGGTAAACATTGCCTTGGCCAAAAACTCAGAAGAGGGTAGAACTGAACCGATACTTTGAGGATCCTGTAAATATTTTTTAAGAAAGAGTATCTTTTTACGCATGGGGTTATCCGCTGTTATTATTTTCAGTTCAAAGAGGGCACAAGCCGGGTGACTGTCTGCCGCTGAACTGCCTTGAGTTCCACCAGATCGGAAACAACTGCTGCCGACTGGTTGAGAAGAAGATCCTTGTGAATATTTTTTGTTGAGTCCTGATCTTGCACCCACTGCCCCTCAATCTTTTTGATGCTCTCAATTTCAGCTTTAAAAGAGGAGTCCTGAAGCACAACATTTTTTCGCTTGCGAATCTGGTGAAGCGTATTCAGATCCGAAAGATAGGATTGATATTGCCGGTTTTTTGATGCCCGTTCCTGCTGTTTCTGACGGAGCAGAGTGATATCTTCGGCAGTGACCTCGCCTGTCGGACGATAAAATGAGCGAGAAATGGTGCTCCAGGGGAGGCTGCTGCTATAGGTATCTTCACCAACAGCGGAGGTATCAATCATTGATGGCATGATAATATCCGGCATCACACCCTTATGCTGGGTACTTCCGCCCGATATCCGATAAAACTTTGCAATCGTCAGTTTAATTTGGCCAAGCTCCTTCTGTTTTGTAAAAAAGGAGAAGGGTCTTGAAAGTTTGATGATGCTTTGAACGGTTCCTTTCCCGAAGCTCCTCTCTCCAATAATGACCCCGCGACCGTAATCCTGGATTGCTGCCGCAAATATTTCAGATGCCGAGGCACTGTAACGGTTGACAAGGAGCGCAAGGGGGCCACTGTAAAGCACCTGTCGATCTTCATCTCTCAGCACCATTTTGCCACCGGCTGAATTGCTGATCTGTACGACCGGACCTGCGGAAATAAAGAGACCTGTGACATTGACGGCCTCTTCAAGCGAACCGCCACCATTATCACGCAGATCAATAACAACACCATCAACATGTTCGGCATTCAGTTCGTTCAGAATCCGGGTAACATCACGGGTTGTGCTGGTATAATTGCCGCTATTCCGCTGCTGAGCCTCAAAATCGAGGTAAAATGATGGAATGGTGATGACCCCTATCTTCTGGCCATTTTGCTGAAGAATACTTTTCTTTGCCGCCTGCTCTTCAAGATCAATTTTTTCACGCTGCAGTTGCACAATCTTTGCCGGGCCTCTGCCACTCTGGCTTGCAGGATAGATTTTCAGGCGAACAATGGTACCTTTTTTACCTCGAATCAGCTTGACCACATCATTAATCCTCAAGCCTGAAACATCCACCATTTCTGCGGTGCGCCCCTGGCCGACAGCTATAATTTTATCACCCTTTTTAAGCACATTACCTTTTGAGGCAGGGCCTCCGGGAATAATCTCATTCACCACGGTATATTCACCTTCAGTCTGAAGCTTGGCCCCGATACCCTCAAGTGAACGACTCATGTCGATCTGAAAGTTCTCATACTCGGCAGGGGAGAAGTAACTGGTATGGGGATCAAATGATGTCGTCAGGGCATAGGTGTAGGCCTGAAAAGCATCATCCGGCTTCTGGCGATTGAGAAGATTCAAACGGTTGGTAAAGCTTTTTCCAAGGCTCTCCCTGATGGTTTTGCCCTGTTCTCCAGAATACTTCAGGTTGAGCCACTGATATTTCAGCTCTTTTCTCCATAAGTCGGCAAGGAGACGGCGGTCAGCGGGCCAAGGGTCCAACTTGCGGTCAATATCAAGAACTTCATTGGCTGAAAAGTTGAAATGGACAGTGTCAGCCGTGGCCTTCATAAAGCGCATCTTCTCTTTTGCCCTCTTCAGAAAGAAGTTATAAATCGCAAAACCAGAGGTTGTTTTTCCTGAAAGAAATTCGTCGTCCAGACGGTTTGCGTAAATTCTGCGAAGACTTTCAACCTCACTTGCCACAAAATAGCTTTTGGTGCCGTCAAGATTATCAATATAACGGTTAAAAATCTGCTGGGAGAGTGAGTCGTTCACCGATATCTTTCTGTAGTGGTTCTCCCGCAGAGACTGGCTGATATATTTTGCAGCCTCCTCCTGGGCGGCAGTTGGCACAAGCATCACAACAACCACTGGCTGAGAAGACTTTGCGGTATTTTTAGCAAAAACCGAAACCGCGCTTCCCATCAATACGACAATAAGAAGGAGACTTTTTCTACACATAGGAGCTGCTGATGGCTGTATTGGAGGCTGTTCTTGAATGAGAAAGCAAATATATTATATTGTCTGACATTTGATCGTATGACGAGCGGCTGGTTTTTCTACAAATCAGGGCTAATAATAACAATAAAAGGAGAGCTTTTCAATGCAAAAGAACAAAATCAGTTATAAAGAACTCGGTCTGGTGAACAGCCGCGATCTTTTCAGTAAAGCTGTCACAGGAGGCTATGCGATTCCTGCTTATAATTTCAATAATCTTGAGCAGATGCAGGCCATCATACAGGCTTGCGCAGAGACCAAATCACCAGTGATACTCCAGGTTTCAAAAGGTGCCAGAAGCTATGCCAACGAAACTCTTCTTCGCTTCCTTGCCCAGGGTGCTGTCGCCTATGCGGCTGAACTCGGCTCACCGGTGCCGATTGTGCTTCACCTGGATCACGGCGACAGTTTTGAACTCTGCAAGGATTGTATTGAATCAGGATTCTCCTCCGTCATGATTGATGGCTCTCACCTCTCTTTTGAAGAGAATGTTGCCCTGACCAGGAGAGTGGTTGAGTATGCCCACCAGTTTGATGTGACGGTTGAGGGTGAGCTCGGCGTGCTGGCAGGTATCGAAGATGAGGTCTCTGCTGCCCACCACACCTATACCCAACCGGAAGAGGTTGAGGACTTTGTTGCAAAAACCGGTGTCGACAGTCTTGCCATCTCCATTGGTACCTCCCACGGTGCCTTCAAGTTCAAACCAGGCGAAGATCCAAAAATTCGTCTTGATATTCTTACCGAGATTGAAAAACGTATTCCCGGATTTCCAATTGTGCTGCATGGCTCCTCTTCCGTTCCCCAGGAGCTTGTCAAGACCATCAATGAGCATGGTGGAAAACTGAAGGATGCTATCGGTATCAGCGAAGATCAGCTTCGTCTGGCAGCCAAATCTGCCGTCTGCAAAATCAATATCGATTCCGACGGTCGTCTTGCCATGACCGCCGCCATCCGCAAAGTGTTTGACGAAAAACCTGAAGAGTTTGATCCAAGAAAATATCTTGGTCCGGCTCGCGACTCCCTGAAACAACTCTACGTCCACAAGAATATCAACGTTCTTGGTTCAGACGGAAAGGCATGATTTCTCTCTCATGAATTCAATAAAAAAGGCGTCACAGGGCGCCTTTTTTATTGTTCAATAGTCAGATACCCACGTTATGCTGATTCAAGAAAACGGATCGCTGAATAGGCAAGCAACCCGCAACCGGTTTCAAGTGCCCGTTCATCGGGGTTAAATGTCGGTGAGTGGAGGGTATTACTTTTGTCATCTTTGGCCATGCCCGTTCCAATCTGCCAGAAGGTACCCGGACAAACCTGCAGGTAATGAGAAAAATCTTCTGCCGTCATGATGGGCTCACAACTGAGCACATTCTCTTCACCAAGATACTCAACACAGATCGTTGCCGCCCGTTCGGTAAAATCAGGATCGTTAGAGAGGACTGGATACCCCTCTCTGATCTCCAGCTCCGCTTCAACACCGAAGGCTGTTGCGATACCCGTAACGGTCTGGCGCAAACGCCCGTGAAGCAGCGAACGAACCTCTTCATTCATGGTTCTCATGGTGCCCGACATGGTGACCTGACGGGGAATCACATTGGTTGCATGACCACCATGGATGGAGGATATTGAGAGCACCGCAGCCTCGTGAGGAGGGGCAACCCGGCTGACAAGATGCTGCACCGCAGTGATGATATGCGCAGAGGCAAGCACCGGATCGGCAGCTTTATGGGGCGCAGAGGCGTGACCTCCCTGCCCTGTTACCGTCACATAGAGTTCATCGGCAGCCGCCATAAAACTCCCTTTGCAGAGGGCCACTTTTCCACTCTCCACGGTGGAAAAACAGTGTTGACCAATAATTGCGGAAGGGTTAAACATGTTGAAAAGACCAGCATCAAGAAGAGGCTTTGCCCCCCCCGGTGCCTTCTCTTCGGCTGGCTGAAACACAAAAAGCAGATCACCTGCAAGCTGCGCCCTCATGCCTGAAAGGATTTTTGCCGCTCCAAGCAGCATTGCGGTGTGCATATCGTGACCACAGGCGTGCATTTTTCCCGCTTCCACTGAACAGAAGCTGTGCTGGTTCTCCTCGCTCAGTGGCAAGGCATCAATATCCGCCCGCAATGCAACAACCTTGCCCTTACTGGAGGGGTGAGTTCCTTTAAGGAGGGCGACAACCCCGGTCTTCATCAACGGCTTTTCAGGAATGATGCCAAGAGCAGTCAGATAGTCGGCAATCAGCGCCGTCGTCCTCACCTCTTCATAGGAGAGTTCGGGATGAGCGTGAATATCGCGGCGCAATGCGATAATTTCCTGGAAAATCCTGGCGGCTGCCTGCTGAATCTGTTCAGCAACTCTGTTTGTGAAATCGGTATTCATAAGAGCCTTATCGTTTTCGTTCTCACCACCTACATCTCCATAAAGCGCATCACTTCGAGCGCCTTCTCTCTCATCACATCCTCTTTTTCCCCAAAAAAGGGCGAGGTGTAGCGAAGGAGATAGCCGTACTTCTCAAGATTTGTCACCAGACGAAAAAGGTCATGCGTCTGAAGCCTTAAACCGACCACCATGCCGCTTCCCTCCGGAGCAGCAGGATAGATACCACAGCTTAAGACCGTCGCCTCATTTTTTTCCATGGTTGCAATAACCTCGGAGAGCTTCAGCTCAGAGGAGGGAACATCAAGCTCGACGGTTACGCCGTCGCCACAAAGATGGAAAACATCGGAAATTTGTTCAAGAAGCGCACCCTTCTCAAGAACCCCGAGATAGTGGCCATCCACCTCTGATACGGGAAGAAGGATGTAGGGATATTCATCAATACGCGCAATAATATCGAAGAGATGGTCGTGCAGGCCAACGCTCTCTGCACGCTCAAGCTTCAGCTCTTTCAGCCGTTTTTTAGAGTGCTGTTCGGGCAGCAGATCAAGCAGTGTCACCATAGCCACGAGGTTCCCCTCTTGCAGAACAGGAGCACAATCAAACCCCTCCTCCTTCATGAGAGCAAGCACTTCATCCACCAGGTCATCATTCGAAAAGACCGGAGATGTGGTGTCAATACTTCGGAGAGCGTACTCATTTAACAGCATGGCTCAATTTTGTTAACTCTTTTTTCGTGCCGTCCTCCTTCAAAATCGGTCGAAAACCAGTTCTGTAAAGTCTGTTCGATGGTGACCGCGTCGGTAAAGCGGGCTGGAATACAGAGAATATTAGCATTGTTGTGCTGACGGGCAAGTGATGCAAATTCGGGATTGCAGGCAAGAGCTGCACGAATCCCCTTGACTTTATTGGCCGCAATGGAGACACCAATGCCTGTGCCACAGAGCAGAATCCCTGAGTCACACTCGGCATCGGCAACAGCAAAAGCTACTTTGCGCGCATAATCGGGATAGTCCACCGACTCTTCATTATAGGGGCCAAAATCGTTGATCTCATACCTATTGCGCTCTAGCCAGGCAAGGACTGTTTGTTTAAAGGCAAAACCTGCATGATCGCTTCCAACTCCAATTTTCATAATTCATTGACATTAAATTTTGACAAAGATTTTTTCTGGGAAGAGCTGAGAAGAAAATGTAACTGACTGTTGAACGGAGCGGCATCATCAAGGAGCAAGGTAGAGGTGCCATCGGTATTCATCTGCCAGGCTTTG
>CAIOLC010000195.1 GCA_903859055.1 uncultured Chlorobiaceae bacterium | reverse complement strand
GCTATGACAAGATGATTGAACGCTGGTTTCCAAAATCTGGTAATCCCGGTCCGATGCCGCTGATATCATTCACCGGTAACAATGGTGTTCTCAGGCTTGGTACTGCAACAGTAACAGAGCCTTTTTCATTTGTCGATGGTACACGCAATCCGGTTGGATTTGATATCGAACTGGCCGGATACATTGCAAAGAAGCTTGGCAAAAGACTCGAAATCATCAATATGGAGTTTGGTTCCATGATTCCAGCTTTGATTTCTGGAAAGGTTGAGATGATTGCGGCCTGCATTACGATTACTGATGAACGTGCAAAACAGGTGCTTTTTTCGGAGTCATATTATAAAGGGGGCATCGCTGCTTTGGTGAATCAATAAATCTTTAAAAAATGATCAGTGTCAGAAAGAGTTTATTATTATCAATATTGTTGTTTCTCAGTGTTTTTGCAGGGTGTGCAAAGCATGGCAATTCGACAACTGATAGAACGTCGTATGGCACTGATTCGCATCGTGAAATTACATCCCTCAAACAGATTGACGGCAAACGTATCGGGGTACTCGCTGGTTCAGCGGGTGATATTGCGGCACGGAAAAACTATCCACACTCAACATTTCAGGTGATGTCAGCTTCGGCTGATATTGCTCTGGCAGTACAACAGGGGAAGAGCGATGCTTTTATCTATGACAAAAGTGTTCTTCTCAACATTGTTGCCAAAAATCCTGATTTGCATATTCTTGATGAACCTGTGGCGAAACTTGAAGTAGCCGCAGCTCTTCATAAAGACAATACACAACTCCTTTCAGAAATTAACCAGGTATTGATCTCGCTTAAAAGAGAGGGTGTTCTTCAAAATCTGAGAAAAAAGTGGATTGATTCGCCATCAATGAAGACTCCGCAGTTGCCACCATTGAGCAACAACCAGAAGCGTGGTGTGTTGAGGATGGGGACTTGTGCGACTATTGAGCCCTTTTCCTTTCAGGCGAACGGGATAATTACCGGGCTTGATATTGAGATTGCCAGATTGATTGGTGAACGCCTCGGGCGGCACATCAAGATTATCGATATGAATTTTGAAGCACTGATTCCTGCGCTTCAATCCAATAAAATAGAGTTTGCCCTTTCTAACTTTAATGTAACTGATGAACGCAAAAAACTGATAAACTTTTCAGTGCCCTATATTGAGAATGATATTTCAGCACTGGTCAGAAAATCTTCTCAACAGAACACTGTTCAACATAAGTTGAGCAGCCAAAAAAGTGCCCCAGGAAAATTTTCATCAGTTGATGACTTGAAAGAGAGTCGTATTGGTGTGTTGCTTGGTTCTGTTCATGATGCTTATGCCCGGAAAGATTTTCCAAAGGCAACAATCCTGCAATATAAATCACCATCAGATATGGTGCTTGCAGTCAAATCTGGCAAGGTGGATGCGGGTATCTTCAGTCATGATGAGTTAACGTTGCTTTTTCGTCATCATAATGATTTGGCATTTGTTGGTCAATCATTGTTCGCGACGCAGATTGGTATGGGATTTAACCTTGACAATAAAGAGTTGTGTGACTCATTTAACCGTTTTATGAATGAAATTCGTCAAAATGGGAAAAATGATGAGATGATTCTTCGCTGGATGAAAAACGGTGACACCGTTAAGCCAGAAATAAAAAACGCAGCAAATCATGGTACTCTCAAGGTTGGGATTGTCAGTGATGCTGGACTTCCTTTTGTTGTTGTCAAGGATAATTCTCTGACAGGATATAACATTGAGCTTGTAGATCGTTTTGGAGCTTTTCTTGGCAAAAAAATTGTCTATGTCGATCTTGAGTTTGGAAGCATGATTGCTGCTCTTTCGACTAAAAAGATCGATATGATTGGCGCGTCATTGTCGATTACAGCAGAGCGCCAGAAGCGTGTCGCATTTTCAGATCCCTATTACTCTGAAAAGACCAGAATGTTTGCCTTGAAAAAGAATATTGTGTTGGATGGTGCTGATGAAGAGATCATAAAGGAGAGTGGACTTTCACAATTTCTTGATGGAATGGTCAGAAGTTTTAAAAGCAACATTATTCAGGAACATCGTTATCTTCTTATTTTTGATGGGCTCAAAACGACGGTTGTGATCTCTCTTCTTGCATCGATTTCTGGCACACTTTTTGGTGCATTGGTCTGCTTTATGAGGATGTCGCAACAACTTCTTTTGAAACATCTTTCAAAACTCTTTATTTCAATATTACGTGGCACACCGGTGCTTGTTTTTTTGATGTTGATTTATTATGTCGTCTTCGCTTCGGTCAATATTGATCCTGTAATCGTTGCTGTTATTGCTTTTGGAATGAATTTTGCCGCTTATGTGGCTGAAATTTTCAGGAGTGGGATTGAGAGCATAGACAAAGGACAGTCTGAAGCGGGTCTTGCTATGGGATTCAGCAAGTTCAGTACCTTTATTTATATTATTATGCCGCAGATGGTACAGCGTGTGTTTCCTGTGTACAAAGGTGAGTTTATTTCGCTCGTAAAGATGACTTCGATCGTTGGATATATTGCAGTACAGGATTTAACCAAGGCAAGCGATATTATTCGGAGTCGGACCTTTGATGCTTTTTTCCCCCTGATTATGGTTGCAATTCTCTATTTTCTTGTTTCATGGATTTTTATGTTGCTGCTTGGATATTTGGAAAGGTGTGTGGTGTCGAAATCTCATTAATGTCAGAAGATTGCGATGGTTTTGAACAGTATCTTTTTCTGTGCCGAAGTTACGTTTTCTCTTGTTTATTATTTCTGCGAACATTATTGAATGATAAATGAAAAATATATTACTGAGTATACTGACATTTTTGATGATTTTTAACGTTGTTCCGGAATGTAAAAGTGGAGTGTCAATTTTTATTGCCTTTAAAAATGCTTTTTGATCTCCTGGGTTTTGCTGCTCTCTCTGGAGTATGTTGAGCGGGTAACTGATCCTAAATTCAAAAGAAAAAAGTTGATCAACGCATGAAATACAGAATCAACATTACTCCCCAAGCTTTTTAGTGATCAAAATGACTGAGGAGGACTTTCTCGGACTTTCAGTCGAAACTTTGAGATGAATCAGAAACCTGCCAATATTATTTATGGGGTAGAGGATGTTCCGCCTTTACGTACTGCGTTGTTATTAGCCGTTCAGCAAGCTGTTCTTGCTCTGGTGTTTATCGTTTATCCACTTATGCTTATTGCCGAAGCCCATGGTAGTGAAAATGATGCTGAACAAATAGTCACAGCCTCCATCCTTGCCATGGCTTTTGGAACATTTCTTCAGTCTTTTGGTCGCAAAGGTATTGGAAGTGGTTTTCTGGCAATTCAAATTTCAAGTCCAATCTATTTGCCAGTCTCTCTTCAAGCGGCCCACGCAGGCGGGCTGGGGCTTGTTTTTGGCATGACTCTTTTTGGTGGAGTGTTCAGTGTCTGCTTTGCCCGGCTTCTCAAATATTTGCGCCCTCTTTTTCCGGCAGAGGTGTGTGGGGTCGGAGTTGTGATGCTTGGTATCTCTATGGTGGCACCGGCTCTGCCAAGGATTTTTGCTGTTCATGACTCCTCTTCGTTAAGCCTTCCTGCTTTTGCAGTGGCGTTTGTTACTCTTGCCCTGATGGTTGCGTTGAGCATCTGGCCCAAGGGCAATCTTCGCCTTTTTTCAGCCGTTATCGGTTTATGTTGCGGATATGGTGCCGCATTTTGTTTTGGTTTACTTGATCTTCATACTCTCAGTGGTGTTCTTGAGCGTGGCTGGGTGGCTTTGCCAATACTCCCAAATCCAGACTGGAGCTTCCGGTTGGCCTTGCTGCCCCCTTTTTTGCTGACAGCGCTGGTCTCTTCTTTGGATAGTGTCGCCTGCGTTATCACCTGCCAGAAGGTCAATCAGCATGAGTGGGTCCGCCCTGACATGAAAAATGTTAGCTCAGGGGTGCTGGCAGATGGTTTCAGCACCGTTTTTGCCGCTCTTTTTGGCTCTCTGGGCACCTGTATCTCATCTGCACATCTTGCTCTTTCTGCTGCGACCGGCGCAACATCCCGCCGTATTGGTCAATTGACGGCGTTGCTTCTTTTTCTGGCAGCCTTTATCCCTCCGATTGCAAAATTGCTTTCACACATACCTGAGCCGGTGATTGGTGCGGTTCTTCTTTATGCGGCGGCTTTTCTTATCACGTCAGGAATGGAATTGATTGTTTCCAGAATGCTTGATATTCGGCGAATTTTCATGATTGGCTGTTCCATTATTGTTGGTCTGGCCTCAATTCAATTAACAGAGCATCTCAAACAGTTGCCCCCATCTCTTTACAGTATTCTTGGTTCACCATTTGCACTGGCCTCACTTTGTGCAATACTGCTTAACCTGCTGTTTCGAATCGGTATTACCCAGAGCGCCTTGTT
>CAIOLC010000194.1 GCA_903859055.1 uncultured Chlorobiaceae bacterium | reverse complement strand
GGTTACAGGGATTTGTGTCGTGGACATACTGGGGTATATTTATGTTTTTATATACCGCAAATATACACTTTTTTCGATATTAAACAGGGTTGCCCCTACAAAAAATTGTACCGATTGAAAATTAAAATTGCTTAAGACTGAGTGGAAGCACTGTGGCAGTTGCCGTTTGCCAGGGTGTACTGTTTTCCCGTATTGGGGCAGGTTGCTTGAGCGTCACCGGTTAATGGGAGCACCAGTTTTTCAGCAATGATGGTAATCGACCGTAAGAATGGCTCACCCCAAAATTCCAGCTCCTCTATCAAACCAGCAACGCCACGGGCACATTAGCAATACTTGCTACCTGCTCTGCACTGAACCCACTTGCCATAAGGTTGCAAGCAACCTCAAGCCTACCTATTTCCACGCCCTCAACAACACCAATCTCTTTGCCTATTTCCATACCCTCCACAACTCCAAGCTCTTTGCCCTCCGCCACTCCAAGCTCTTTGCCTATCAAAATGCCCTCTGCCTTGGCATCTCGTTCAAAACTGGTAACGTATGTCATCTTTTGTTTCCCCTCCATTCTGTAGATTTCAGTTTTTAATTTTTGCCGTAACCCTTTCGGTAATTCTAAAAACCAGTCAGAAGATCCTTGTTCTCTTCGCTGCCAAAGAGCTATTTAAACGCGAAGTCAACGCGGGGATTGATTTTGCACATAACTTTTTTCCACTACTACCACCTTTTCAAAAATAAGAATACAGGAGTGACGGTATAAGTGTTCCATCTACGGAAAGCATTTTGAGTTGACTACAGTTCGTAGCCAGCTCACTCAGAAAGCCCTCAAGTATCTCAAAAATTGGCCTTGCTGCGCAGCAACCGCTTCATTGCCCAATCGAAGGTGATCAGTTTGCTCGATGATCGGGGGTTCATGGGTTGATTTCTCCTAAATGTTGTGCAAGCCGGGCGATCAAACCCTCACTATAATGAATACCCTGTTCACGCATACCCTGCGCTGCCGCATAAAACGATGGAATGAGCCCACTTGTTTTAGCCTTGGCCAGTACGCCTAATGTCCCAGTCACCTGTAGTCCCATATATTCAGCTACATTCCGTCCGAGACGCTCATCAATAATAACTGTACTGTCGGAGTGTTTGGAGGCGAGCAAGAGAGTCTGCTTCTCGCCGCGATCCAGATCAAACAGCACGGGCAAGTTGGAATTTGATTCATCGGCTATTGGCACCACCCAGCTCAAGCCCTGCAAGTGCGGAACAAGAATCCGACCACCTTCAGCACATTCTTCAATAACCGATTGAGCAACATAGACACGACCAAACAACTGCGGCAATAATTGCAGTTGGTCAATACTGGCAAGCGCAATAAAAGGGGTTGTGTTAGAAAATACCTTCACAGCAAAACCGTTTCTCTTCGAAAATCTTCTGACGTATTTTCCAAAAGGGTGGCCCCCCCCTGCATGGCTTTTATCAGGAAATGGGCACGCGGCATACCCAACCAACTCGCAGCCATACCCGATGAAAGCCTTCCCTCTCTAAATAATGCCATGGCGGACTGTTCTTTAAGAAGCACAGCAAATTGCTGTGCATCCATGTGCAATCCAAGTAATATTTCTTGGGGGCAAGTTATGGGAATAGCACTTTGCATGATTGTATTCATTGGGTTTATAACACGTCAATCTGAAATGGCCAAAGTACAAATTTACCTCTCATGTTGTCATTGACTGACCATCTGACAGGGTATAAACATCATCCTCATCATACACACTTTTTAGGCATTAAACAGGGTTACCTCTGCAAAAAATTGTACCGATTGAAAAATAAAATTGCTTACGGCTGAGTGGAAGCAATATGGCAGTTGCCGTTTGTCAGGGTATACTGTTTTCCCGTGTTGGGGCAGGTTGCTTGACCGTCACCGGTTAATGGAAGCGCCAGTTTTTCACCGAACTCGCTCATCCATCCAATTTGTCGTGCAGGCACGCCAGCCATAAGCGCATAGGGCTTGACATCACGATTGATGACCGCTCCCGCAGCCACAAAAGCAAATTCACCGACAGTAACACCGCACACTATGGTGCAGTTGGCTCCCAGCGTGGCACCTTTATTAATCAGCGTTGTACGATACTCATTCTTCCGGGTTATGGCACAACGGGGGTTGTAAACATTCGTAAACACCATGCTTGGCCCGCAGAACACATCATCTTCAAGCGTCACCGCATCATAAATACTGACATTGTTCTGCACCTTGACATTGTTGCCGATAGTGACATCATTACCCACAAAAACATTCTGGCCGAAGGAGCATCGCTCTCCAATGTTGGCTCCACCGGAGATATGTGCCCAGTGCCAGACTCTGGTGCCAGCTCCGGGCTGCGCTCCCTCATCAACAATTGCCGTAGGGTGTATACCTGTCTTCATCATGCAAAACAGTTGTGTTTAGGCAGAGTCCGTTGATACCTCTGCCGACGACGCCAATCTTCAAGCATAATACCCTCCCGTTTTTGGCGCACCCCGAAACTCAACTTTCTGCTCGCTCTTGAGTTGCTTGAGCCACCGCTCAACCGTCCTTTGTGGTTTGCCACAAAGCTGGACGAGATCAACAACATTCAAACCTGGTTGCTTCAGCACAAGCAATGCTAAATCTTCAGGAGTATTTACACCGCCACTTACACCGTGCTTATGCAATATTACCCGAAAGCCCTGCTGTGATTCATCAACTGTACCACCTTTTCCATCGAAACATCTGAAAAATCATGGCGCGGGTCATTATGATAATCCCAGCTTGAGTTGATCGTCCGCAAATGCTCATTGGCAATTTCATCCAGCGTCATCAAATGGTTGGAGTTCTGAATACGCTTGAAATAACGATTCTTGCATGCAATCGGCTTGATCGGTTGTTCAGTCACACGGATTAGCACAAGCGTTTTTCCATCAACTTCATGCACTTCCATTTCTGGCAATACGCTGGGATAGGTGTTGTTTTTGATCTGATTCAGCCAGTCTTTCAGTGTTTCGGGAGTCAAGCTGACACCAAGTTGTTTCCCGTCATTTGCAACACCAACCACGATTTGCCCGCCTTGGCTGTTGGCAAAGGCAACTACCGTTTCAATTACCTCTTTCTGGAAAGAGGCTTTGAATTCAGTATGTTGGTTTTCACCTGTATGAATGAGTTCAACAATACTCATGAAAATATTATATGGCAAATTGTTTTCTGGGACACGCCCTGAATATCTGCCCCCATCGGCAAGCTCATCACCCGCGTCGCAATCTCCTTAGCAACAGGCGTATCATCCGCATAACCCAAACTGGCTGCTCATTTAAAGGCACAGGATAATGCACCGCTGTTGGAATCCCAGCTTCCTTAAGACAATGTAGTAGTTAGCATCGGCCAAGTCACTGCTGTCGGAGCTTACATAAAGCCCATGCCCGTTACCAGCACTTATCGGATTGTGCTCGCACAGCACACTCTTCAGATGCTCACTCTCAATTTCAAGCGTTGCATCATGGCCCCTCTGCAGCTCATCAACCCGATTTTGGTTGATATCAAACCCGACTACCGGATACTTTTTGGCAAACTCAACGGCAAGTGGCAGACCCACATAGCCGAGGCCAATAATGGCAATTTTAATGGAACTCATTATTGCGGTGTCAAAAGAGTAAAAAACCGGTTTATCTAAAATGACCTGATGCGCTCATCATCCTGTCATCAATGTTGCCCAGTTACAGATAGCCTTTTTGTCAAACTTTTCGCACTCCCTTATCTGGACTTCACCATTGAACCAGCAGCCATTTTCATCTATTTCCTGTCAGAAAGAGCGGCTTTCCCGCAGCTCCGCCTACCTCAGTCCCAACAGAAACGGGGAAACTGCGGCGAATACTGCTGCATAGTATAGCATTTTTTTAGTAGAGTAAAACCGTTTGTTGATTTTTTATGCCAACTGTTGAACTGAAAATTTCGGATGAACTTTGCCTGTCACAGTATTGATTGTTTTATAACAACTATGAACCTCAGTGATATCAGGCACCAAATCGTCATCAAGGATGTTGATGCTGATGGATTTGTTCAGCTTGTCGTCTATCATCCCTTCACCGAGCTGATCTGTCACCAGTTTTGCCCAGTAATAAATAGCTCGTTTGTCGAAGTTGTTGTCTCATCCCTGTTCTCAACCTGAACCGTATATTGCGCATAAACCGACCTGTTCTCCTGAGCGATACAGTGCGTTGCCCGTGATTCAGAACAGTATGAATACCGGGCCAGCATCAATATCGTTTTTGAGAAGCTGGTATTGCGACTTCAGATCAATGAATTCCATAAATGTGTAACGTGCTGAGTGAAGAGATAAAGTGCTTAAGACTGAGTGG
>CAIOLC010000193.1 GCA_903859055.1 uncultured Chlorobiaceae bacterium | reverse complement strand
TTGTCATAATCAACGTCCGCCAATTAAGCAAGCAAAACGAAATAATTAAAGAGGAGTTACATCTTCTGCCTGGAGGCCTTTTGCTCCCTGAGTTACTTCCATCGTTACCTTTTGGCCTTCGACTAGTGTTTTGCGCCCTGTGCCATTAATGGCACTATGATGCACAAAAACATCCTTTCCGCCTTTCTGCTCGATAAAGCCGTAACCTTTTTCTTCGTTGAACCATTTGACGGTTCCTTCAACCTGAGTACCCATATCTACCTCTTTTTATTTTTGCCAGTTAAACTTGGCGTTACAATGAACAACCTCGACATGAGGCGCTCAAAAACGGATTAATTTATCGCATCGCTAATTTACTCACTTTGTGCTAATTCAAAAAGGAAGTTCTGCTGTTTACGCTACTTTTTTATAATTGACAAAAAAAACACAAAGCCCCGAAAAAGAGCTTGAACAACACGCAACGTCTTATAAAAAAAGACTCTAAGTTATCGTCCAAAGCTTAATCTTGCGATCATCACTGCCACTGGCAATTATTTTACCATCAGGTGAGACATCAACGGACTGCACTTCGAGTACATGTCCCCGGTAAAGATGACTCTCCTTGCCTGATGCTCTGTCCCATAACCTCACCGTCTCATCGTTTGCCGCACTCACAACTTTTGAGCCATCAGGGGTAAAACAGACGCTTCGGACGGCATCACCATGACCTTCAAGCACCTTGATAATCTCTCCGGTAGCAGCATCAAGAATCTTGACCAGAGCATCGCGTCCACCAAAAGCAATGAACTTGTCATCAGGGCTGTAGGCCAGCGCATGCGAAAGCCTGTCGTCGGTCTTGTAATTAGCAATATTTTTTCCTGTTACAACATCCCAGATTTTTACCACAGGCTCTTCCCCACAACTTGCAATTTTGCTGCCATCATGACTGTAGGCAAGGCACTCAATATAAGATTTATGGCCAAGAAGCCTTGAATGCTCTTTTCCACTTTCAACATCCCAGAGTCTTATGGTGGTGTCGCGTGAACAGCTTGCCACAACCCTGGAATCCGGACTGAAAGCTACCATACGAACCGCAGTGTCATGCCCTTTACAGACATGCAGACACTGGCCGTTCCCTGCATCCCATATTCGTACCGTGCTGTCGGTGCTGCCGCTGGCAAGTCGCTTACCATCACGGCTGTAATCAATGCACTCCACCCAGGTGTCATGCCCCTTCATGGTAAAAAGGCTTTTGCCCGAATCAACATCCCACAGCATGAGAGTCTCATCAAAACTCCCACTGACAAGTCTCTTGCCGTCGGCACTGAATTTAACCCCCAGCACACGGTCAAGATGACCCTCCATAGTCTTGATCAGATTAACATCCTCAACAACCTTGGGAAGTTTAAGCTCCACTTCCTTTTTACCAAATATGTTCGACAAGAAACCCATGAGCCTTACATTAGTTTGAATTGATATTCATCATTATTACCGTCACCAGAACACCAGAAAGCGGCACGCTGGTTTTGCTTGTGCAATTTAAAAAAAATAATCGCCTTCCCCGAATTCTCATCTCTCTCTGGAAAAATTGTAGCTCCTCCCCTTCCATTGTGAACCTTTGCCAAATTTTATGGAGTAAAAAGAGTTGCAGGCAATTGCAAGCAGCGCCATTTCTGAAAAGAGATGCAACATCACGAATAAAAGTGGCTGACGAAACGGAAAAGAGATCAGCATCCTGCTGAAAAGAACAACGACGATCTGTGAAAGTGGCAGCCAGAACAGCGGAATACCAAATTCCCCGATCAACAGTGAACGGAAAAGAAACAGATAGGGGGCAATATAAAACAGCGCCGTCATGACAATCATGAGAAAAAGAGCGGCTGTTTTATAGCCGAGACCCGCAAAAAGATTTTTAGAAAACCCATCCCAAACCTCACGGCCATTGCGATACATTCGGCAACTGACGGTATCAGTGCCATTAAAGGCTGCAACAGTGCCCCCCGCTTTTTTAACCGCCATACAGAGCCAGACATCTTCAACAATATTTTCCCTGACAGCTTCGTGCCCATGAATACGCTGGTACATCGCCTTCTGAAACAGCAAAAACTGACCGTTGGCAAAGCTGAATGCGGGATTTCGACTTCTTCGAACAAGCCGGAGAGGCAGATAGCAGAGAAGAATAAAATAGACCATCGGCACCACCAACTTTTCCCAAAAAGAGCCAAGCTCCTGATAAGGAGTCAGGGAGAGCATATCCGCCCCTGAATCATAAAGCGCCCTGACAGAACGACGCAGGGAGTCTGGCTGGTGCATGGTATCCGCATCGGTAAACAGCAGCAACTCCCCTTTTGCCTCGCATCCAAGCTGATGACAGGCCCACGCCTTTCCGTGCCATCCATCGGGAAGCTTTTTGCCTTGCAAAGTACGCATGCGACCGCCTGATGTGCCAGCGAGATCACGCAACAACTCAGGTGTCGCATCGGAAGAGCCATCATCGAGCACAATAATCTCAAAAAGCCCATACTCCTGTTGCAACAGTGAGCGAACACATCGTTCGATATTCATTGCCTCATTACGTGCAGGCACCAGAACAGAGAGCATTGGCTCCCGCCCCCTGCTCTTATGGGGCAACAGAGGGAGATCAATCAGGTTTCTCAGAACGATCCCCAAAAAGAGCAGCAGCGACAGCAAGAGCATTACCTGATAAAAAAGCATCACAAAAAAGATAAAAAAGGCCGTCCCTTCGGACAGCCTTACTGGTTCATGAGTAGAAGGAACTCGTTCAGTCAATCAGTTTATTGATATTGTACTCAAAAATACCCTCTGCACCGGCACGCTTCAGCTCAGGAATCAGCTTGCGAACAATTTTCTCGGTAACAATCACCTCAAGCGCCACCCACTGCTCCCCTGCAAGACTCGATATGGTCGGCTGGCGCAGCGCAGGAATAATAGCCATAATCTTGTCAATTGCGGATTTCGGAGCGTTCATCTTCAAACCAACCTTACCCTGGGCATTGATTGCGCCGAGCAGCAACAGTGCCATATTCTCAATTTTTTCACGTTTCCACGGATCGTTCCACGAACTTTTATTGGCAATAAGCTTGGTATTTGACTCAAGAAGAGTATCGATAATCCTTAACTTGTTTGCCCGCAGCGATGAACCAGTTTCCGTCACCTCAACGATAGCGTCAGCAAGATCCGGTGGCTTAACCTCTGTAGCACCCCAACTGAACTCAACAGAGGCATTGACCCCGTTTCTGGCAAGATATTTTTTGGTAATGTTAACCACTTCCGTAGCAATGTGCTTGCCCTCAAGCTCTTTGACAGAGGTAATCGGGGAACTCTCAGGCACACAGAGTACCCAGCGTACAGGCCTCATGGAGGCTTTTGAGTAGACCAGATCAGCAACTTCAACCACATCTGCATCAGTTTCAATAATCCAGTCCTTACCGGTCAGCCCGACATCAAAGGCACCCAACTCCACGTAGTGAGCCATCTCCTGGGCCCTGATCAGAATGGCTTCCAGTTCATCATCATCAATGGATGGGAAATAGGAACGGCTCTGCACTGAAAAATGAAATCCGGCTTGCGCAAAAAGATCGATTGTGGAATCCTGCAAACTTCCTTTCGGCAAGCCAAGTTTCAGCACCCTGTTGTTATCACTCATAAAAATTGTCCTGAAGTTAATAATTGTTATAATTCCCTGAGTTCAAGAGAGCCCTTGTCAAACACGCCATAGGGGAAGTGCCCCTCAATCCACGTCCCAAGATTGACATACCTCCCCCCCCCTGCAAGCTCTTTTATGCCAACGACATGGTTGTGGCCACAGATAAAGTAGTCGAAATTCTTTTCCATTGCCAACGCTTCGGCAAAATTCAGAAGCCGATCTGTCTCAAAGAGGCGATTGTCCGCCTTATGCGTTCGGCTCAGTCGCGACAGACCTTTCATCAATCCTATCGCCAGATCGGGATGAAAACCCTTCAGGAGGGCAAGGTTAAAACGGTTTTTGACCAAACGTGAAAAAATCTTGTAACCGAGATCCCCTTCGCCCAATCCATCGCCATGGGCGACAAGAAACTGTAGTCCCTCAAGATGAAGCTCATGCATACCATAGAGCGTTTTGATGCCAAGCTCATCGTCAAAGTATCTACCAAGATAAAAATCATGGTTACCAGCGACATAGAAAACCTCAATGTTGTGACAGACAAGATCAGACAAGAGAGACAGAAACCTTGTAAACCCCTTTGGAATAAGATGTCGAAACTCCAGCCAGTAATCGAGGATATCACCGAGCATATAGAGTGAACAACCCTCCGCCTTGATAGAAAAAAAGAGCTGCTCAAGCTTATCAAGCTTCTTTCGCTCGCTCTGCTCATCCTGCAGGCCTATATGAATGTCGCTGATAAAATAGGTGACGGACATCTCACAAAACCCATGACGCTGCTATAACCGCAAGGGGAATGGTAAGGTTATCAACCTCTCTGGGGGTAACTCCTTCAACGACCGTTGCAATGAGGGCAATAACCAGAATCTTTACAACATGAAAAGATTCTGGAACAATCAAATGGGTAAAAAAGAGACCAGCGGCAAAAGCCCCGACAAAAAAGGCAAGACTCCCTTCGATACTTTTCTGGCTCAACACATAGTATTTCATTTTCCCGTAGCGGGTACCGATAATGGGAGCAAGACCATCTCCCCAACCTAAAATAGCCATAGCCAGAACTCCTGCGGGCTGTTTATAGTATACGGTACCACAAATCATGGCGACAATCACAAAATAGAGAGTTCCTTTCAACAATTCGCGTTTGTTACCCGTGCGGGTCATGGTCTTCACCGCCTGGTCATCATCCGCAGCAAAAAGACCTTTCTGAATCAGCAGAAGAGTCCAGACAGCAAACACAGAGATATTCAGGTACTGTGACCAGTGACCATTAACAAAAAGAGGAAGAAAAACAATTGTTGAACCAGCACAGATATGGATAATCTTACGGCTGATATCCCGTGGAAGTGAGTGGTTGGTGACCAGATAATCCATAAGAGGAGGGACACTGAAGACGTAGAGAAAGGTCAACAATGTAACCAGCACATTGTGCCATACTATTGGAAGCGAAAAAAAAGTTTCTGGTAAAGTATCCATAGTTCTATTATAGATGAAGCTCCCCACCGCAAGCGGCAAGGTATCTGTTTTTTGAAAAAGCTTAACAAACTTCACCGCAAGCGGCGGGGCATTCAGCCCTGAGAGATTATAAAAGACGACACCAATACAGAGTAATTACCAAGGCTAAAAATGTATATATTTCGTTCCAACCATGCCCGCAACAAGAAAATTAGTGACTAAAAACAAAATATTGTTGATAACCTGAAACCTCAGGAAAGTATTGTGTTCCTGGACATCGCTCTTGCCGATTGCATTGCCAAATCCATCTTCAACTGCCCCCTTCATAAATGATATTCCTCCTTTCGGATCGCGCAACAACTGCACCTGAACAGCAATATTCAGCAACAGACCAATGACCACAAAAACTGAAGGCCCCACAAATCCCCACACAAAAGAGAGGTAGGCAAGTAAAGCAAAAACCACATCAATAATCAAAAATGAGACGAGAAAAGTATTCCTGGCACCAATCATGACAGTCAACGATTTTAGCCCCCCCTCCTTGTCGCCTTCAGCCGATTTGAAATCGTTAAGAATAATCAGCGCAACTGCCATAAAAAAGTTCAGACTGGCAAGCCATAAAGCCTCTGGTCGTATATCCCCGAAAAGGGCATTTGCCGACAAAAAAGGGGCCAAACCATAAGAAAAACCTACAGCGGGTGCCGAAGCCAAAATATTTTTTTTCAGCTTCAATGGTGGCGCTGAATAGATATATGCAACAAAAAGAGCCACAGATATTGAGATCAGTATCACCAGACCCCTTACTCCACCAATATGTAACCAAAAAAACAGACCGAGGCCGATGGCAAATAACAGCGCAATAATGCTGTTCCATAATCCCTCTTTTTCACTTAGTCGCCCTGAGGGAATCGGACGGGATGGCTCATTGACCCGGTCAAGGTCGAGATCAAAGCAGTCATTGACCGACTGGCTGAAACCGGTGCCAAGAGGCCCGAACATCAGAAAAATAGCAAAAAGAAGAAGATAGTCGTGAACGGTACCCCTCATCGCCCCCGAAGACATGACACCTGCTGCAAGGCACGGAGAGACACTAATCCATGTTACAGGATCAAGCAGCTCCAAATGTGCCCTTATCTTGTCAACCAACCCGATTTTTGCAGGAACAGGCATACTTTACTTCTCTCTGAAGCCCGAAAACGGGCAGGGTTAAATAATAAGATCTCTCGAAGCGACAATTTACAAATACCGCTCAAGATTAAAAACTCTGAAATGATAGATAAGAGTTATGGCTGAACCTATGGCACTGGCCTTCCCGTCAGAGTCGCAGAAGTTGCTCCGGTTATCATCACATGCAGAAGATCTCCAGGCTGATAAAGCTCCCTGTCGAAAACCACAGCCCTGTTGCCTGCCGTTCGCCCCATGAGCTGCTCCGGCGATCGTCTGCTTTCGGATTCAGCCAACACCTCAACAGCCGTCCCAATCGCCTTTTGAAAGAGCTCGGCAGAAATGTGGTTCTGAAGATCAATAATCTCCTGCAACCGTCGTTTTTTAACAGATTCCGGCACATCGTCATCGAATGTTTCTGCCGCAAGAGTTCCGGGCCTGGCTGAGTAAAAAAACATGTACGCAGAGTCAAACCTGACATTGTCAAGAAGATCAAGCGAAGCCTGATGATCCTCCTCCTGCTCGCCACAGAATCCGGCAATAATATCAGTTGAGAGGGCTACATCGGGAAGAAGCGAACGAATCAGGGCTATCTTTTCCATGTACTCATCAATTGTATGACCACGATTCATGCGGCCAAGCATTTTTGATGAACCTGACTGTACCGGTAAATGAAGAGCGTTACAGATGTTCGGACGAGAGGCAATGGTACGAACAAGCGATTCTGAGATATCCTTTGGATGTGATGTGGTGAAGCGAATTCGCGCCAGGGGTGCCTCTCGACTGACAGCATCCAGCAAAGCCGAAAAATCACATCCCTTTTCAAGATCACAATAAGAGTTGACATTCTGGCCGAGCAGGGTAATCTCTCGATACCCCATCGAAACGAGCTTCTCAACTTCACGCAGTACAGAAGTGAAGGGCTGGCTCCGTTCGCGACCGCGGGTAAATGGAACGACACAGTAGGCGCACCTGTTGTTGCACCCTCGCATCACAGGAACAAAGGCACTGGTAACACCATTTCTTACAGGTTCAACCCCTTCATAAGTTTCCTCTGAATTAAACTCCAGTGAAGAAAGCTTGCCACCACGACGAACCTGCTCAACAAGTTTGGGAATTGTTCGATAAGTATCCGGCCCGGCAAGAAAATCGATAGCAGGATAAAGCGAAAACATCTCCTCCCGCTTGTATTGAGGTATACATCCTGCAACCCCTACAATCAGCTCCTTCTCTCTTTTTTTCCGCCCCTGAAGGTGCTGTAAAAAATGTTCAACCCGATCAACAGCGTTTTCCCTGACAGCGCAGGTGTTCAGCAGAACAATCCCTGCATCAAGCTCATGCTCTGCCTGAATATAACCCTCCTCCTGGAGAAGGGCAGAAATAATCCCGGAATCCGCCTGATTCATCTGGCATCCAAAGGTGTGAATAAAAAAGGCGTTTCTTTTTCCGGTGTGCATAGCTTCAGGTACCAAAATGGATATGCTTGAATTTTTCGAGCAGCACCTCTGTTTCATCCTTGCACTGGCCACAGACGGTACCGCACTTGGTTCGCTCCTGTAGCTCAAAATAGGTACGCGCCCCTTCAAGCACGGCATCCTCAATATCATGATCGGTAATGTTCATGCACTGACAGATCACTGTAACCTGCTCCTGCTTGACCTTATCCTCCTGACCTGTGCGGGTATAGTAATTGTTGATGGCGGCACGCAATGCCTTGTCACCAAGAACCGAACAGTGGATCTTGTGATCCGGAAGTCCACCAAGCTCCTGGGCAACCTCTTTGGGTGAGATATGAAACGCTGCATCAAGCGTTCGGCCTTTGACCATTTCAGAGAGCACTGAGGTGCTGGCAATCGCGCTGGCACAACCATAAGTCTTCCACTGGCAATCGGTAATAGTATCCTTCTCCTTGTCCACCTTGATGACCACCATCATCTGGTCACCACACTGCAGATTACCCTCCATCCCTACACCATCAAAATCATCCGTATTCTCACCTTGCAGAATATTCTTCGGGTTCATGAAATGTTCCTTCAGCGTTTCGCTATATGCCCACTCACCTGCTTGCAGCATGCAATCCTCCTTTTATATAAGCCGTTGACATGTTTCTGATTTGTTTGATTATCCGTGGTAAAACATCAAGCAGGTAATTCACCTCCTCGATGGTTGTTTCGCGCCCCATACTGAAACGAATGGATCCATGAGCCAATTCAGCATCAACTCCCGTTGCAAGAAGCACATGTGATGGATCAAGAGAGCCTGATGCACAGGCCGATCCTGTTGAGACCGCAACTCCCTCAAGATCAAGATAGAGCAGAATGGCCTCACCCTCCACTCCAGTAAAAGAGACATTGAGCGTGCTGACAAGCGAATCTGTCGGATGTCCATTGACAGAGATATCATCAATTCTTTCCTCAATCCCTTTTCTCAAAACCTGCTTCAGATGAAGCAACCGCTCCTCCTCTTCAGGCATCTCTGCCATTCGCATCTCTACGGCTCTTCCCATACCAAGAATCCCCAGGGTGTTCTCGGTGCCTGCCCTTCGGCCACGCTCCTGATGCCCCCCCCTGATAAGGGGACAATAGGGAATACCCTGCTTGACAAACAGCGCTCCAACCCCTTTCGGTCCGTAAATTTTGTGGGCAGAAATCGTAAGAAAGTCAACACCCAGCATCCGAACATCAACAGGCACCTTGCCAACAGCCTGCACAGCATCCGTATGCATATAGGCCCCACTCTCATGTACCATTTTGGTAATGGATTCAATATCCTGCAGGGTGCCAATCTCATTATTGGCCATCATGACAGAGACAAGACCAACCCGATCGTCAAGCAGACTGGCAAGCTGATCAAGATCAATTTTTCCGTAGCGATCAACATCAAGATATTTCACCTTGACACCCCGATGAGCAAGACACTCTGAGGTCTCAAGCACACAGGGATGTTCAATTTTGGTGGTAATTATGGTGCTGCGTCTGGAACCTGGGA
>CAIOLC010000192.1 GCA_903859055.1 uncultured Chlorobiaceae bacterium | reverse complement strand
GGCTGCAGTGTTGGAGCAACCGATGGAGAAAGCTTCAGGAGCTATACCTTCGACAGGGAGAAGCAGTGGCATTATCTCGACAAAAAGCATTTCAGAGAAAGGGTAGGCGATATTTGCTGCGACAGGGATAATCCTGTCAAAGTGATTTTTATTGAGCATAACCTCGATGCCTGTTCGGATCAGATGGATGAAATTTTGAGATCGTTTATCAAGGAAGATCATGAAGAGATACATGAGAGCTTGAGCCCCACAGAAGGGAAGATGAGCCATGTTATTAACCTTGATAACAGTGAAAAACTGAAAGCCTCCTGGTCTGATTTTATGCGAAAGATTTTCCGTGTTTCACCAAACCATGAAAAAATTCCTGCGGAGTTAAGACTGAATACCGACTTTTACGCAAAGTCACACATTATCGTTCACTCTGTCGGCAAACTTGACGGTAGATTCATGGAAAATTTCAAGCTCTACTACAGCTTCTGGGCCGCATTGTGCCCTGAACACCCTGTTTTCCTCTGCCTGTTTCTTCCTCCAGAGCATTCATTGCCGAGGTACGTTGATCCCTTGCCTCACTGGATACTCTGTTATTGCAACGAATATGAAAGGGTAAAGCCTTATCATTTCACCTGTTTTTTCAAAGACTATACATGCTATCAGAAGGATGAAGAGCTTTGCAGATGCGACCCAATGCCTTTTTGTGATGCCGTAAAAAAACTGCGCTATTGTTAACCCTGAAACTGAGCAATGGAACACTATAACTTTTACAAAAACAGGGCTGAAGAGAACAAACCCTTTGAGCCGGACGGAAAAAACCCCTTGTCATTTGAGCTGAGTCCAGATGAGCAGTTCCCCATGCTCAATCGGGACGGCCAACCAGCGGGTACCAAGGGTAAGGGTACTATCATAAGGGGCAAAGAATATGATCCTCCGGAGCCGCTGCAACATGCGGTCAATGTGGCGTTGATGCTGCACAAACCCCTGTTGCTGACCGGTGAACCCGGCACAGGAAAGTCAGACCTTGCTTACCACCTTGCCTTGCATTTTGGCTGGGGTGACGTTGAACATTTTGTGACACGCACCGATTCAGTGGCAACCGATCTGCTCTACCGCTACGACAGCCTTGCCCATTTTCAGAAGGTAAATAGCCAGAAAGAGCGTGGCCGCAAATTACCTGTTGATGAAATTGAAAAGCTGTTCATCAGTTATGTGGCGCTGGGCCGGGCGATCTGTGATTCAAGCGGTTACAATGATGAAAAAGTTTCGAGACGCAGGGTTGTGCTTATTGACGAAATCGACAAGGCGCCTCGTGATCTGCCCAACGATATTCTGACGATTCTTGAGGAGATGCACTTTGAAGTGCCGCAACTGAAAACAGCCCATGGCTTGCAATACCCAAGCAAAGAAAAACCCATTTATAAAAAAACAGGCAATGAAGAGCTGAAACCGGTGGTCATCCTCACCAGCAATTCTGAAAAGACCCTGCCCGAAGCCTTTCTTCGCCGGTGTGTCTTTTTCCACATTGATATGCCTGAACGAGAGCATCTGATGAAAATTCTGCTGCTTAAAAAGTCGATTTTACCCGGTATCACTGAACCGGAGCGGGATGAATTTATCACACTCTTTTACGCCATTCGCGACCTGGTTAAAGGCAAAAAACCAGCCACACATGAACTGATTTTATGGACATGGTGGATGCGAAAGCATGGCTTTACACCCAGCGACATCTACCACTATGATAAACATGCTCCAACGGCTAAAATCCTCTTGAGTGGCATCTCTGTTTTGGCCAAGGAGGCTGATGACTGGAAAAAGGTTACTGAAGCCATTGCAGCCAAGCT
>CAIOLC010000191.1 GCA_903859055.1 uncultured Chlorobiaceae bacterium | reverse complement strand
TGAACCGAAAGAAGAGTGTTGGAGAGAGTATTATCAGAAGAAATCATGGGAGTATGAGTATGAGTATGAGTATGAACGTTGCCAACATTTCTATGAATCGGAACAAAAAAAAGACTCTGCCCATCCAAACAACTCTCAGCACTCCTGGGTGCTGGACATCGACCAGATCTTTACCCTTCAAACATTATTAGCAGAGCTACGGGATATAATCTTTATTACGTCAACGAATTTAAAAAACAAAGTTTTTGCACAAAAAAAACTCGGCGCATCCAAACAACTCTCAACACTCCTGGGTGCTGGACATCGACCAGATCTTTATCCTTTAAACATTGTCCTCATATTTACAATAATATTTGATTCTTTTCAAAGAGAGTTTATGGTAACAAGGGCGCGGGGCAAGAATCTTTCGCTGGCAAGTCCATCCTCCAGCAGTCAAGCCCTGTTGAGGTATAACCTGAACAGGTAAAACCAATACGGCGCATCACTCGACGCATGCCGGGACGCATCAGCTTCGGGTTTTCGCTGATAACAACAAGAGCATCAACATGCCCTGATGGGTGGCAAAAGGTGCGCAAAAAATTACAGGTACATCGAGTAACCGCAATCATCAAATACGGCACCCGGTCAGCAGAACGGATAAACATGCGATAAGAGTAAAAGAGGCGACCATTGGCAGCAGCCAGCAAGCCAACTGTTGAAAGCCCGGCCAATGCTCCATTTTGATTGCGCACCAGCACAACAGCCTCATGGCTGCGACGCAGGCGTTCAGCAGCATCAGGGAGAACGCCTTGGGTCTGCCATAAGTGCATAATCTCCTGACGCTGAGCTTCAATCGTGCCGAGATAGACCGTTTCAAGGGTATACTTGCCAAAGTGCTCCATTATTCCCCAAGCTTCTGTGGATTGGCGAGAGGCATCTCCAAAGCAAGATGCAATTCATTCATCAGGCGATCTGCAACTCCCTGATTGTTGTCGGGGTGAGTCAAAGCCACAATCAAAAATCATCTACCGCTACGCCCGCTATCTCAGCAGCTTCTTCAGCACTCATACCTTTTGCCATAAGCTTGCGAGCAATTTCAAGTTTTGTTTGTTGAGCAGCTTTTCCCATGCCAATTTCCACCCCTTCAGCTAACCCCTCTGCTTTACCTTCACCGTAAGCGCAATCAATAACGTTTTTTAAATCGCGAAACACTTTTAAGCTTCTTTCATATTCTGATGCCTCTTCCGGCGTGTATTTTGCGATCTCGGCAAGTTCAAATACTTTTAAAAATACCTTCTCTTGCAAGCGTGCCGGACGGTTGGTCAAGTTTGGTAAATTGCGAAGAAGGTAGCACCATTTATCAAAGTCGCTCTCTAACTCATCGACGGTTTTGGTGAACTTGGGCAGTTCGAGATAAATAAAGGTAAGCTTCTCGTAAAATACCTTTCCCGTAGAACAATTGACCAACTTTACTTCGTGGTGTACCACATCTTTGCTCTGCTTATCATCATCGAATTTAAAATCAAGAATACCAACCATGTAAACAGGTTGTAAATGATAATTCCACTCACCCTTTTGCGCTTGCTGTTGAAGAGGAAATGAAGCATAAAAAACCGACCGATCTTTAAAGTAATCTTGCTTTGCCCGCTGCATTTCTACTATGAAATATTCACCTCGTTCATTTTTGCAAGAAAGATCAAAAATAGCACGACGGTCAAACGCGCTCCGTCCCGTGTTTTCGTTAGGCAAAAAAGTGAGGTCGGTTATGGTGCCTGCTGTTTGCGGCAAAAGAGCGTTCAAAAAAGCTATAAGCAAGTCCTTGTTCATTTCTGAACCAAAGAGCTTTTTAAAACCAAAATCCGTGAAAGGATTGATGTAGCGATCGGTTGTGGTTTGTGGCATCATCTTCTCTTAATTGTGATTGATAATAAAATCCAAAGGCAAACCGCAAGCAATAAATCCTGGATTGTCTTTCATCACCCATTATTCCCCAAGCTTCTGCGGATTGCCCAGGGGCATCTCCAGAGCAAGCTCCAATTCATTCATCAGGCGCTCCGCAACTCCCTGAGAGCGATATTGTGGCAGCACAAAGAGTGAAAGCAACTCTGCCTCAGCACTCTGGTTCTGCAGAAAGCGTTCGGCTATGCCAAAACCAACCATCTCCCCCTGCACTGAAGCTGATGCCCCGAATAACTCCCCGCGTGGAGGCTGGGTCTGCCAGCGTTGGCGCAAACTCGGAAAGGTCATGGAGTCATAAGGAATCAGGTTGTCGGGGTTGAGATGAAAGACCCGCTGATATTTGATGGCCTGCATCTCTGCTGACCATTCAGGCGTGGGACGCGGCAGACCGGATACCTGCAGTGGAGCACTTTGCCCCGGGCGCTTGACCGTCGGTTTGGTAATCACAATGCCTCCACTACCGGGAAAGGTGACCAGTCGTTCAAGAGCATCCTCCTGCAGGCCAAGCGCACGAGGCTGACGGGCTCCGGGAATTACCACCAGATCAAACAACTCGGTGACAAGCGTGGAAAAGTGCAGCCAATGCTCAAGAGTGCCACTGTTCAGATTGATAATGGCCAAACCACATTGGGCCGTTTGTCCTTCGGCAGCAAGGCGTTGCTCCAGCAGCAATCCACCAAAACTGGTTGAACGCAGTTGCGACAACCCCACAAGCGCATAATCGCCATGAAATGCCAGGCCACGCACAAAACCAGGACAAAAGGTGACCGGCACAAAAGAGCTGCCGTCAAGATAACCCAGCTCTCCACTGCCGGAATTAAGCAGCCAGAGACGATCGCGGTACCAGCGCGGAGAGTGCGGCATGGAGAGGCCGGTAGCAATAATGTCATTGTCGGCAATGGAGAGCACTACACCTCCGTCGTGGCGATGGTTGCGCCACCCCGCAGCATCATCGGTCTGGCTGCAAGCGGTCATCCAGGCTGGCTCACCATCACGGAGCGCCAATCCATTGAGATGGCAACGATCTTCGGCAGCCAGTTTGGTAATAAAGGGAGGTCTCCACAACGGAACAAAACTGTAATCAGGGGCAAGCGTGGCCAGACAACTGAAATCAGTGTTCACAAACAGAGTTCGCCCTTCGCGGTCAATCGCCACATCGTGAGCATTAAGGTCGCCGGTAATGAACGATTTGCGCGGCACGTAAAGCCGATCGCCACCTTCGTAGGTGTGACCTGCAGGGAGGCGATTGGCAAGTTCCCAGAGCTGGTAACGGCAACCAAGCAGCAGAGTGTCGTCGGGCTTCCAGCAGAGCCCCATTGGTTTATCGAACAGGCGCTCGTGAAGTGCGAGAACTCCAGGCTCCTCTTTGCAGCCAATAAAAAAGAGCCGGTTACTCTGATAGGTGGTGAGCGCAAGGCTCGCCTGCTGCTCGTGCAGCCAGTTCCAGAAACCTGACGATGCCTGAACAGAGAGAGGAGGTGTTGTCATAACTGCAATGATTCAGATGATAATGGTTGGGCGGCGCTTACGTTGCGCCACAATTCTCTATAGCTCTCTTCCAGTGAGGCAACAAGCTGCCCTGGCTGAAAGAGCGGAGCGGTCGTAAGATTGGCTGCCAGCCGATTTTTGAGCGACGCACGACGCTCAGGAGATTCTCCCAATGCAACTGCCATGCGAACATAATCGGCTCGGGTATCGGCAATTAACTCCGGCAAATCCACGGCATGGCAGAGGCTGGCACCCATACGCGCAGCATAGTGCTCTCCCGGGAAGGTCAGCACCGGCAACCCGGCAGCAAGAGCACCAACCGCTGTTGCGCCCGCATTGTAGACAAACGTATCGAGAAACAGATCAGCCAGACGGTAGAGCGCCAGATACTCATCATGTTGACGCTTTTCAGCAAACAGCAGCCGTTCAGGGGCAATACCAGCCTCACTGGCTGTAGCACGAAGGCGTTCGTTACTGCCACTCTTACCCCCGTCAAGCAGCCACAGCACGCTGCCTGGCACCTTATCCAAAATCTCCATCCAGCAGGCAAAAACCTCCGGCTCGATTTTATGAACCGAATTGAAGCAGCAATAGACCATCTCCTCTTCCGGCAAACCCGGGTCGGCCCGGCTTGACGAAGTGGTTGCAATCTGCATGGGAGCTGTTGCCCAGGCGTGAGGGACATAACATATCTGTTCGGAATAGTACGCAGCATGGGCCTCGGGAATCAGATAACGATCGGCAATGATCGCCGTGATAAAATCTGCACCAAGGGTACCGGGATAGCCCATATACTGAATTTGCACCGGCGCTGGTTTCAGTGCAAGTGCAAGCGTCCGCGAAAAGCTGGTGTAACCGGCAAGGTCAACCAGAATATGGATACCATCAGCATGGATACGTCGGGCAATCGCCAGGGGCGGCATGGTAGAGACATCCATAAAATGGTCGCAACCCCTCTTGACTCGCTCCGTCCACTCATCCTGTTGTGGCAAGAGACTGTAGGCAAAAACCTCAAAGTCCGGTCGGCGATGATACTGAAACAGATCAGCTATCAGTGTGCCGACAGCATGGCAACGAAAATCGGGCGACAGATACCCCACTTTAAGGCGTGCTGGCGCTGGATCATCGGAGAAGGTAAACGAGGTCTCAAGCGCGGCCGCAAGGGTGATAAAATGTTGGGCCATCTGTTCGGCAAGCGCCCGAAACGCTGTTGGCGGCAAAGGCAAAAGAAGAGCGTTAAGCATTGGCAGCGCTTCAGTTGCAGGTTGCTCAAGAGAGTGCTCAAGCGCTCCCTGAAGCTCGGTAAGACGCTCGGCATAGCGGTGCCAATCGGCCTGCCGACGCTTCACCATTTCAAGATACAGACGCAGTTTGGCGCTGTCGGGGTCTGCAGCGAGAGCACGTTCATACTCAGTGCGTGCCTGCGCCAGGTCGCCAAGATTTTCGTACAGTTGTGCCAGATTAAAACGGGGAAGCTCAAAATCGGGCTTGAGCGACAACGCCCGGTTAAAACTGGCACGGGCAAGTGGAAGGTTACCCCAATCCTGCAATGCTGCGCCAAGGCTGTTATACGCTTGCGCAGAAGGGGCAAGTCGCAATGCTGCCCGGTAACAGGATACTGCTTTCGGAATAAAACCATACTGGTGATACAACTGCCCCAGCTCAAGGTAAAGTTCAGCACTGTCGGGCTTGAGATTGAGTGCCTTTTTATATGCCTGCTCGGCTTGTGCAAAGTGCCTTTGGGCAGCATAGGCTTTGGCAAGATTGGCATAGGCCAGATAAAAATCAGGTTGTAGAGTCAGTGCCTGCTGGTAAGCCTCGATTGCCTGTGAATACTCTTTTTGAGCAAGCCAGAGACTGCCAAGGTTGCAGTGGAGCACCGGCATCTTTGGCGCAAGGAGTAATGCCTGCTGAAAAATTGCCGCCGCACTCTCGAAATCGCCCTCGCTCTGCAGGGCATTGGCAAGATTGTTGCAAGCGGGAACATAATCGGGCTGAAGACGCAGAGCTTCACGAAAACAGTCGATGGCCTGTGCCATAGCACCAAGCCGGCGAGCATTGCGGCCTGCGTCAAACACCTGGCGAGCAGCAGCAGAAACTGGTAAAATTGTACTCTCCATTGTAATCATTTGCTCATAAAGCTCCCCGCCCCAACCAGCAGGGAACCCTGGTTATAGAAGACGCTTGACAAACTTCACCGCAAGCGTTAGAGAATTCAGCTTTGGTAAAGTAACAATTCTCATGAAGTCTTTAGTCATGATAATTTGCCCTACTACCAAACAATCCTGCGTTGCTTGCTCATCCTATGACAATAATGTTTGTTGAGTACTTTGTGGTATGACTATATTCTGCCAGGGAACTACATGAATTTTTATTGCAGAGAGGAAATATCCTTTTTATCAGATTATTAACTATTTTCGAGGGTGTGTATCGGTGGTAAAAAGCCAAATGAAGACTATAATGGCAGCACCAGACAATCAGTCACCCCTTCAGGGACAGGGGCCTTTAAAAGCGCAGGTATCGTTATCACCTTCAGAGAAGAGTGCTGGCTTTTTTCAGGACGATGACGGCGTTGCGTGCTCCTTGCGCATGATGTGTATGGTCTCGCTCATGGGTGCCATCATGTTTGGCCTGCTGACGCTCTATTTGCCTGCCAACGGAATAAATGATGGCGGGAATGGCATATACTTTACCATGGTGTCCCTTGTTGGCGCATTTGCACCCAAGGTAATTCGCAAAGCTGTTTAGGTCGGGTATTGCTGTAAGCACAAGAACCTTGTCCCCAAAAAATCCCTCTCAACAACCACAAAGGCAACCAAAGGAGAATGTAAATGGCAGACCCAGAAAACAAAAAAAAGAGGTCCGGCTTTCTCGAAGAAGATAGCGGTGCTCGCTCTTCCATGCGACTTATGAGCATGATCTCGCTTGGTGCATCGATCATGTTCGGTGTGCTGACTCTTAATTCCAGCCTCCGTGATACCGCCCTGAATACGGAAAAACCTGCTGCATTGAGTACTGAATCGAATCCGGCCAACGCTGGAGGCAATACCAATGGACTCATCCTCACAGCAATGTTTCTTGTTGGCGCATTTGCACCGAAGGCTGTTCAAAAATTTGCCGAGCAGAAAATAGGCCCGGTAAGCCCGATCAGCGATAAATCGGTTCCGCAATAGTGCTGTAAATAAAGCACGAAAAGCGCACGAATTGGTAGCTACGGCTTACCCTTGGTCGTTTTGGCTCATCAGCAGAAAATTTGTTGTAACCTGATTTCCCGGGAGAAATAGAACGATGAAAGAAATATATTTAT
>CAIOLC010000190.1 GCA_903859055.1 uncultured Chlorobiaceae bacterium | reverse complement strand
CCCGAGGAATTCGCTTTTTGAATAAGCACCCACCAAGAGATCCTTCAACATGCCCTGCGACAACATCCTTAGCGGCTGACCACAAAACAGAATCAGAAAGCTCCTCAGCGTCCACCCAACGGGAAAACCATTTATTGGTAAAAACTCTCATGCCAGCTAAGATATCACTAAGTGCTACACTTTGCAACAAGATTTATTACAGTTGGCCTCAAGATTTGCTTCAAAATCCGGAAGAGTATCAATACCGCCAAAAGCGAGCTTCCCGCTTTGACATTGCTCACGGATTTGACCGATAGAGTCTGCCGGAGAGCGCTTCCCTACCTTGATGTTAATCTCCTGCTGAACATAGACATAGTTCGCTCCCTGATTATACTGGCTCTGGCTGAAACCATTCTCTTTCAAATACTGCCGAGGAAAAATATGATGGATATCACCCCGGTGTTCGATCATCTCCTTCACACTGATGTCTCGCGACAGGAGGCCTTTGATTTACTTCTGGAATGTCAGCTTTGTATCAGCCTGTTATTTGAGTAAATTTCGAACGGAGATTATTTGGATGTAATCAAGACAATACTTCCAGCAACTTCTTTAAAAGTAAACTTTTGGATAATGCCTGAACTATCACGATTTTAAGGGATTTTGATACGAATGTATGCTGAGCTGGATGTTCCCCATCATACGCCTCATTTTCACGCCTATTACCCGGGATTCACAAGCCGTTTTTTCTATTGACCCGGTTACCATGATGGAAGGCGCATTACCCGAAAGGCAGCGGCGACTTGTGATGGCATGGGCTGAAATTCATCAGTTTGAACTTTTGACCGATTGGGATTTGTTACAGGATGGCAAGGCTCCGGTAAAAATAGAACCGCTCCGTTAATTCAAGACGATAACGCACTATGAAACATCAATTTATAAAGGTCTTAGCTGTCGATATTCTTGACGGCTTTTCATTGCGTGTACATTTCGATAACGGTATGGTAAGGGAAATCAATCTGGAACCCATTTTGTATGGTGAACTCTATGAACCGCTGCGCAATCATGATTTTTTCAGGCAAGTCAGCGTTGACGAGGAAGTTGGAACTATAGTATGGCCAAATGGGGCGGACTTTGACCCTGACTTGCTCTACACCTGGGACGAACACATCGACGCCTTTGCAGCCCAGAGGCACAAAGTCGAACAGTCACAGGATCGGTAACGAATCATTCATGCCGAATAAATGTTTCTGCCATAACTACGTTGTTCGGTAGAAGATTATAGTGACCCACTTCACGCCGAACTTCCCGACCACCCTCAGTTTGAACTCTTAAATATTTTCAGCTCTTCGAATATTTTAGTGGGAATAGAGAACTAATGATTTTGCTTAGCTCCGAGTATAGTCCGATACTGTATTATTGCGCCAAATAGTCGAAGTGCTTGCTATGGAGGTCTCCTGCGGTTATATTATTAACAATATCAAGCAAGATAATGCAAGGAGATAACCTCCAATCTGAGGTGCTTTCACATTGGATAATAAAGTTATGAGTCAAATAATAACAAGAATTCCCAAGCGACTGAAAAAAGAGCCCCTTGTTGAGGTTATTTGGCAGGTACAGTTTGAGCCAGCAATGGATCGACCGATTGGCGACTTGTTACCGGGAATTCTCTATGCCGCTTTGCGCCAGGATCATCCACATCTTCAGCTTCATCGCTTACCAACGGCGGATATGCCAACGTATGTAGCACAACTTGATCCGAACCTTCACCATCTGGCAAAATACCGAATGGAAGAAGCTGGAACTCCTTTTCTTTTCCAGGTTGGAGATCGAAGTGTAACGCTCAATTGTCGCAAACCCTATGTTGGTTGGGATATTTTCAAGGCCAAAACTATCGCATTAATAAATATTCTTGAAAACTGCGGCCTCATTGCAGTGCCAATCCGGCATTCCCTGCGGTATCTTGACTTGCTTGAATTGGATCCAACACCTGATATCTCTTCATTTTTACTTGATATCAAGATTGGAAATTTAGATACTCATGCAAAACCGTTGCAGATGCGGATTGAAATTCCCGATAATGAACACCTTCATGTAATACAATTTGCTACGCCTGCGCAAGCTATGCTCTCGGATGGATTACAGACGGGTAGCATTGTTGATATCGAAACGTTTTCGATCCATAACCCAAACTCATGGCAAGAGGTGCTCGATCAACTGAGTGAGCTCCATGAATGCTCCAAGACTCTGTTCTTCGAGAACATCTTGAAACAAGAGACAATTGATCGCCTTGAACCGGAGTATTAATATGCTTGCAACCACCATTGATATCGGAATGCCACCTGCCTGGCAATCAGCCGTAACTCAAATACGAGCAGAGTCGAGAGTGGAAAAAATCTACCCCATACAAAATACGCCGCCACGATTCTTATATTCCGGAACAAACGCTGTTACTACTGCCACTTATTCTTTTCATCACAATACAATAGCTTCACTTGGCTGGTCTGAACCAGAAGCGCTGGAGACTCATTTGCGATTGAGAAGTTTTGCTGAAGACTGGAACTATCCCGGTATGGAGGCCTACGATGCTTTATAAGCGTGGCGATGTCATCCTTGTTCGATTCCCTAACTCTGATCTCAAAACGTACAAGAAACGTCCTGCGCTAGTCGTTCAAGGCGATGGCTTGAATTCCGGTTTGCCGCAAAAAATCGTCGCGTTGATCACATCGAACATCGGACGAACAGGGAAAACCCGGTTAATGGTTAAAAAGAACGAGCCATCGGGTCGGTCGATGGGTCTACTCTCTGATTCCATAGTTGTCACCGATAACCTGGCAACAGTGCTCGAACGCGAAATCGACAAAACTATTGGTTATTGCCCGGAGATGCCTTTAATCGACCAAGCATTGAAACATACTTTGGGGCTGTCCTGATGACAGGATAATTGTTTTTCGTGTGTCAATCAGACGGTATCATATCCCCGGAATACTCACTGCGGGCCGTCGTTCAGGATGCCGAGTTGGGGAAGCGTTTTGTTGACAAGCTGGTCAGGGTGAATGTGTTGAATGGTGACGAGAAGTGGATATACATTCACGTTGAAGTACAGGGCACACAGCAGGCTGGATTTGCCGAACGAATGTTTGTTTACAATTACCGTATTTTTGACCGATACAGGCGACCTGTTGCCAGTTTGGCAGTACTGGCGGATACACACAAACAGTGGAAACCCACCTCTTACAGCTTGACAGTGCTGGGGTGTAGTCATACCTTCAATTTTCTGATGGCCAAGCTGACCGATTACGAAGAGCGACTTGATGAGCTGCTGGAATCAGATAACGTTTATGGATGGATTACCGCAGCTCATATTTTGACCCAAAAAACCAAAAAGCAGGATCAGGAACGCTACGCAGCAAAAATCCGTTTATTGCGAATACTCTATCAGCATCAATGGGATAAACAACGTATCATTGATTTATTTTATATTTTAGACTGGTTGATGCAACTGCCCGAATGGTTGAACAGCAAGGTCTGGCAAGAACTTGAAACAATTGAGGAGAATGAAAACATGGAATACATTACAAGTGTAGAACGAATTGGCATGGTCAGGGGGCAATACACCTTACTAAAAACTCAGCTTGAGTGCCGTTTTGGCCTGTTACCCGAATGGGCTTCAGCGCGGTTAAAGTGCGCCAAAGCAAAGGAGCTGGAAGCTTGGGGTAAAGCAGTTCTCACAGCTCCGACTCTGGAAGCTGTTTTCAATAAATCGGATGTGTCATAAAAAGATTTGACATTCACTACTGGCTTTGGCGTACTAATTTGCTTATGACATAGCATTATGCCTGAAATCAGCCGCTTTCTTGGAATAATCATACGGATGTATATTCGGGGGGAACACGTTCCACCACATTTTCATGCCGAATATGGTGAATATGAAATTACTGTTGATATTGAAACCGGGGTGGTAAACGGCAGGTTTCCAAGAAGAGCCCTTAGCGCTGTGCTTGATTGGTATGTTCTTCATCAGCAAGAACTTATGGCTAATTGGGAGGCCGCAATGAACAGAAAACCACTATTGAAAATTAAGCCACTGGAGTAAGTCATGTTTATGCACGTTACACAAGCCAGATATTGCGGGGACTACAAGGTATGGGTTGCATTCAATGATGGCGCAGAAGGAGAGATTGATTTATCCTCTGAGCTGTATGGCGAACTGTTTGAACCTCTCAAAGACAAGGAGTTTTTCAGGTCGTTCACTCTCGAAGGCCACACCTTGAGCTGGAGCAATGGAGCTGATTTTGCTCCCGAGTTTCTGAGAGAGCAACTCCCCGGCCTCTCGCAAGCCTGATGATTTCAGCACTATCATGAATCCATGCCTTGACTTTCAGGTACCAAGGCATCGATTTCACCAGGAGCAAGCTTCTCTTTTGGGATGACTGCAGTCAAAAGATTGCGGAGTGCTGTTACCTGTTCTTTGCTCATAACTTATATAACTCCTTCGCGTTGAAGATATGCGATATACTCCTCGCGCTTCAGTGGACAATTTCGGAGCGCAAGGCACTTTTCAGTGCTTTTGCCAAGGCCAAGCTCACGAAATATGCTTTTTGAGCACACCGGAGTATAGTGTACCACCTCTACCGGAGCAAAGTGTACCAGCGATTCCGGAGCAATGTGTACCACCTGTACCGGAGTAAAGTGTACCAGGTATTCCGGGCGAAAGTGTACCACCCAATCATGTCAGATTTG
>CAIOLC010000189.1 GCA_903859055.1 uncultured Chlorobiaceae bacterium | reverse complement strand
CTTGATACCAAAACCGGGGCGTTCAAGCGAGCCATAAAGGAGTTGCTTGATCGGGAGCTTATTGCCTATACTCTTCCTGAAAAGCCCGGTAGCCGCCTGCAAAAGTACCGGCTTACCGCAAAAGGGTCAAGCCATTTAAAGAATTTAAACGAAGGTTAATAGCCAATGCTCCAGCACAACCCTGAACTGAAATCGAAGATAGACCAACTCTGGAACAACTTCTGGAGCGGCAGAATGTCCAATTCCAATGACGCACGCAGTGCGTTCGCAATTCGATTAAGAGCGATCCAAGAAAATGAAATTGAGTAACGGATGACCAAAGATGAACTAATCAGCCGGATGAAAGGCTATGAGTGGACTGACTTCGAGTGCAAGAGAGCACAACGGGATGTCCCCAAAGATGTTTACTCCACAGTAAGCGCTTTTGCAAACACGCAAGGTGGCTGGCTGCTTTTTGGTGTTACAGAAAAAAATGGACTGCTTGAAGCTTCTGGCGTGGATCCCGATGCCTTTGACCGCGTTCAAAACGCTTTTCTCACCACTTTACGAGCCGGGCAAAAGTTAAACCAGATAGTCAACGCCACTCCCTATGCTTATGATATTGATGGAAAACGTATTCTCGCTTTCCATATCCCTGAGCTTGAAAGGCACCGGAAACCTGTTTATTTGAATGGCAATCCCTGGGACAGTTACATCAGGCGTGCTGCACGAGACGAGCGTGTCACGGATAGTGAACTTCACCGATTTCTGCGCGATAGTTCCCGCTCAGCCTGGGATAGCGAGGGAGTCGCTGATATCGAGGTGGAGAGTTGTATCGATACCGAGACACTCAGATGGTATCAGGAGCTCTTTTATCGTCGCAATCCTGAACAGCGACAGGTTGACGACTCATTGGAATTTCTGCAGGAGTGGAATTTCCTGATCCACCAGAACGGTAAACCGGTACTTACCCGAGCAGCGGTAATCCTCTTTGGTCATGATCGCTATGTTCGTGGATTGCTCCCCCGACCCGTTTTGGATTATCAGCGCATTGATACCCGTTTTGATGCATGGTCTGCCGACGAACGCTGGCACGATCGCGTGGTTTTTGAAGAGAATCTTTTCAAAACCTGGCGAGGGTTGGTGGCAAAATACTCGCGCATCGCGGAACATCCCTTCAAGGTTGATCCAGCCACCATGCGCCGCAATGACGATCCCCCGGACTACATTGCTTTCCGTGAAGCTACGATCAATATGCTTATCCATCAGGACTACGGTGATCATAACCGCAAAGCATCGCTGAAATGGTTTACTGACCGGCTCATATTCTGGAACCCCGGTGATGCCTTTGCCACCAAAGCTCAATTGCTGGAATCAAACGAAAAAGATATTCGCAACCCCCTCATAGTCAATGCTTTTCGTCGTATAGGATTGAGTGACCAGGCGGGTACCGGTATTCGGTCGATCTTGCGAAACTGGCGGGAACTTGGTCGTCGTCCACCACTGATCAACAATGATAAAGCCGGAAAGGCATTTGAGTTGATCTTGTTACAGGCACCATTGATGAGTGAGGCCATACAACGCTTCCTGAAAGGTCTCGATATTAACCTGACTGCTGAACAAGCCACTCTTCTCGCAATAGCCTCAATCCAGCCTGTGCTCGACGTTACCGATGCAGCCATGGCATTAAACGGCAATATTGCTCTTGCTCACCATGCCCTTGAGTATCTTTGCAATCAACAGCTTTTCATTGCCAGGGAAAACGCCACCTATAGCTTGACAGAATTGACCAGGTCACGATTTGATCAAGCTGAAAAGGCAGAATCCATGGACAAACACGTCACCGGACAAGTCACCGGACAAGTCACCGGACAAGTAACCGGACAAGTAACCGGACAAGTAGAGAGATGGAAACTTGATGTACTGACAGCCTGTATTGAACCGAAAAAAAGTACTGAAATTCAGGAAATCATCGGTATCAAACACCGCGAAACATTTCAGCGTAACTATCTTGACGTTTTGCTCGAACAGGGTTTACTTGTCTACACTATACTTGATAACCCTCGAAGCCGCTTTCAACGCTACAAAACAACCGATCAAGGTCAAACATTTTTGAAGCAGAACAGACAATGAACAACCAGCAAGAGTTCACCATCAATAGTACAGATACAACCCGATGCTCCAGCACAACCCTGAACTGAAATCGAAGATAGACCAACTCTGGAACAAGTTCTGGAGCGGCGGTATTTCCAACCCGCTCACCGCCATTGAACAGATCACCTATCTGCTCTTCATGAAGCGGATGGACGATCAGGACAGAGAGAAGCAGGCAAGCGCCGAGTGGGCGGGCGACACCTATCGCTCACTCTTTGAGGGGATGTGGATACCGCCGGAATATCGCGACAAAGAAAATGCCGCGAGTTATGCCATTGATAAAAGCACCCTTCGCTGGAGTGAATTCAAACACCGGCAGGCTGAAGAGATGCTCACCCACGTGCAGTCGAGAGTATTCCCCTACCTGAAAGACATGAACGGCTCCGAGTCGAAATTTACCCGGCATATCAAAAACGCGGTCTTCATCATTCCCAAGCCATCGCTCCTTGTTGAGGCGGTCAAAACGGTTGACGAGATCTTTGAGGTGATGGAGAAAGACTCAAATGAAAAAGGGCAGGCATTTCAGGATATTCAGGGCGATGTCTATGAATTTCTTCTCTCCGAAATTGCCTCCGCCGGTAAAAACGGGCAGTTCCGCACTCCTCGTCATATCATCAAGATGATGGCCGATCTGGTTGAGCCCAAGCTTGGCCACACCATTGCCGATCCTGCATGTGGTTCAGGTGGATTCCTGCTTGGGGCCTATCAATACATTGTGACGCAATTGGCAATTCGTGCCGGAAACAAGGAACTCGTGCCGGACGAAGATGGATTTCTCCGCACCTCCGTCTCCGCCGGGCTTACCGAACAGGCAAAAACCATTCTCAGCAAAACGCTCTTCGGCTACGATATCGACAGCACCATGGTTCGCCTTGCACTCATGAACCTCATGATGCACGGCATTGATGAGCCGGAAATCGACTACAAAGACACCCTGAGCAAGAGCTTTACGCAAGAGTCCTGCTACGACATTATCATGGCCAATCCCCCCTTTACCGGCAGCATCGACAAGGGCGACATTAACGAAAGCTTTACCCTCTCCACCACCAAAACAGAGCTGCTCTTTGTCGAAAACATCTACCGGCTGCTGAAAAAAGGGGGAACCGCCTGCGTTATTGTTCCACAAGGCGTGCTCTTTGGCTCCGGCGGCGCCTTCAAGGCACTGCGCAAACTGCTTGTTGAACGATGCGACCTCAAAGCCGTTATCACCATGCCGAGCGGAGTCTTCAAGCCTTATGCCGGAGTCTCAACCTCCATTCTGCTCTTCACCAAAGTATGGGGCCCGCTCGACAAGGTCACCAACCCAGCGACAGAGCACGTCTGGTTCTACGACATGCAGTCGGACGGTTACTCGCTCGACGACAAACGAAGCAAGCAGGAGGGTTGCGGCGATCTGCTTGATATTGTCGCGAACTATAAACGGCGAAGCATTGAGTGCGATACCGACAGAACCAAAAAGTTCTTTATGGTTCCCCGTGCAGAAATTGAAGGCGAAGGAGGATATGATCTCTCCCTTTCCCGCTATAAAACCGATGTATTTGAAGAGGTCGTCTACGAAAGCCCGTCAGTGATTCTCGACAAACTGATTACGGCAGAGGTGGGGGAGATTGATGAGGCTGAACTTGCAAACATTCAGAGCGGCATTGTACGCGAGCTGTTGGAGTTGAAGGGGATGATTGGATGAAACAAGCATTTATAACCGGTTGGGGGAAGAGTTTTTCAGTTGGTCGATTTAGGCGTAACTGGCATTTTTATAAGGAGGTTACAATTACGAACGCACTGCGTTCGCAATTCGATTTTGAGCGATACGAGAAACTGCTAAAAGATAGTTCCTCATTCGGCATGAAGGTGGTTGAGGGGAGGGGGAGATGAGGTATCCTCAGACGGCTATTTCAGAGGTTGCCAATTTTATTAATGGCTTTCCTTTTAAGCCAAGTATTTATGGCATTGAAGAGCGATATAAAGGAAAATTAATAGATGGAGACGGTAAAGCTTGGTTGATAGAAGTCTTGGATAAGTGGAAATGGCAGGATGAGAGTTCTGGAGTTAAAGGTTGTTGTCCCAATGACTACCTCCAAAAATTAAAGCGACATACGGAAAAGTCTCCATTCACAGGTTCAAATTTTCTTAAAAATGCATTTCTTGATGGTTGCGACCGAGCGGGATTGTTTTCTATAAAAAACGATGGACTCGAAATAAAAAATCAAAAATAATAATGCACTATCAAGATAGTTACTCTTATAAAATAATTCAAAATAATTAAATGAAAAAGCATTTATTTGAATTGGTAGGAACACTCCCGAATGAAAGTGGTTTAAAAAAAAGAATGCGATTTCATCAGGGTTGGCTACTAAATTGGAGTATGAGGGGGAGCGCAAAAAAACAATCTGCGGCACTCCTAATTACATAGCCCCTGAAATTTTAGAAGGAAAATAGGGACACTCATATGAAGTTGATATTTGGTCTGTAGGAGGTAAATTTATATAAATTGATATACCTTACTATTATTAGTAATACTTTATACAATT
>CAIOLC010000188.1 GCA_903859055.1 uncultured Chlorobiaceae bacterium | reverse complement strand
TCTTTGGTGGAAAAGAAACAATTACTCCTGAAAAATCATGCCAAAATCTGAGATTACTAACGACAAAAGCGCCCGTAAGCAATACATCTACAGTTTCTCGGGCGGTTCTTCTGAAGGTGATGCCTCCATGAAAAATCTGCTCGGAGGCAAAGGTGCCAACCTTGCGGAGATGGCAAACATCGGTTTACCGGTTCCTCCGGGATTTACCATCTCCACCGAAGTTTGCACCCACTATTACGACAATCAGAAAAATTACCCAAGAAATCTCTTCGACCGCGACATTCCGAATGCTCTCCGTAAAATTGAAGATGAATTAGGCAAAAAATTCGGCGACCCCGAGAACCCCCTGCTCGTTTCGGTGCGCTCAGGTGCAAGAGCCTCAATGCCCGGCATGATGGACACCATTCTCAACCTCGGACTGAACGCAGCAACTGTTGACGGCCTGGCAAGAAAATCAGGAAATCCCCGTTTTGCATGGGATTGCTACCGCCGCTTCGTGCAGATGTATGGTGATGTTGTGCTTGACCTTAAGCCAACTGACAAGAAACAGATTGACCCCTTTGAAAAGATTCTTGAAGCAAAAAAACATGAGCTCGGCATAGAACTCGATACCGAATTCAGCGTTGAAGACCTCCAGGATATTGTTGCCAAATACAAAGCCGCCATTCTTGAAAAAACCGGCAGAACATTTCCGGAAGACCCTCACGAGCAGCTCGTTGGAGCCATCGGCGCTGTCTTCAACAGTTGGAACAATGAACGGGCCATCGTCTACCGCAAACTGAACCACATTCCCGGCTATTGGGGCACCGCCTGCAACGTCCAGGCAATGGTCTTTGGTAACATGGGAGAAGATTGTGGCACAGGCGTAGCTTTCACCCGTGATGCGGCCACCGGCGACAACATCTTCTATGGCGAGTTCCTCATGAATGCACAGGGTGAGGATGTCGTAGCAGGAACAAGAACTCCACTGAAAATAGAACAGCTCAAGGCTGAGAACCCCGATATCTACAACCAGCTTGAAGAGATTCGTTCTATTCTGGAACATCACTACCACGACATGATGGATATTGAGTTCACCATTGAGAACGACAAGCTCTTCATGTTGCAATGCAGGGTTGGTAAACGAACCGGAATGGCTGCGGTAAAAATTGCGGTGGACATGTTTAACGAAAAGCTTATCGACGAAAAAGAGGCTCTGATGCGCATTGAGCCAGAACAGCTCAACCAGTTGCTTAGACCTGTTTTCGACATGAAAGAGAAGACTGCGGCAATTGCGGCCGGACGACTCCTTGCAACAGGCTTGAACGCTGGTCCAGGAGCCGCAACCGGCAAAATCTACTTTAACGCCGTTGATGCCTACGAAGCTGGCAAGCGAGGCGAAGCGGTTATTCTGGTGCGCATCGAAACATCACCAGAAGATATCAAGGGAATGAACGCCTCGGAGGGCATTCTTACTGCCCGTGGGGGCATGACCTCCCATGCGGCGCTGGTTGCCCGTCAGATGGGCAAGGTCTGCGTCGCAGGATGCGGAGCACTCAATATTGATTACCAGAAAGGTGAAATGCGTGTCGCCGGAAAAGATATTGTCCTTTCAGAAGGTGATTACATCTCCATTGATGGCAGCACTGGTGAGGTGATAGCAGGAAAGATTCCTACTAAAAACTCTGAAATCATTGAGGTGCTGGTTGACAAAACCCTCAAACCGGAAGATGCGGAGACATGGCCTATCTACAAGCAGCTCATGGAGTGGGCAGACAAGTACCGTAAACTCAAGATTCGCACCAATGCGGACCAGCCAGACCAGGCCGAAATTGCCATCACCTTTGGTGCTGAAGGGATCGGTCTCTGCCGTACCGAGCACATGTTCTTCGGTGGCGAGCGTATTGATGCCATGAGAGAGATGATTCTGGCTGACGATATTGATGGCCGCAAAAAAGCACTTGCCAAGCTTATTCCTTACCAGCGCGAAGACTTTTACGGCCTCTTTAAGGCTATGGGTTCACGCCCTGTTACCATCAGGCTTCTTGATCCTCCTCTTCACGAATTCCTGCCACATACCGACAGCGAAATCAAGGTGCTTGCCACAAAAATGGGTAAATCCTTTGAGGAGGTAAAGAGTCGTATTGGCGATCTGCACGAATTCAACCCCATGCTTGGTCTTCGCGGCTGCCGCCTCGGAATACTCCATCCCGAAATCACGGTCATGCAGGTACGTGCAATTATTGAAGCCGCCTGCAAGCTGAAAAAAGAGGGGCTGGAGGTTGTTCCTGAAATTATGGTACCACTGGTCAGCACCGTTAAAGAGCTCGAAATCACCAGTGAAATCATTCACAAAACAGCACGCAGCGTCATTGCTGAGCAGGGTACTGGCGTGAAATATCTGGTTGGCACCATGATTGAGGTACCACGTGCTGCTATCACCTCTGACCAGATTGCCACTGCTGCCGACTTCTTCAGCTATGGCACCAATGACTTGACGCAGATGGGACTCGGCATGAGCCGTGATGACTCAGGACAGTTCCTGCCAACCTATCAGCAACAGGAGATCTTTGAAAGAAATCCATTTGAATCTCTCGATATTGATGGCGTAGGTCGCCTGATGAGCATCTCCGCCAAAGAGGGTCGCGCTGTCAAGCCTGACCTCAAGCTTGGTATTTGCGGAGAGCATGGTGGTGACCCTTCAACGGTTGAGTTTTGCCATAAACTGGGACTGAACTACGTTTCATGCAGTCCGTTCAGAGTACCGATTGCTCGTCTTGCAGCCGCGAGAGCCGCACTGAAAGGATAATTTATAAACAGCCCTGAATGACGTACCACAAAGAGAGGCGGCCCAACAGGGTCGCCTTTCTTGTCTTTTACATGATCGCCAACAGGCGCCAACAGGGAAACTATAGAGCCAAAAGGTCGGTTGCATTCACCTGAAAAGCATTCGACAATTTTGCAATCAAAGCGAGAGAAGAAAATCAAAGAAACATGGAATTCAGCCACATCAACATCAGGGGAGCCAGGGTACACAATCTCAAAAACATCTCTCTGGATATACCGCGCAACAAATTTGTTGTCATTACCGGGCTTTCCGGTTCAGGCAAGTCAAGCCTCGCCTTTGACACCATCTATGCCGAAGGACAACGGCGATTTATGGAGACACTCTCTCCTTATGCTCGCCAATATATCGGAAATATAGAAAGGCCCGATGTTGATTTCATTGAGGGACTCTCTCCGGTCATTGCTATCGACCAAAAAAGCACCAATCGCTCACCTCGCTCAACGGTTGGTACGATCACTGAAATCCACGACTTTATGCGGCTCCTTTACGCCAAAGCAGGAAGACGTTACGACCCTGTCACCGGCTCGATGTTGCAACAACAAAGCGAAGAGAGTATCAATGACGCAATACTCGCTCTCCCACAAGGCACCAAAGTGCAGATCCTTTCACCATTGGTCACTGGAAGAAAAGGCCATTATCGTGAACTCTTTGAGCGACTTCTCCTGAAGGGATTTCTTCAGGTTCGTGTCGATGGTAAATACAGAGAGATGGAAAGAAATATGCAGATTGAACGCTATAAAAGCCACTCTATTGAGCTTGTGGTGGATCGTCTGGTTATAGAGCCCAATTGTGAAAAGCGCCTGCAAAAGGCTCTATCGCTTGCTCTTGGTATGTCAGAACACAAATCATCAATTATATGTGATCCTGGAGAGGGTGAGCTGAAAGAGCTCACTTTCAGTACCCGTTATGCCTACTCTGACGGATCAGTTCCGGTCGACACGCTTGCGCCAAACCACTTCAGTTTTAACTCTCCATACGGGGCATGCCCTGAATGCAATGGCCTTGGAGAGCTGATGCAACTTTCAGGGGAACTGATGACACCTGACCTGTCACTCTCCCTCAATGAAGGAGGATTAGATCCTTTTGGAAAATCAGGAAAACGCAACCTCTGGCAGGTTATCCGGGCAATTGCCAAAGAGTTCAAATTTACCCTCGACACGCCATTACGTGAAATTCCAGCCGAAGCGATGGGCATTCTGCTTGAGGGTTCGGGTAGTCGCACTTTTAATGTCAGCTACACCTACTCCGGCCGTGATACACTCTACCCGCAGCCTTTTCAGGGTGCCATCCCTTATGTTGAAGAGATTCAAAAAAATGCAAGCACCGTAAAAGTAAGAGAGTGGGCAGAGAGCTACATGGTACGACAGCCCTGCCCGTTATGTAAAGGGGCAAGACTTCGCAAAGAGAGCCTGCTGGTCAAAATTGACACTCTGAACATTGCTGAAGCCGAAGCACTTCCTTTACCGGAAGCACTTGATTTTTTTGCTGTGCTTCCCGAAAAACTTACTCCAAAAGAGCGCCTTGTCGCGACTCCGGTATTGCATGAAATTATCAAACGACTTGAATTCCTGCTCAATGTCGGACTTGGCTATCTCTCTCTGGATCGAAGTTCACAAACTCTTTCTGGCGGTGAAGCACAGCGTATTCGACTTGCCTCACAGCTCGGTTCACAACTCAGCGGAGTGCTCTATGTCCTCGACGAACCAAGTATTGGACTGCACCAGCGGGATAATCACAAGCTTATAACCTCCCTGAAACGCCTCAGAGACCTTGGAAACACAGTCCTTGTTGTCGAGCACGACAAGGACACAATGCTCGAAGCCGATGAAATTATCGATATGGGACCCGGAGCAGGAGAGTACGGCGGACAAATTGTTGCTCAGGGAACAGCATCCACCCTTGATCCCGACTCACTGACGGCAGAGTACCTCTCCGGGATCCGCAAGGTCTCTTTTCCGGGTGAAAGGGATGTGGCCGATGATGAACAACAATTTTTAAAACTGAAAGGGTGCAGGGGCAATAACCTCAAAAACGTCGACATCGTCATTCCACTCCGCTCACTCGTCAGCATTACTGGTGTCAGTGGTTCAGGGAAATCGACACTCATCAACGAAACACTCTTCCCGATACTGGCGCGCCACTTCTACCGCTCAAAGCTTGTCACCTACCCCTATGAGAGCCTTGAAGGCATCCAGCATATCGACAAAGTGGTCAATGTTGACCAGTCAGCAATTGGGCGCACGCCCCGCTCCAATCCGGCCACCTATACCGGAGCCTTCACCTTTATCCGCGACTTTTTTACCCGCCTTCCCGAAGCGCAGATCAGGGGATACAAAGCAGGACGTTTCAGCTTCAATGTCAAAGGTGGTCGCTGTGAGGTGTGCCAGGGAGCAGGAACCAGGAAAATTGAGATGAACTTTCTCCCCGATGTCTATGTCCGGTGTGAAAATTGCAAAGGTGAGCGCTACAACCGCGAAACCCTGCTTGTTAAATATCGTGGCAAATCTATTGCTGATGTACTGGAGATGACCATCACCGAAGCGACGGAATTTTTTATCGACTTTCCGAGAATTCTCAGAATACTTAAGACCATGCAAAGTGTAGGACTTGGCTACCTCAAGCTTGGCCAACCTTCACCCATGCTTTCTGGAGGAGAGGCTCAGCGCATCAAGCTCTCAACAGAACTTGCCAAAATACAGACCGGCAAGACACTTTACATTCTTGATGAACCAACCACTGGACTGCACTTCCAGGACATTCAACATCTCCTTGAAGTCTTGCGAAGGCTTGTTGACAAAGGGAACAGTGTTATTATCATTGAGCATAACCTCGACATCATCAAAAACAGCGACTGGATTATCGACATTGGGCCAGAAGGTGGCCACGAGGGGGGAATGGTTATTGCAGAGGGAAGACCCGGCGAGATGGCGCAGATGACGCACTCTTATACCGGTCAGTTTTTGAAAATGGAGATGGGGATTGAATGAAAGAAGTCAGGCACTCTTCCAATATGCCACTCTGCGGGGCAGGGTTAGAGAGCCCTGAACGCCGGGGCTCTCTTCCGTCCCGGAAAAGCGGTATACTGGCAGCCTCACAGGAACTCCTCATAATAATCGAGATCCTTGTGGAAGGTCTCCTCAAGGGAGCTGAGAGAAAAAAAGGCCGCTGTAATGCAGAGTGCACCAACAAGCAATGCTCCTGACTCCATACCAAACATTCCACGGAAAAACTGGAAAAGGATGGTAATAGGCACAACCATACCCCTGACGAGATTGGGAACCGTTGTAGCCACAGTGGCACGAAGGTTGGTGCCAAACTGTTCGGCAGCGACAGTAACAAAAATAGCCCAGTAGCCACCGGCAAAACCAAGCAAAGCGCAAACCGCATAAAAAAACTGGGGGCTTCGGCCTCCCTGTAAAAAATAGAGTGCAACCGATCCAACCGTAAGCAGCATAAAAAGCAGAATAACTTTTTTCCTGCTTTGCAAAAGCTGGCTCAAAAGGCCACTGGAAAGATCGCCAAACACCAGACCCAGATAGCAGTACATCACCGAATTTCCGGCAGCAACCGGCCCGCGAATACCAAGCTCTACTGCGAATTCAGGTGAAAAGGTGATGAGCACACCAACCACAAACCAGATTGGGACACCGATCATGATAGAGTTGATATAGCGAAAAAAGCGCTTGCTATCCGTAAAAAGAGCCCACATATTGCCACGACTGAGGCCGATGTTGGCCTCCATAGCCTTAAACATCCCCGATTCAGCAACCTTTATCCTTGCCAGAAGCAGCAATAGACCAAGGGCTCCTCCAATAAAAAAGGCGTTGTGCCACTCATAGGTATGAGCCACCACATTAGCCAGAATAGCTCCAGAAACACCTATTGATGCAACAAGCATTGTGCCATACCCGCGTATCTTTGTGTGCAGTACCTCTGAAACCAGTGTAATCCCCGCTCCCAGTTCACCAGCAAGGCCAACACCTGCGACAAATCGCAGTACAGCATAAGCTGGAAGCGAAGTGACAAAGCCATTTGCGATATTGGCAAGGGAATAGAGCAGAATAGAGGCAAACATAATCTTCAGCCGCCCCTTTTTGTCACCAAGCCAACCCCAAAGTATACCACCAAGCAGCATTCCGATCATCTGCATGTTCAGAAGATACACACCATAATCGATCAGCTCTTTGCCAGAAAGCCCAAACGATTTCAGGCTCGGTACCCTGACGATACTGAAGAGCACCAGATCGTAGATGTCAACAAAATAACCAAGAGCAGCCACAATGACAGGCAAGCTGAAAATAGCTCGTAGAGAAGATGCTTGTTCCCGCATAAACTTCTTGCTTTTTGAGGCGATTCAGACCATTCTCTGTCAAATAAACACTTCACCGCAAGAGGCGGAAAATGCAACCCTGCAAGATTAAAGACGAAGAAAATGCTTTTCTACAGACGACAACTCACCCGGAACAGATATATCTCCAGAGACTGGCTGGATTTGACCAGTAAACGGCGCAAGAAGATCGGGAAAAATACTTACTTCAACCCCCTGCATGATCGTATCAAAAAAAACAACAAGTTTCGTCTCCCTGCCCTGTCTCACAACGACTCCTTCAAAATCCTTGAACGGCCCGGCAAGCACCCTGACCCGTTGACCTGCAGGAAGCGTATTCACCCTCCGAGTGATTGAATCAGGTTCTCTCACCAATTTTTTTAACCAGTCAATATCTTTCTCCCCAATGACCGACGGTGTTCTCTTAATGCCAATAAACTTGACAACACCCTCGGTGTCAAGCACATTGATGTTATCCCTCCGTATGTCAATATTGACAAACACATACCCACGGAATAATGGCTCTGAAACTTTTTTCTTCCTGTCACTCCATTGCTTCCAGGTATCAAGGAGTGGCAAGAAACTTATAATCTCTTGCTCACCCAATGTTTGATGCACCTTTTTCTCATAACGAGAACGAACATAAACCGCATACCATCTTAAACCCTGTACTTCGGCCATATACAATAACGGTTGATTACTTGACGGGAGAAGCTCTTCGCTGAACATCTCACCTTTCCAACCGAAAGGTAACAACTCCTCATCATTTTGCAAATTGCCATCGACCCCAATAATAAAGCCAGCCAATCATCTCATGTAACGCTTTTTCAGATTGCTCCAGTGCGACTGCACTCGGCAAGAAGCGTAAAATGGTTAAGTCGCTTATCGTGTCCACCTGGTAATCCACACGAAATGGCACAACTTCAAAACCTGCACGCTCAAAGAGATACTGGGCCCGTCGCATGTGGAATGCGCTGGTCACCAGAATAACTTTTTTCTCCTTTGCAAAAGAAAACAACTTCCTTGCAGCAACAGCTTCCTCCGCTGTATTGCCGACCTTCGCCGTCAAGCGGATAGCCCCTTGCGGCACACCAAGCTGTATTGCCCTTCGGGCCAGCAACTCTCCCTCAGGGATGGCATCTGGTTGCCATGGCATCTGGCCGCGAGTAAAAACAAGCAGTGGCGCTTTTCCTGCCTTAAAGAGGGATATTCCCCCCTCGAATCGATCAACAGCCCCATCCCACTCTCCCAGTGGGGCACCATCAACCTGTCGAATCATTCCACTCAACACCACGATAGCATCAACACTTCCAACAGATGTGAGCGGAACCCGTGAGGTGCCTCCCTCAACAAACCGCATCAGTCCATCACCCACCACTGGCATACTGAAGAGCCAGAGGACAAGAGCGGCATACCAAAGAAAAACCAATTTTCTGAGCACCAACCCGGTGATCATGCACAAGAGCGCAAAGCCCAATGGCAGAAAAAGAATTGGAAGAATTTTGTTTATGAGGAGCATGAGTCATTTGTTAAGAAAAAACATTGATGCTTTAGCAGCCAATCGATTGTTGCAATGGATTAATAGGTAAAAATAGCGCATTAGAAATACCAAGCTCCTATCTCTGTTCCTACTCTTTACTCACATCGACCTTGTAACCATTGGCTTTGAGGAGGGCGTGCTGCTTTGCGAGGTCAAGATCGTGACTTACCATTTCGGCAACCATCTCGTCGAGGGTTATTTCGGGTATCCAACCAAGATCGGCTTTTGCTTTTGAGGGGTCGCCAAGCAGGGTCTCAACTTCTGCAGGACGGAAGTACCTCGGATCAATCCGAACAATACGTTGCCCTGTGCTCAGGAATGGGTAAGAGTGGGAAGTGCTGATTGCGGCAATAATACCAACTTCTTGCAGACCAATTCCTTCCCAGTGAATGGTTATGCCGAGCTGTTGCGCTGATTTTTCAATAAACTGGCGCACAGTGTATTGTACACCGGTAGCAATAACGTAGTCTTTCGGCTCTTCCTGCTGAAGCATCATCCACTGCATACGGACGTAATCTTTCGCATGACCCCAGTCGCGAAGAGAATTCATGTTGCCCATGTAAAGGCACTCTTCAAGCCCCTGCGATATGTTGGCAAGGCTTCGAGTAATTTTACGAGTCACAAAGGTTTCGCCTCGTCGAGGTGATTCGTGATTAAACAGGATGCCATTACAGGCGTACATGCCATAGGCTTCACGATAGTTGATCGTAATCCAGTAAGCATAGAGCTTGGCTGCAGCATAGGGACTGCGCGGGTAGAATGGTGTCGTCTCCCGCTGAGGGATCTCCTGCACAAGACCGTAAAGTTCGGAGGTTGATGCCTGGTAAAATCTTGTTTTCTTTTCAAGTCCAAGAAAACGAATGGCTTCGAGCAGGCGCAGCGTACCCATACCATCAACATCAGCAGTATATTCAGGTGCTTCAAAGCTGACAGCGACATGGCTCTGTGCACCAAGATTATAGACTTCATCCGGCTGCACTTCGGCAATAATGCGGGTCAAGTTACTGCTATCGGTCAGGTCGCCATAATGTAAATAGAGTGCTGAATGTTGAGTGCTGGGTGCTGACTCTTTTTCGATATCGTGGCGATCCTGATAGAGATGATCTATTCTCTGCGTATTCAGACTACTGGCCCGGCGTTTGATACCGTGTACTTCGTAGCCTTTTTCAAGAAGAAATTCGGCCAGATAGGATCCATCCTGACCAGTAATTCCGGTAATAAGAGCAACTTTCATTGGAAATTGGTATGATTTTTCAAAAAATCGCTGCAGGCAAGCCGCAGCCCATCTTCAAGAGAGACGCTGGCTTGCCAGCCGAGGTTGTTGAGGCGGCTGCTGTCCATCAGTTTTCGTGGAGTACCATCGGGTTTCGTTGAGTCAAAGCTGATGCTGCCTTCATATCCGATAACCTTTGCGATGGTCAGCGCCAGCTCTTTAATGGTAATATCCTCGCCTGAGCCTGCGTTAATGTGACTCTGCATTGGCGTGGTATGCGCTTCATAAGTGGCTTTGTCAAGATTCATGACATGAACACAAGCTGCTGCCATATCGTCGATATACAAAAACTCACGACGAGGAGTGCCTGTGCCCCAAATACTCACGACAGGGGCGTTCTTGCTTTTAGCTTCATATACACGACGTATCAGGGCAGGAATAACGTGGCTGTTTTCTGGATGATAGTTGTCTCCAATGCCATAGAGGTTGGTCGGCATAACGCTACGGTAGTCAGTGCCATACTGACGGTTATAGCTTTCACACAGTTTGATGCCTGCAATTTTTGCGATTGCATAGGGCTCGTTGGTTGACTCAAGCGTACCGGTCAAAAGGGCGCTTTCGCTCATGGGCTGCGGAGCCTGCTTGGGATAGATGCAGCTTGAACCAAGGAACAAGAGTTTTTGGACACCTGCTTGCCATGCTTCATGGATAACGTTCGCCTCGACCATCAGGTTCTGGTAGATGAACTCTGCCGGATAGCTGTTGTTGGCATGGATACCACCAACTTTTGCTGCCGCCAGATAGACTTGATCGGGCTTCTCCTCTTGAAAGAACGTACGGACTGCAGCCTGATTGGTCAGGTCATGCTCGCGGTGTGTTTTGACGACAAAATCACACGTACCGAGCCCTTTGGCCCAAAGGTTTCGCAAGATCGCTGATCCTGCCATGCCTCGATGGCCTGCTATGTATATCTTGTTCAAAATCGATAACTCTTTATTTTTAAAGCGTTCACTCTATCATCTGTCGGGGCAGCCCCAGCAGCACGACGGATATTTTCCGTTCGGTCAAAAGGTGAAAAGCCATGATCACGGTTCAACCCACGCGCTATTTGTGCAGTATCGACAACATCCACGATACTAAAATACCAGGTTTACCTCTCATCATCCCATTGGGAGCGAACGTGTTTGTTTTCAAAAAGTTTGATACAGGTCATTATTTGAAGTTCAAAAATTCATAAAAAACAGGGGAAAAATCCTGAGGATGCAATGGTTTATTGTGATGCTTCTCCCTGAACAGTCCAGTCTCCCAGCGGTGGGAAAACGGAACTGGGTGTAACGCTGGGCGTTACAACTTCTCCCACTCAAACTTGCTGATGTTTCTTGCCTTCGGGTCAAAGACAATGCCAATCAGATACCGTTCGCCTGCATACTTCTCGTAGTACTTCATCCTCTTGATCTGCTCAAGCGGTTCCCCGTCGCACACCTTGAATTCAAAAAGAAAAGTTCTTCCCCCGGCCTTCAAGGTCAGGTCAACTCTTCCCTTGTTGCTCACGTCCTCAGCGATGATCTCCACCCCGATACTGGCAAAACAGGCATAGAGCACACTGGCATAAAAGCCCTCATACCTCTCAATATCATTACTGGTGTAATTATTGTAGGCGATACTGGCAAAAAGACGTTTGATAACAGGTCCCAGACTTCCAACGTCTCCAGTCTCCATGACAGCAAGCAGCTCACGGCGGATTGGCTCTTTTTGTGCGCCACTGGTCATCGAGCGGAAAATATAATGGTTAAAACTGGTCTGCACCTCCATGTTGGGAAATCCCAACTCGTAGCCAACTCCGATACCCAACGGCAAAGAACGCTTTATGGTCAAATAGCCTGTCTGAAAAAGAATGGTTTCCAAATCAAGAT
>CAIOLC010000187.1 GCA_903859055.1 uncultured Chlorobiaceae bacterium | reverse complement strand
GAGCAGATCTTTGTTCACCTCCGAGCCGAAAATCTTTTTGAAGCCGAAGTCGGTGAAGGGGTTGATGTAGCGCTCTTGCGTCGTCATGGGCTCAAGGTTCAAAGTTCAAGGTTCAAGGTTCAATGGCAAAAATGAGAGATCAGTAATAACGCCAGCATCATCAGGCAGCAATGAGTTTAGACAAGCGATGAGCAGATCTTTGTTCACCTCCGAGCCGAAAATCTTTTTGAAGCCGAAGTCGGTGAAGGGGTTGATGTAGCGCTCTTGCAACGTCATGGTGTGATGGTCAAATTGTGCTGATAAACAACAGAGCCGCAGCCTAAAGGTGTGCTTGCTGTAATTATACGATTTTTATGGGAATTGTCGAGAACTATACCGATCGTTTTACACAATACCCCGGTGCCAACGCACACTATCTCCAGGATACGCCTCCTGCTCTCTTTGTTTCCTTTCAACTTTCCAAAATGTCAAGAATGTTTTTTATCAGAATCCCCGCAAAGCAGTGATCAAAATGAGTAGTACACTTTGCGCTTATTTACGCTAATAAGTAAATATAAATACTTGTTTTTCACAATTTTAATCTTTTTAATCTTGTCTTTCTACGTTGAAAACCGGCTCTTATTCACGATGAGTTCATGTAGGGCATGTTTTACTGCTATCATTGATTAACACCTTAACCACACCCCATAATGATCTTCAATCTCAACGGCACTCCAGCAGGCTCTCCAAGCAGCTACGAAACATTTGGCGACCTTTATCTGGATACGGCAAAGCAAAGCGCACCTGGTTATCTTGGCTCATTTATAACGAATCCCACTACATCGGGCACAGCTTACATGTCCGATACCAATGGCGACAGTATTCCTGATAGTTTTACCGAAAACTGGATAAATCCAAGTGATGGTGCACTTATGACTACCACTGGCAGTTTCATTGTTGATGCCAATAATCATTGGACTGCTACCGTGACCGCAGGTGCAACCACCATGAGCAAAGTCCATTACGGACGGCTCGCCTATGATACACAGGGACAAGTCGTCGGCACGTATGTCCTTAATATTGATCCTGTATTTACACTAACACCTGATGCTGTTCCAGCAAATGCGCTGATCGCGACGTTTACCATGCCTGCAATTCCCACCATGCCGGGAACGTGGTCATTGCTTGACAATGACCTTAACGGCAAGGTTGATTACGCCCAGAGGCTGATTCCTGGGCTTGGACAGAACTTACAGCCCGAGATTCAAAATTACACGATAACATGGAGTGATGCAACCCACTTTACAGCTCGACTCTCTTTCACAATGAACTGTTCGAATTTTGATAGTATAGGCCGTCCAACATTCTTTAACCTACACAATACACCATTACCGATCACTTGGCTTACCGCAAAAACAGCAGATAACGCTGTTGCTACTCTCACAAACATAAATGCCTCTCTTCAGGAATCTGTAACGTTTTATGATACTAACGGCGATGCTGTGCCGGATAAACTCTCTTTTACATCATTATCATTGGTTACAGGGATAACCGATACAGGAATTGCCTCTATCAGCGAATGGGCGACCGTAGCAAACCCCACCGTGCAACTGGAATTTCAAACGTCAACATTCCAAGGAGATGTCTTCACTGGCAGCATCAAAGGAACCAGCAGCAACCCGACCTCTGTTGCAATGACATCGTATTTCATGGGTGGAGGCGGCAGCACCACGGCTGCACCAACAACCATCACGGATCCTGCTACTGGCAAGACAACCATCACAACGCCCACAATGTACTCGGGAGGGGTTACCCCCGATAGCACACCACTGGTCACTGATCCAGCGTTGGCCAACCCGACAATCCTCAATGTGACACGACCTGCCGGTGTGACCTTTATTGCTAACGACATCACTGGCACAGCCATCACTGATCTACGTTCACACCTTCTGGCTGCTGTTGATGCTTTGCTGCCCAGCAATACGACGATGCAAAGTGGTATTGATGCGTATCTCGCCACTCTTCCAACGGCTGATCAAGCAAATGTCACCGTTCGCACCCTCATTTTCTCATCGGTCTCTGTGATATCGCCTGGTGCTCTTGTTATTGATGGAAATACAAACCATCAGGAGGCCCTTGTCATTGACACCACTGGTTTGGTTGCTGGCTCGCAACTGAATCTGGATTATGTTGATTTAGCATTTATTACCGGCGAAGGTGTCTTCATTCGCGGAGGTCTTGGCGCAAACCTGGTGTACGCTGGCAGTGGTGCTCAGGATATCAAGCTTGGGGTTGATGACGACACCATTCATGGCGGCGACGGAAATGACAACCTCGCATCAACAACCGGCAATGACTGGCTTTATGGTGAGGCTGGCAACGATACCCTCACTGGCGGCGCAGACAATGACCATCTGGATGGCGGCACTGGTGACGACACGGCAGTGTTCAGTGGAAACTTTGCCGACTACAACATTTCCTATAATTCTGCTACCGATACCTACACCATTGCCGACAAAGTGGTTGGACGTGATGGCACTGACATGGTCACCGGCGTAGAACACTTCCGGTTTGCAGATCATCTGGATATGCTCGGTGCGGACATCTATGCACCTGGCAACAGCGTCAGTAGCTTCAGCACAGGAACAATAGTTGTAGGGGTTGGAGGAGTGGGTCTCCTCGCCTGGCTGCTCTTGTAAGAACGCACTCTTTTTTTACAGCAAAGAGCTTTTGTGTACCCTGGTATGCAGAAGCTCTTTTTTTATTGGTGTGTATATCACAGTACTGAACTTCTGCATCAAGCTCCGTTGTAGACAAATTGCATATAAATTGGCTGTTGCTTACCAACGCGCTTGAAATAGAGTCCAGCCAATGCTTCAGCAGCCATTTTTTCCAAGAATGACTGTGCTTTATCCGTTGCCATCAGTGCATCCCAACGCTCACTATCGGCCTCTATCTCACGGAAACCTTCTTCCTTGATGAGATTCTCTCTCAAAATCTTATACCCCCCCCACTTGATTACGCATATCGCAGTAATGGATCATCAACTCTTATTGACTTTTCATAAAGCACTCCCGGATCCAAATCCAGACATTCATAAGGATCAAAATTCCCCTTGACATCCCAAGCCAATGTATTGTTCAGAACAGTACAGCTCTCTGCGAATATTTTCTTGTCCTTTAATACCCTGAAAACGCCATGCACAAGAATTTCTGTTGCATCATATAACCTGATTTCACCATGAGCAAAGTACAGATACACCCTATAATCATCGGTTGGCAATACCTGAATAATGGTATAGAGCTTCATTGACATGCGCAAGTGCCTCTTCCTGAGAAGCACCATGCGCCATGCAACCAGGAAGTTCTGGCACTTCGGCAATAAAAGTGCTATCCTCCTGGCTCCAGTATAAAATGGTCTCATATTGGAGTGTCATTCTTCCCTCGCCAAATGGTAATCAACTACCCCGCAGCAGAGCTGCGGGGTACGAAGTCATGTTTAAGAATACTTTCACGAAGCACAGCTTCGAGGAATATATCCTATAGCGATTTAATTATGATAAGTCTGACTTGTCGTACCTGATATGGCTCTGCTTTACTGCCATCCCGCTGTAGATTTAACTTCTCTTTCCAGAAAAGGTACTGATAATTCCACCAAAAATAAGAAAGATTGCTGCCAAAACGGAAGAATCCAGGGAGGATCCCCAAAAAATAGAAAAAATTGGAAATGGATGGAAGTAATGATAAAATCTAATCTGTAACTTTGATTGGTTACACGCTCCCGGTACACACCCTTATCAGCTCTCAAAAAAAACGCTTGATGCAGAAAAAGATTGGCAACATAGGTAGCGATTTGAGCGGGTTTAATGAGGTTGCTGCTCTTTCGGAGAAAGCCAAAGAAGTGTTTTCAGAAAAAGTCTATTTTGACTTTCAGTCCTGCAACTTTTTTGAAGCAACCATGGCAGCACCTTTCTATGCTGCCATGACAAGGTATTATGATCAGTTAAACACGGTTTCGTTTACAAACATACGCCCTGAAATCCAGATAATTCTGCAAAAAAAACATTTCCTTTATGATTCAGGATTTTCTGAACGGCATGACTCGCCCAAGACCACACTGCCGTTTAAGCGCTTCAAGCTGACTTCTGGTGAGCAATTTTCTGAATATCTTGATCAATACATGCATAATTGGGGCATTCCGAAAATATCTGATGGCTTGGCAAAGAAATTCAGGCAGAGCTTGTTCGAGATTTTTCAAAATGCGATGCAGCATTCAAGTTCTGAACAAGGTATTTTTGTGAGTGGTCAGTTTTTCTCGAAACAACATCGGCTTGATTTTACCATTGCCGATGCAGGGGTTGGAATCAGGGAAAATGTCCGGAAATTCTTGGCGAATATAAAAATAACTTCATGCCAGGCAATCACTTGGGCATTACAGGAAACTAACACAACAAGAACAAATCAGCCCGGCGGACTGGGATTGAAGCTTATTAAGGAGTTTCTGTGTTTAAATGGTGGAAAAATGCTGATAGCCTCCCGGCATGGATTCTACGAATATTCATCTTCGGAAGAAAAATGCGAGAAGCTTCATCATGATTTTCCAGGAACATGCGTTACTCTTGAGATAAATAGTAACGACAAGAGCTGCTACGCATTGAAACCTGAACTTACATCATCCGATATTTTTTGAAGAGCCACAACGGAAGAACCCATGACAAAAAAAATCACCATAAGAATCAATGATATAATTGGCAGCAATCTCTGCATAGCATCAGAAGACGGCCAAAAGGTTTTCGAAAAAACTGTACCCCTGCTCCAGGCAGGCAAACATGTTGTTATCTCTTTTGATGGGGTATCAATCCTTATATCGCTTTTCCTGAACGCTTCAATCGGACAGCTTTATAGCAAGTTTAGTGAACAGGAAATTCGTACGCAGCTTGAGGTCACGGGACTAGCCGGTGACGATATGGAAATTCTGCAACGGGTAGTTGAAAACGCAAAGAGGTATTACGCCAATCCGAAAGAGTATGACAAGGCTTGGGCTGCATTGGAGTGCGACGATGAAGAATAAAGCATACGATTTGAAAACGTACCCATTCAGCGCCGGTGAAAAAATTCTGATTGATTCAAATATATGGCTTTACCTCTATCCTCCACCCAGCAACTCAAGAAATGCTTTCGCTGCAAACTATTCAAAGGGTTTGGCAGCACTGATACGAGCTGGCGCAATCCCCGTCATCGATCCAATGATCCTGAGTGAATATCTGAATCGATATTGCCATCTTGAATGGGAGGTAAATTTTTCTTTACAGTATCCGAAGTATAAAGAGTTCAGAAATTCAATTGATTTTTTTGCAATGGCTTCCGGCGCTGCCACATTGGCCTCGGGTATGCTCCGTAACTGCAAACTGCACCCATTACCAACCGATCACCTCAACCTGAAACAGGCAATAATCGATTTTGGATCCGGTCAGATAGACTTTAACGATGCAGTACTGACCGACATCTGCGGGCTGCAAAAGCTGAAGCTGCTCACCAATGATGCTGACTTCAAAACTGGAGACATTGAGGTCATTACTTCAAATCATAAACTATTGAAGATCTGCCAATGAACAGCATTTCACCTTTTCTCTCAGTTTAATAGCCGATAAAACCGCCCAGGAACATAACTATTCTTGCTCATCAGAGAAAAACATATCAGCGTGAATAAGACCATTACCAATTATGACTACCCACACAACCCGCATCGCCGTCTTCTGCTCCGGCAGCGGCAGCAATTTCAAGGCACTCTTTCAGGCGATCGAAAACAAGCAACTCCCGGCAGAAATAGTTCTCTGCCTGTCGAACCGCGCCCGGTGCGGGGCCATGGAGTTTGCAGAGCAGAACGGCATTGCAACGGTGCATATCACCGAACAACAGTTTGGCTTTTTTGACGAGTTTGCAGAAGCAATGGTTGAACGGCTGAAAAAGCATCATATCGATATCATCCTTTTGGCGGGCTATATGCGAAAAGTGCCGGATGCGGTTGTCGCGGCATTTCCGGAGAGGATGCTCAACATTCATCCCGCTCTTCTTCCGAAATTTGGCGGCGAGGGAATGTATGGGATTCATGTTCACACGGCTGTACTTGGAGCGGGGGAAACCGAAACGGGAGCGACAGTCCATTTTGTCAATGAGGAGTATGACAAGGGAGAGATTCTGCTTCAGCGAACTGTGCCGGTTTTGCCGGATGATACACCTGAGACTCTGGCCGCAAGGGTGCTGGAATGCGAACACCGGCTTTATCCTGATGCCCTTGAAAAACTGCTGACCTTGCCGGGATCATGAGCAGCACCACACTGGAGATCAACGAAATATTTCACTCCATTCAGGGTGAGGGCTCCTTTGCCGGCTGGCCCTGTGCCTTCATACGGCTTGCGGGTTGCGGCCACGGCTGCATCGGGTGCGACACCGGCTACGCTGAAGATGAGGGAGTCGAGCTTGAGAGAGAAGAGGTTATTAAGAGGGCGATCAGCTTTCGGGCCCCCGTGATCGAAATAACCGGTGGAGAACCTCTGCTTCAGCCAGCCGTCTACCCTCTGATGACTCAACTCTGCGATCTTAATCAAAAGGTACTGCTTGAAACAGGAGGATTTATCTCCGTCGAAAAGGTTGATAAACGGGTCCATAAAATCATCGACCTCAAGCCTCCCTCCTCCGGAGTGGCAGAACAGAACCATCCCGACAATATCCGGCTGGCACTTGCAGCAGAGCCACCTCATCGTCACACCTTTGAATTCAAAATCGTGATTGCAGGTAAAGAGGATTATGAATGGGCGACTTCGCTTCTGCAACAACACCAACTGACCGACTTCTTCACCATCATGATGGGAGTCTCATTCGGCAAGCTTGATCCAGCAGAACTCGCGGCATGGATACTTCGCGACCGCCTCCGCGCAAGACTCCAGCTCCAGCTCCACAAATACCTCTGGGATCCCTCTCGAAAAGGGGTATAGTTTGGCGTTCCCCCCTTTACTCCTTACCTTTCCATGAACAAGTATAGTAATCCACCTTTTTTACACTTTTACGGGTATAGGTGAAACGGTTTGACCAAGCTCTTTCCATGAACAAGTTCAAGGTCCGTGTGCGGTAACCGGTCGGATACGGAAGGCTTTCCACTGTCCGTTACCAATTCATTGTCAACTGTCCATTAACCAATTGTTCACTGTCAACTGTCCATTGTCCACTGTCCATTACCAATTGTCCATTGTCAACTGTCAACTGTCAACTCTCCATCGTCGTCCCGCTCTTCAATGAACGGGAATCGCTTCCTGAGCTGCTCGTGCAACTCTCTGCCGCCATGGGCGAAAAGGAGCTGCACGCCCTCTTTCAGGAGCCTTTTGCCTACGAAATTATCATGGTGGACGATGGCTCCACCGATGACTCGTGCAGCCTGATTGGCGGCATGATTCCCTCAAGGCCTGATCTTCGCCTGATCTCCTTTCAGAGAAACTTTGGCAAAACCGCAGCACTCTCCGCTGGCTTCATGGCTGCCACGGGCGACTATGTCTGCACCATTGATGCCGACCTGCAGGATGATCCCTTTGCTATAAAGGAGATGATCAAAAAACTGCAAGAGGGGTATGATCTGGTCAGTGGATGGAAGCAGCAGCGCAAGGATCCGCTCTCCAAAACCATTCCTTCAAAGCTTTTCAATGGAGTGACCCGTCTTTTTTCGGGCATCGCCATTCACGATTTCAACTGTGGCCTGAAGGTGTACCGCCAGGAGGTGACTCGTCGTCTGGAGCTGCATGGCGACATGCACCGCTACATTCCGGTACTCGCACACTGGATGGGGTTCAGGATTGCCGAGCTGCCGGTCAACCACCACGCCAGGAAATTCGGGAGCACCAAATATGGCACTTCGAGATTTTTTTCAGGATTGCTCGATTTTCTTTCAGTGCTCTTCATCACGCGATATCTCCGTCGCCCGATGCACTTTTTTGGCATGGCAGGCCTTGCAAGCTTTGTGTTCGGCTTTCTCATCAGTCTCTATCTCACCCTCGATAAAATCCTGCTCCAGAGACCCGTCAGCAACCGCCCCATTCTTTTTCTCGGCATTCTGCTGCTTATTCTTGGTGTCCAGCTTTTTTCCACCGGACTGCTCGGAGAGATGCTCTCAACCTCATCATCAAGAGGGAGCACTTTTACGGTTCGCGAAACGCTGAATCTTACCCCAGGACAGGCAAAACAATTCAACACAACCGATAAATTCTGAATACCTTATGAAACGAGTCGGAGCACATGTCAGCACGGCAGGCGGAGTCGAAAATGCCCCGCTTCATGCGGCAGCCGTCGGGGCCAAAGCCTTTGCCCTTTTCACAAAAAATCAGCGACAGTGGAGATCGCCAAAACTGACAACAACCTCGATTGACGCATTCCAGCAAAACTGCAGCGACGGGGGCTTCAAGCCAGAACAGATCCTGCCTCACGACAGCTACCTCATCAACCTCGGCAGCCCTGACCCCGACAAGCTCCAGCGTGCCCGCGAAGCCTTTATTGATGAGATGCAAAGAGTCGAAGAGCTTGGATTGCGTTTACTGAACTTTCATCCAGGCAGCCACCTCAAGGAGATTACAGAGGAAAAATGCCTGGAGCTGATCGCTGCATCAATCAATATCTCGCTCAATGCAACGAAGGGAGTGACCGCTGTCATTGAAAATACGGCAGGGCAGGGCACCAACCTTGGCAACCGGTTTGAACAACTGGCTTTTCTGATTGACCGAATTGAAGATAGATCAAGAGTCGGTGTCTGTCTCGACACCTGCCACCTCTTCGCCAGCGGTTACGACTTGCAGAGCACCGAAGCCGCCGAACTGACCTTCAGCGAGTTCGACCGGATTGTGGGGCTCCAATACCTGCGGGGAATGCACCTCAACGATGCCATGCAGCCACTCGGCAGCCGGGTTGACCGACATGCCTGCATTGGAAAGGGAACTATCGGGATGAATGTGTTTTCATACATCATGAACAACCCTGTCTGCGAAGAGATTCCGCTAATCCTTGAGACCCCCGACTCCGATGGCTGGAGTGCGGAGATCAGCCTGCTCTATTCACTTGGAAGGTAACTGCGGGCTACCGTTTTGATGCCATCCTGAGATACTTCCTCACCGAGAAGGCACTGCCCAAAATACCCAGTGCCAGACCAAGAAGAACCATGCCGGGATAGATCATAAGTGCTGAAGGTTGAAGCACCCTGTAAACGTCAGGCTCATAGGTCAAGAGCAGTTGATCAAAAAGCAGAAAAATGGCACCTGCGGCAAGCCCCCCCGCAAGCAGCCCCTGAACAGCTCCCTCAATAATGTAGGGAGCCCCGATCAGCCAGCCGGTAGCCCCAACAAGACGCATGGTTCTGATCTTCTCCTTTCTTGAATACATGGCAAGCCGTATGGTGTAACCAATCAGCACAATCGTCGCTACTGAAATCAGGAGACCGATACCGCCGGTCAGCATGGTAAACAACCGCGCATTCTCCTCAATCTGACCAAGAAATGATTGATTATAGCGAATATCAACATCAGGAGTGAGAGCACGAATTGCCGAAACCATACGCTCAATATGTTCAGGTCGCGCATAATCAGGAAGAAACTTGAGCTTGATCGACCTCGGAAGCGGATTGGAACCAAGAATCTTTACAACATCCTCTCCAAAATCACGAGTAAAACTCTTTGCCGCAGCATCCTTTGAGACATAGATTGCCTCCCGAACCCCCTTTAGCTTTTCAATGCGCGAAGTAATATTCATGGCATCCGGTTCCGTCACCGATTCACCAAGAAATACCTCAAGCTCTACCCTGCTCCGGATCTCCTGAATCACATCAAAAAAACTGAGAGAGACCGTACCGAACAGACCAAGCAGCACCAGAGCGAAAAAACTTATCGTCACCGTAATGGCTGCCGGTAACTTCGCCCGTCCTATACTTGAAAACCCCTCCTTGACAACAAACAACAACGACATAACAGCCTCTTTTGCATTAATAACAGCTTCACACCCAAAGAAACAACAAAACAAGTTGGAAAAACAACTTTTTTTTCTTTTAATTAGCACTGAACACGGGGCTATAGCTCAGTTGGTAGAGCATTTGCATGGCATGCAAAGGGTCAGGAGTTCGAGTCTCCTTAGCTCCACATCATGAAAATGCACATCATGACAAAAAAAGCGCACCTGAACGGGTGTGCTTTTTTTGTCTCTTTTTTTGGCCGACCAACATTTTATGACCGCTTTCTGCCCACCCTGGCAATCAAAAAGATCAGACCAACGATCAGTGAAGCAGCAACACCGGCGGCTACATTAAACAGTGCCGCAAGCAGAACCACGGGAATGGTAAAAACAACCGCCAGACCAAGCGCACCTGAACTTCCAAGAAAAGTCAGCGCAGTCAGGGCAGTAAAGAAAAAGCTGGTTGCCAGACTTCCTGCAAAAGAGATAAAGATCTTCTCACCATGCCCTTCTGAAAGATTTTGCCAGCGACGAATCTGTTGGGTATTGCCGGGGTCAAACACTCCCCGAACAGCCTTGGCAACAAGAGCAAAGAGAATCAGCACCACAACCTGAATGCCATACACCCTCCACAGCTCACTGTTTGACGGGTGAAAAAAACCCTCTCCCAGCTTGGTTGAAGCCAGTTGCAGCATCACAATTGAGGTCCAGTAAAATACTGTACCCCAAAGCAGTGTCACCAGTACCCATATCGCCACACCTGGCGGTTTCGGACTCTTTTTTGTTGTGGTTCCCATAATCGTTGGTCAATGGTTACGAAAAAATGCATCAAAATGAGATGTTCAGCCCCCTCTTTGGTGCTGCCCACCCTTTCCTCTCTGATATTTATAGCTATTAATGGTTACATTGGCAAGATAAAAAAATAGCACTCAGAGGAGAGTGGTGCTGAACGCTTGAAGCCATCAAACCATGAGCAGAAAATATTTCATCTTTACACCGTCATGTTAGCGAAGCGAATCATCCCCTGTCTCGACGTGCGGGACGGAAGAGTGGTAAAAGGTATTAACTTTGAGGGGCTGAGAGATGCCGGTTCCATCCTCGAACAGGCACGATTTTACAACAATGAGCTGGCAGATGAGCTTGTCTTCCTCGATATCTCCGCTTCACTTGAGTCTCGAAAAACAACACTTGAAGAGGTGCTGAAGGTCTCCGGTGAGGTTTTCATTCCCCTCACGGTCGGTGGTGGCATAAGCTCCGTTGAACGGGCAAAAGAGGTTTTTCTCCACGGTGCCGACAAAGTTTCGGTCAATACTGCCGCCGTCAACGATCCTGAACTGATCACCCGCATTGCTGAAAAATATGGATCGCAAGCCGTTGTGGTGGCTATCGACATCAAAAAAATCGGGAATGACTACATTGTCCATACCCATTCGGGGAAAAAACCAACCCCCTATCAAGCTCTCGAGTGGGCTCAGAAGGTACAGGAGCTTGGTGCCGGAGAAATTCTGCTCACCAGTATGGATCGCGATGGAACCAAAGAGGGATACGACAACGAGATCCTCCGCAGAATCTCAACCTCCGTGCATATCCCGGTTATTGCATCGGGAGGCGCTGGCAACCTGGAACATCTTTATGAAGGTTTTACCAAAGGTTGCGCTGATGCCGCGCTTGCCGCTTCAATTTTCCACTTCCGTCAACACTCCATCCTTGAAGCCAAGCAGTACCTGCGCGAAAGAGATATCCCTGTGCGCTTTTGACTCTTTTTCACTGACGGTAGAGCGCCACTCACTCACTCTCCTCCATTAACATCCGACGGATATCGGAAAGCTCTTTCAGACGCTCCTTGCTCGCCTCAGGAGAGGAGAGGTCGAGTTCTGCCAGGGTGTCAACAATAATCTGTGACACGATCAGCCGCGCATTCTGTTTGTCATCAGCAGGAACCACATACCACGGCGCACGCTTTGTGCTGGTTGCCCTGAAGCACTCCTCATAGGCTTCCATATACTGCTTCCAGTACTTTCGCTCCTCAATATCGGCAACGCTGAATTTCCAGTTTTTTTCCGGGGCATCAATGCGAGCAAGAAATCTTTTCCGCTGCTCCTCTTTTGAGAGATGGAGAAAAAACTTGACAACTCTGGTGCCATTACAATACAAGTGCTTCTCCAGCGCAGTAATCGACTGATATCGATTCTTCCACACTTTGTTCTTGTTCTTCAACCCGTCAGGCACCCCCTGCATGGTGAGTATTTCAGGATGAACACGGACAATAAGCACCTCCTCGTAATAGGAGCGGTTAAAAATGCCGATACGCCCCCTCTCCGGCAGACAACGATTGCTCCGCCAGAGAAAATCGTGGTCAAGCTCCTCAGCGGAGGGATGCTTGAAACTGAAGACCTGACACCCCTGCGGATTAACGCCGGACATCACATGTCTGATGATTCCATCCTTGCCGGCAGCGTCCATTGCCTGAAAAATCAGCAGAAGCGCATAACGATTATCGGCATAATGCACCTCTTGCAGTTTACTCAACTGCTCAACATAGTCAGCCAGCATCTCCTTGTACTCATTTTTTGAACGGTATACCGGATCAACCTGTGTCGGGCGTTTTCCAAGACTCACCTGCTCACCCTCACGAATCCGTAAAACCTCATGGTCAAATCGCATCACCTTTCCGTTAAAAGAGTTATCTCAATTGCCCTGATTTTTAAGCAATATTTAAGGTTCGCCTTAGAATCCTTTAAGAATCCCCTGGCTACATTATAAGCAGTAACAACAAAGAGTAAAATACTAAATTGAACAACATCAACGACACTATGAGCACAACGATAAGATCATGGGCAACTCCGCTTGCCGTAGGGGCATTTACCATTTCAGCCGTCACGGGAGTGCTGATTTTTTTTGATATTGAAATCGGGCTTGTGGAGCCGATGCATAAATGGCTGAGCTGGCTTTTGGTCAGCGGAGTTGCTCTTCATCTCTTTGCAAACTGGAAGCAGTTTACCGGTTACTTTTCAAAAAAGCCTGCGCTTGGAATTATTGCTCTTGCGCTTCTCACCACAATCGTCTCCGTACTGCCAATATTCGGTGAAGAGGAGAAAGAGAGTCCTGCAAAATTAGCTGCATACGCCCTCGCTTCATCCTCTCTTGAGACCGTTGCACAGGTTGTAAAAACCACTCCGACCGCGTTGGTTGAGGAACTCGGGAAAAAGGGAATTGTTGTCAAGGAAGCAACCGATACCGTAGAACAGATTGCAAAAAACAATGGCAAAGAGCCGAAAGAGCTTCTGGGCGATATTTTAGCTCTCTCCACGGGTGCCGCTGTCGATAAAGATTAACTTCTAACACGCAACGCATGAGACTTCTCATTATTGAAGATGAGCCAGGAATCGCTGGCTTCCTCAAGGACGGACTTGAGGAGGAGTACTTTGCTGTCGATGTCGCTTACGATGGTAAGTCCGGCCTTGATCTGGCGCTGACCAATGAGTATGATCTGCTCATCGTTGACTGGATGATTCCCGCAATAAGTGGCATTGAGGTGTGCCGGCAGATACGCAAAGCCGGCAGCCTGGTGCCGATATTGTTTCTCACCGCAAAAGATACCCTTGAGGATGTTGTCTTCGGGCTGGATGCCGGAGCAAATGACTACATCAAGAAACCTTTTGAGTTTGAAGAGCTGCTGGCACGCATCAGGGTGCAGTTCCGAAACAAGGATAGGGCGGATGACTCACTGAGCGCAGGAAGCCTTACGATAAATCCTGTGACTCATCAGGTCTTTGCCGGATCAACCGAGATAACTCTTACCCCGAAAGAGTTTGCCCTCCTCGAATACCTGATCCGCAACAAGGATCGGGTCTGTACACGAAGCCGAATCATTGAACATGTCTGGGATATCCATTTTGACTCCGACACCTCGGTCATTGATGTCTATATCACCTTTCTCCGCCGGAAGCTTGAAGCAGCCGGTTGCGGAAACCTTATCCAGACCATCCGGGGAGTTGGCTATATCGTTCGTGAAACCGGAATGGTATGAAGCCGTCTGCATTGAAAGGGCTGTCGGTGATGAGTCTGCGAAACAGGATTGCGCTCTACTATACCATAGCAACTGGATTTTTAATTGCCATAGTCTTTACAACCATCTTTTTTATGGTTGAGAAGATCGTTTATAAACAGTTTGACGATCAAATAAAAAAAGAGATTTCAGAAATTTTTGACGACTCTGATATATCTCCGAATAATTTTCAGGGATTTGACAGCTTCAGGGACATCGATGCGGAGCACAATGACGAAAAGGGAGATCATCAGCATGAAGAAGAGAAACACAAGAAAAAAAAGCTAAAGCTTGATCCCGAGTTCATTCAGTTGGTAAACAGTAACGGTGAAGTCATCAATAAATCAGCAAGTCTCTCCTGGTGCGTCCTTACATTTCAGCCAAATCAGTCAGGAACAAACTATTTCAACAGCAATTTTGGCGGATCAATGGTTCGTCAGGCACAGGTGCCACTGACCAATGCCGATGGAAAGAACGAGGGGTATCTGATTGTGGCTGTCCCTCTGAAAAATGCCCTGATCGTTCTGCACGACCTGAAAGACATCTTTCTCTTTTCATTTCCCGTTATCCTTCTTCCACTCTTTCTCCTCACCCGTTCCATTGCCATTAAAAGTATCAGCCCGATAGAGAAGGTGATTGCCACAGCAGAAAGAATGTCGCAGAGCAATCTCGACCAGCGCATCCCGCTCCCCTTCCATCACGATGAATTATATCGGTTAGCCTCAACCATCAATGCCCTTTTCGGGAGGATGCAGGATGCGTTTCAACGTGAAAAACATTTTACTGCCGATGCCTCGCATGAACTGAAAACTCCGTTGGCGGTGGTCAAGGGAACCCTTGAGGTGCTGATCCGCAAACCACGGGAACGAGAACATTACGAAACAAGAATTCAGTTCTGTCTCAAAGAGCTGAACCGCATGGCACGTCTGATTGATCAGTTGCTGATGCTTGCCCGCTACGAGAGTAACAAAATGACACCACACATTGTGGTAACAGCACTCTCTCCTCTTGTTGAAAATGTGGTAGAGCGCATGATTCCGACAGCCCAGGCAAAAGGCATTGCAATCACCGTCAATCAGGAAAACAACGCACACATTTCGGCTGATCCCGGAATGCTTGACATGATCTTCGAAAATATTATATCGAATGCCATCAAATACTCTTCATCCGGCTCTTCAATAGCAATAGAGGTTAAACACGACGAAGGTAACGTTATCTGCAGCATCAGCGATCAGGGAATAGGTGTTCCTGCGGAGAAATTGAATGCCATTTTTGACCGTTTTTACAGGGTTGATGAATCACGGAGTTCAAGTACAGGGGGGCTGGGGCTTGGCCTCTCCATTGTCAAAAAACTTGCTGATCTTCAACAAATCAGGGTGTCAGTAAACAGTGTGCCCGACACTGGCACAACTTTTACACTCACCTGTCAAACTGCAGAAAGCCCTTATCCCATAGAGCTGCCATGCTGAAACCGTCATTTTTTTTTACCACTGCGGCGCTGCTACTGGTCACACTCATTACTGCTTTCCCGGAAAAGCTCATCAGTCCAGGCCCACTGACGCAAGGCCATCAACACCTGAACAACAACTGCCTCTCCTGTCATAAACCATTCAGCGGAACGCTTTCGGCGCAATGTATTCGCTGTCACCAGCAGCGCGATATCGGCATGAAAAACGTGAAGGGAGAAGTGCTCCCAAGAAACGGCAAGAGAGTACTCTTTCACCGTGGCCTGAGCGATAACTCCTGCATCGAGTGCCACACCGACCATAAAGGAGTGGCTGCAACAAAAGCTGACGGTAAAAGTTTCCGGCATGAGTCACTTGGTGCCTCCGAGCAAAAAAAGTGCATGACCTGCCACAGCAGTCAAAAACCCGCTGACTCCCTGCACCGTTTTGCCAAAGAAAACTGCCTTGCCTGCCACACCACAAAAGCGTGGAAACCGGCAACCTTCGATCATGAGAACTCTTTCAGCCTTGATGGCGACCACAGCGCAAGCTGCGCCACCTGCCATACTGAACCCGGTAACTACAAGAAATACACCTGCTATAACTGCCATGAACACTCGCCTTCAAGCATTGAAGCTGCGCATCGGGATGAGGGTATCCGCAACTACCAGAACTGCATACGCTGCCATCACAACGGCAGCGATGAGGGTGGAGAGGATGAGCATGAACGGGGCGGAGGGCACCACGGCGAGGATGATTAAACCACAACAGGAGGCTTTTCCTGCATCACCCAGTAGCTCTCTCCGTTGTGCTCAACAAGCTTGAAACGGCCAGTGGCGAAAAGCTCCTGCATCACCTCGTCAGCTTTTGCGCGATCGTTGGGAGAGCAGTCGGCAACAGCCTTCTGCAACTCGCGTTGCTGCACAGGGTGGCGGGAGACAATGGCGGTAACAGCCTCAAGCAGATCTGGAGCGTTGCGCAGATCCATGCTTCCCTTGAGCGGATGCACGACCGTCGCAACTTCAGAGAGAATGGTAATTGCCCGTTCAAGACGCTCACTGGATGGAAGCTGCACCTGCTGCTCAGGAGCCGGACGGGTTGGCAAAACCAGATGCACCATGTCAGGATGAATCCTCTTCAGTGTCGTGGCAAGATCGTGCAGTGCCTCATCGCTGTCGTTGATGCCACCAAGCAGCATCACCTCAATCCAGAAGCACCCTGTATACTCGCGGCGAAAAGCAACAAGCCCATCAATATGCTGCTGAAACGTCAATCCTGAGGCAGGTCGATCAATCTTGTTATGGAGAGCATCCGACCCTGCATTGAGCGACGGGAGCACTGCGTCAGCAAAGAGCAGCTCCTCACGAACTTCGGGCAAATAAAGCAGCGATCCGTTGGTGATAACCGCCACGGGAACAGTGGTAAGCTTTTTCGTCTCAGCAATAAGCCAGCCGATCCCCTTGTAAAGCAGGGTTTCGCCGGAACCGACAAAGGTGATCCAGTCGAGATTCGTGCTGACCTTCAGTGACTGACGAATCTCCTCCAGAATCTCTTCACGGGGAAAAAACTCCTGCCGCTCGGTGACAAAGTCCCTGGTCTTGCCTAACTGACAGTAGAGGCAGTTCCAGGTGCAGCTTTTCGATGGAAGCAGATCAACGCCCAGCGATTGCCCCAGCCGTTTTGATGATACTGGCCCAAAAACATACTTCATACCATCAACGATTGTTGGCAAGAGCAAGCTCAGCCATTTTTGCCTCACTTTCAGCCTCGAACGCCTCTTTTGAAATATGCGATATCATGAAACTTGCAATGGCAAATGCAATAATCTCTATCACAAAAATCGCCACATAAGCCCAGAGATACTCTCTGGTAAAATAGTAGACCAAATCGATAATAACCCCTGCGCCAAGATGGCCGATAAAGATGGCAAGGCTCTGCGCCGTCCCCCAGAGACCGATGTAAACACCACTGCGGCCAGCGGTCATCGACATCATCATAGAGATATTGGCGACGCTTGACGCGCCAAGACCGACTCCTGTCACCACAAGGGCAATACGCAGGAACTCGACATCACGGATAAAAGCCGACACGATCAGCAATGCGAAACCGATTATGCAGAAAATATTGCCGATAAGCGCGGCCCGTTTCTGACCAATACGGCTGAGCAGAAAGCCGGTGATGAGCATGAAGATAAGCTGGGTGCCACCCATAGTTGGCCTGAAAAGCTTGGTGGTGGTACCCACCGGCATACCGAACACATGGGCACCAAAGGGATCCATCACAATCTCGTTGGCAAACAGCGCAAAGATTGATATAAAGATATAGGAGGCAAACAGCAGGGTTTTCGGCGATGAAGAGAGCAGTTGGAGAGACTGCGAAAATGAGAGCGCGTGCTTGCCTTTCCCCTCTTTTATCTCGGCATTGCGCTGCTCAACCCCAACCACAGAGAGCAAACCAAGTCCAAGCGCAACAAAACCACCAACCTCAGCCACTGTGATCAGGCGATCGGGGGTAAAGACATCAAGATAAGAGCCGACAATACGGGTTGAAACAATGGTGGTAAGCACCATCAGCGTCCAGCTTGCCCCGGTAACCTTGCCGATATTTTCTTCCCCGACGGTATCAGCAAGCAGCGCATAATAGGCGGTTGTGGCAACCTGAAGACCAAAACCAAAGACAAGAAATATAAGGGAGAGCTTCAACAAACCAATGTCACGCATCATGGCGGGAAGCATCTCTGAAAAGGTGACACCGGCCACTTTCACCTCATAAGCGGCGGCCGGGGCGAGCATGAAAGAGAAGACGCAGCAAAGCAGGCCAAGCAGAATATAGGGGGTGCGCTTCAGTCCAAAAATCTGTGAGCGGTCGGAAAGGTTGCCCGCCCAGACCTTGACCCCAAAAATTGCCAGCAGCTCTTTGAGGCTTATCAAGCCAAAAACAATAGTGGCAGAGATGCGAAGCTCGGTGGTCATCACCCGGTTGAGGGTATCAAGCAGAAAGCCGAGCATGATGCCGAAGCCCATTTGGAAAAGGGAGAGGCGGATCAGGTTGATTCTCTTCATAACACTGACAAATAGTTGGTTATCATCTTCACCGTGGAGGATGCAAAGCATGTCCGCAAATATAACAAAAAAGCGACGATTCACTCCCAGTGCTTCTCTTCCGTTCCACCCGAAATCATGGCAGCAAGACCGGTCATTCTCTGTGAAGAGCGCTTGTTGCCGACCGCAGTGGAAAGTGCCTTTGGGTCGCCGATAATCATCACCAGCTTTTTTGCCCTTGTCACCGCCGTATAGACAAGGTTTCGCTCTAGCATGGTAAAGTGCTGCATGGAGAGCGGTATCACCACCGCCGGATACTCGGAGCCCTGGCTTTTATGGATCGTGATGGCATAAGCCAGCGCAATCTCCTCCAGCTCGCCGGACTCATAGAGCACCTCACGTCCATCATAGAGCACACTCAGCGTCGTCTCCTCCTCGTCAACCGCAACAATGCGCCCGATATCGCCGTTGAAGACCTCCTTGTCGTAATTGTTGACCAACTGGATCACCTTGTCACCCTCTGCATACGTGACTTCAAAGCGCACAATTTTTCGGCGGGCGTGCGGGTTCAGCCGCTCCTGCAGCAGAGCATTCAGTGCCCTGGTGCCAAGCGGCCCCTTGTTCATGGGGGTCAGCACCTGAATATCGTTCAGCCGATCCATCCCGAAGCGTTCAGGAATGCGGTCGGCCACCACCAGCAGAAGCCTGCGCTGAATATCCGCCGTACTCTCCGATGGAACCACATAAAAATCGGAGAGCTCTGCGCCTGCATCGTGGGATGGAAGGGTGAACTCTCCACGGTTGATACGGTGAGCATTGACAATAATTCTGGAGCTTTCTGCCTGACGGAAAATCTCGGTCAGGCGCACCACCGGAAGAGCTTCGGAATTGATCATGTCAGCCAGCACAAATCCCGGCCCGACAGGTGGAAGCTGGTCAACGTCACCGGCAAACATCAGGGCTGAACGGCTGGAGATGGCCGCCAGCAGGCGATTCATCAGCACTACATCAATCATGGAGGCCTCATCCACAATCACCAGATCAGCTTCAAGTGGATTGGAATGGCCACGCCTGAAGTCGCGGAGAAATGGATCGAACTCCAGCAGCCGGTGAATGGTTTTCGCCTCCATGCCGGTCGATTCCGACAGCCTCTTGGCCGCCCTCCCTGTGGGTGCACAGAGAAGCACCGTCAGCTCTTGCGCCTCAAGAATGTTGAGAATAGTGTTGATGATGGTGGTCTTGCCCACGCCAGGCCCCCGGTAATGACAAGAAACTTGCTCGACAGTGCCAGTGCCACAGCACTGCGCTGCGATTCCGACAACTCAATGGCTGACTGCTTCTCCGCTTTCGGAATCACCGTTGCCGGATCAAGGTTTTTCCATGGAAGCACCCCCTGCATGATACGGCGGATACTCTTGGCAACTCCCGTCTCGGCACGAAAAAGCGAGACCATGTAGTAACTTTTTTTACCCTCCTCCTCAACGGCAACAATGGTGCCAATGGAGAGTTCTTGCCGAAGCGCCTCATCCAGAACCGATTCGGGCATGGTCAAGAGCCTCCTGAAGGCTTCGAGCAGCATTGGCTCAGGCACCTTGCAGTGCCCCTCAAGGGAGAGCTCCTGAAGGGTATACCCGATGCCCGCCCGCGCACGCAGGGGGGAATCCATGGGGATGCCAATGTTCCGGGCAATCTGGTCAGCGCTTTTAAACCCGATTCCTGGAATATCATGGATCAGGCGATAGGGGTTGGCGCTCACCATCGCCACGGCATCATCACCATAGACCCGAAAAATCCTTGCAATTTTCGACGTGCTCACTCCGTGCGAATGAAGAAAGAGCATGATCTTTTTTATCGCCCTCTGCTCCGACCAGCCGGCAATAATCTGCAGCAACTTTTTTTTGCCAATACCTGGCAGGCCAAGCAGTTGTTCAGGATGCTCATCAATCACCGTGAAGACCTCCATTCCGTATGCCTTCACCAGCACCTTCGCCAGATGGGGACCAATCCCCTTGACCATGCCGGAGGAGAGATATTTACTGATACCCTCAAGCGTATCGGGCGGAATAACCACAAGATGCGTGGCCTTGAACTGGATCCCCCACGATTTGTCGTTCTGCCAGCAGCCAACCGCCTCAATATGCTGACCTGTGATAACGGCGGCGACACACCCCACAACCGTTACCAGATCACGATCCTCCTTTATCTTGAGACGCAGGACAGTGAACCCTGACGACTCGCTGAAAAAGCTCACCTTCTCAACAACGCCAGTGATGCGCTCTTGGCCGGGAGAGAGGACGGGTCTCTCGTTCATGAGAGGCGTTTTACGTAATACGGTTCAAGCTCCATAAGTCAAGGGGATTAACGAAGAACAATATAGCTTTTCCCGCTCGCATAAGGAATTTCGAGTGACTCAAAAAGCATGCGTATCGGCTGTCACGGATTCATCGGCTGCATCAAGAACGGCAATGGCTTGTTCGCGTTTAACGGAAGGAAACTGACAGCAAATATTTCTATGAAATTCGATGAATGCCAATATACCTATTGATTGTAATCTTCATACTGAAACGTATTGACTGGAGAAAATGCAATTGAACAACATCAGTACGGAATTGATACAACATATCACCCGAAGTAGCAGGGGTGATTACCCGTCTGGCGACGTTAATTCCATGGCCTGTTCGACACCAGGCAATGGGAGATATGGTGTCGGTTAAAGGTGACAACTCTTATGAAATCAAGTAAAGGCTCAGAAGCTGATAAAACGAAAAAGCCTGTGTTGAGCACAGGCTTTTTCGTTTTATCCATATTTCTCAAGCCTCCTCCTGCCACACCCCCATCGCTGAAAACTTCTCGATCCGGTCATGAACAAGCAGCTTTGGGTCTTTCGGCAAAAGAGTTTTAAGCTCCTCGATGAGAATGTTTTTCAGTGTTGCTGCCATAGCATCAGGATTGGTATGGGCTCCACCAACAGGCTCAGGAATAATTCGATCGATAATCCCCTGCCCAAGAAGATCCTCTGCGGTAAGCTTCAGTGCCTCTGCTGCCTGCTCTTTATAATTCCAGCTTCTCCAGAGAATCGATGAGCAGCTTTCAGGAGAGATCACAGAATACCAGCTATTTTCAGCCATGATGATTCGGTCGCCAACTCCGAGACCAATAGCTCCACCACTTGCACCTTCACCAATAATCACACAGATAATCGGCACTGTAAGCTTCGCCATTTCAAAAAGATTTCGGGCAATGGCCTCTGCCTGTCCTCGTTCCTCAGCTTCAATGCCAGGAAATGCTCCCGGTGTATCAATAAGGGTAATGACTGGCTTGCGAAATTTTTCAGCGAGCTTCATCAAACGGAGAGCCTTTCGGTATCCTTCAGGCTGCGCCATACCGAAATTTCTATACAGGTTAGATTTTGTATCACGACCTTTCTGATGCCCTATAATCATCACAGGCTGAGAAAACCCTGAAGAACTCTCTTCAAGTCGTGCAAAGCCACCGACAATAGCTTTATCGTCGCTGTAATGGCGGTCGCCAGCCAGTTCGACGAACTCTTTCGTCATAATATAGATATAATCCAGCGTGTAGGGCCTTTCGGGGTGACGTGCTAGTTGAACTCGCTGCCACCTGGTAAGATTTTTATAAATAGAGCGCCGGAGGGCATCAACTTTCAATTCAAAGGCCTCAATTTCATGATTGAGTACCTCAATTTCAGCCTGAGTCTGCTCTCTCGTGCTGCTCCGGAGACACTGTCGCATCTCTTCCAGTTTGGCCTCAAGCTCAAAGAGCGGCTTTTCAAAATCAAGGACAACTTTTGTGGCCATAGTGCTGCATTATTAAAGATAAAAGCCCATCAGGCAAAAACTCTTGACAGGCTTCAAAAAAAATTTATCAGATCATCACACATTAACTGATCAGATCTTTTAACGCTCTACCCGGTTTACACTTCACGACGTTCTTGGCAGAAATGGAAATAACGTTCCAATTCCGCAGGATCTCGGCCACGGCATTCACCCCTCTCCCCAACAGCCAGCGGTCCTGACCCGGACATTAGAACATCCCCTCCCTCATCCTGCTTTCAATTGAGAGAAATAAATACCTTCAGAGCACTCTTCGCCATCCCGCCTGGAGAACTTTGCCTGCTCTGCAACGATCGGACTCTCTATCTTTTTTCAACATACAAAAGCAACTGTTATACAAAAAATTCCTGCTCTGCACGAACGCCATCGCCTGAACGAATTTAAACAGCAGGAGACAAAGATGCAATGCCTTTTTACCATTATCGATGATTGGATACCAGGCAATTGGTATTAGTCATGCACTGTGTTATATTTGCTTTCATTATCCAAAGAATTTTAACTCGTATCAAGACATTTTTTTCCAGCTTATGATTCCAATCAGTAACGTTTCCAAAGGGTCAATTATCCGTTTCAAGGGGGAACCTCACAGCATTGAAAGCCTTATTCACCGTACTCCTGGCAATTTGCGTGCGTTTTACCAGGCAAACATGAGAAACCTGAAATCTGGCAGAAATGTCGAGTATCGCTTCAGCGCATCAGAATCCGTCGATCTTATTGTCACTGAGCGAAAACAATATCAGTACCTTTATCAGGATGGCACTGATTTTGTCATGATGGACAATAATACCTTCGACCAGATACATGTGCCAACGATTGCTCTTGGCTCATCATCCCGTTTCCTGAAGGATGGAATCACCGTGACTATTGTCTTTTCAGATGACGGGGCAATTCTCGAAGTCGAACTTCCTATCTTTGTTGAGCTTGAGGTAACGGAAACCAGCCCGGCATCAAAGGATGACAGAGCAACCAGCGGGACGAAACCAGCGATCCTCGAAACAGGTGCTGAAGTGAGCGTACCGATGTTTATCCAG
>CAIOLC010000186.1 GCA_903859055.1 uncultured Chlorobiaceae bacterium | reverse complement strand
CTGTTAATTTTCGCGTTTGTTATTCGTGCACAAGCACTTGGCATGAGCTACATGGAGAAAAATCTATTGAGCGCAAATGATCAATTGACGCTCTCAGTAAAACAACCCATGCGTGTGACATCATCCGGCAGTGTAAATATGCCTGTAATGAATATTGATCCTGTAACAGGCGTCCCTTCGCTGGGAATAAACAGTGTGAGCTTGGCGCCTACAGGGAAGGAAATGGATTGCAAGGTTTCCTATGTTGCACCAATGAAAAAAAATCAGAATTTCAGCTTCGTTGCAGGATACATGAAAGATGCGATGAACATGACAGGCAATAACTACGCAAATGTTGCTGCAAACTGGGTTGTACGATTTTGAGAAAAGACGCCCACTGTTTGAATTACACCATCACTTGTATAAAAATGGGCATACGCTGAGGAATGCCCGGGGGTCGGAATATTAAACCGGCACAGTATTGGTCAACACAGCAACCCATTCAGATGCAGTCAGCATAGCAAGTATGAGATATTTTTTCATGTCCAGTCCTTTTAGAAAGATTAAGTAATCTGCTCACTAAGATGTACGGAATTGGATAAAGTTCAATCTGTAGTAATTTGCTATGCTATTTATTTCAGCCCAAAGGCGAGATCAGTTAATTATGTGTTTCATTTCTTAGGCTGAATGCGCATGGTATTCCTTGCTGAAATGCTATCAGCATCCGGGGCGGTGTCGCTAAGACCTGGCATAAAAAAGCCCCCGAAATATTCCGGAGGCTTTTAGGGTAAGGTTTATAAGCAATATCAGCCGAAGAAATCCTTAACCTTGTTCATCCAGGATTTTGCTCTTGGATTATGGTGTGCGCTATTGAGATCGTTGATGCTTTCGAACTCACGCAGCAATTCTTTTTGTCGCTCGGTTAAATTCACCGGTGTTTCCACGATGACATGGCAATGTAAATCGCCGTGCGTTGAACTGCGTACCCCCTTGATTCCCTTGCCGCGCAGGCGGAAAATCTTGCCGCTTTGACTCTCGGCAGGAATCTTGATGCTTGCTTTGCCATCCAGGGTCGGAATTTCGATTTCCCCTCCCAGGGCGGCGGTGCTAAAGCTGATCGGCATTTCGCAATGTAAATCATTATGGTCACGTTGAAATACCGCATGCGCTTTGACTTGAATGACGACATACAGATCCCCTTTGGGGCCGCCATTTACACCATGTTCACCTTCGCCGGACAAGCGAATACGATCATCGTTATCTACCCCCGACGGGATTTTTACCGACAAGGTTTTGTGTTGCTTGATGCGTCCGCTACCGCTGCAAGGTTTACAAGGCGAAGCAATCATTTTGCCGTTGCCATGACAGCGAGGGCAGGTCTGTTGTATGGAGAAAAACCCTTGTTGCATACGTACTTGGCCATGCCCGCCACAGGTGGTGCAGGTGACAGGTGTGGTGCCCGGTTTTGCACCTGAGCCATGGCAGGTATCGCATTCTTCCATGGTCGGTACACGTATCTGAGTTTCGGTTCCGCGCGCAGCCTGCTCCAGCGTTATTTCCAGGTTGTAGCGTAAGTCAGCACCGCGTTGTACATTGCTGCGCCCATTACCACCTCGGCCACCGCCGAAAATATCGCCAAAAACATCCGAGAAATCAAATCCTTGTGCGCCAGCGCCGAATGGATTTCCACCGCCGCCAGAATCAAATGCGGAATGACCGTATTGATCGTAAGCAGCACGTTTTTGTCCATCAGACAAAGTTTCGTAGGCCTCCTTGGCATCTTTGAAATGTTCCTCCGCATTCGGATTGTCCGGATTGCGGTCGGGGTGGTACTTCATTGCCAGTTTTCGGTAAGCCTTTTTAATCTCATCGTCCGAAGCATCGCGATTGATGCCCAGGGTTTCGTAATAGTCTTTTTTACTCATTTTAATAATGGGAAGGGAGAAGGGGGAAGAGGGAAGGGGTAGGGGTTAGTGCGGCTTTGATGGATGCCGATAACCCCATTAACAATCCTGAAACTTCATCCACTTTTCCGTTCAGCTCCTCTGTGTTATTCAGGTAGCCCAATCTTGCGGCAAGTTCAATCAAAGTATCCAGTTCGGAAAGAGAACCAGCTGAAATGCTCAAAAAATGCAGTAGTTCACGTCTTTCATTGCGAGCAAAATCTTCTGCAATGTTGGCTGGATAATCCGAATTTTTCTTGTGCGGGAAAAGGAGGACGTTGCGGTGTAAACCGCAGTCACCAACTTTATTGCTTGCTGCCAAGCTTTCAAGTTTCGGTGAGCGCGCTTTACACCCTTATCCCTTCCCCCTTAACGCTTCCCGTTTTACTTCTTGTCTTTTACTTCAGTGAATTCTGCATCCACAACGTCGCCTTCGTCTTTTTTGGCTTCGTGAGCGGCGCTTGCACCGGCATCTGCACCTTGAGACTTGGCTTGTTCAGCAGCATACATTTTTTCGCTGAGTTTTTGCGCAGCGGTTGAAAGCGCTTCTGTTTTAGCTTCGATAGCATCCTTGTCATCGCTTTTTACGACTTCTTCTGCTGCTTTAACAGCAACTTCGATGGCCGATTTTTCGTCTGCTGTCAGTTGTTCACCGTACTCTTTCAGCGATTTCGTCGTCGAGTGTATCAGGGCGTCTAATTGATTGCGTGCCGTTACCAATTCCAATGCCTTTTTATCATCCTCTGCATGCGCTTCCGCATCGCGAACCATGCTTTCGATCTCAGCTTCTGACAAACCGGAGCTGGCCTTGATGGTGATGTTGGCTTCCTTGTTGGTCGCTTTGTCCTTTGCCATAACGTGTAAGATACCGTTAGCATCGATGTTGAACGTCACTTCGATCTGAGGTACGCCGCGTGGTGCAGGTGGAATATCTGACAAATTAAACTGACCCAGACTCTTGTTACCAGAGGCAATTTCGCGCTCACCTTGCAGTACATGAATCGTCACTGCAGATTGATTTTCGTCAGCAGTGGAGAATACTTGCGAAGCCTTGGTTGGAATCGTGGTGTTCTTTTTGATCAGTTTGGTCATCACGCCGCCCATGGTTTCAATACCCAGGGACAATGGCGTTACGTCCAGCAGCAATACGTCTTTTACTTCGCCTTGCAATACGCCACCTTGAATACAGGCACCAACAGCAACTGCTTCATCCGGATTCACGTCCTTACGTGGCTCGCGACCGAAGAATTCTTCAACTTTCTTCTGAACCATAGGCATGCGGGTTTGACCGCCAACCAGGATGACGTCAGCAATGTCGGAAATGGAGAGGCCGGCATCTTTCATTGCAATTTTGCAAGGCTCAATGGTGCGTGCAACCAGGTCTTCAACGATGCTTTCCAGTTTTGCACGGGTAATTTTTACAGCCAAATGCTTGGGGCCGGTTGCATCAGCCGTGATGTAAGGCAGATTAACTTCAGTTTGTTGTGCCGATGACAATTCAATCTTTGCTTTTTCTGCGGCATCTTTCAGGCGTTGCAGTGCCAGCATGTCTTTCTTCAGATCAATGCCGGATTCCTTTTTGAACTCTTCAACCAGGAATTCGATGACGCGCATGTCGAAGTCTTCACCGCCCAGAAATGTATCGCCATTCGTAGACATGACTTCAAACTGGTGTTCGCCATCAATTTCAGCGATGTCGATGATGGAAATATCGAAGGTACCACCACCCAGGTCATATACTGCAATTTTACGATCACCTTCTTGTTTGTCCATACCGAATGCCAATGCGGCAGCGGTAGGCTCGTTAATGATGCGTTTAACATCCAGACCCGCGATACGGCCGGCATCCTTGGTGGCCTGACGTTGTGCGTCATTGAAGTATGCAGGAACGGTGATAACGGCTTCAGTAACAGACTCGCCCAGATAGTCTTCGGCAGTCTTCTTCATTTTCATCAGAAT
>CAIOLC010000185.1 GCA_903859055.1 uncultured Chlorobiaceae bacterium | reverse complement strand
CCCTAACCTGAAAAAGCTGCTTAAAACACTTCTGCAGATTCTCGGAACTGCCCTGGCACTCTCTCTTGTGCTGCAAAAAATCGATATCCATCAACTTTTTACCACGATCAAAAGTGCAAACCCATGGTATCTTCTGCTGGCTCTCGTATTCTTCAATCTCTCAAAGCTCTTCAATGCACTCCGCCTGAACCGCTTTCTCAAGGCGATTGGTATAGAGCTTTCTACCATCTACAATCTGAAACTCTACTACCTGGGCATGTTCTATAATCTTTTTCTGCCTGGCGGAGTTGGAGGTGACGGATATAAAATCTACCTCCTTCAGAAAAATCACGGGCTGAAGATGATCAATATCTTTCATGCGGTCTTGTGGGACAGAATTGGCGGCATGTTTGCACTACTCTTTCTCTCAATTGTGCTGCTGCTGCCAAGCGCGTTTGCCCTCGAATTCCCCCAACTGGTGCCTTATGCCTGGGCTGCACTTGCGGCAATTTACCCTCTTCTGCTGCTGACCAACAGGCTTTTCTACAAGCAGTTCATCGGGGTCTTTACCGTTACTGCTGCAGAATCAATGATGGTACAGGTGACGCAGACCCTCTCCGCCTTCTTTATCCTCCAGGCAATTGCACTGCAGGCCAACCACATCGACTATCTCGCCATTTTTCTGATTTCAACCATAGCCACCATTCTGCCCATAACCATCGGCGGAGCCGGAGCCAGGGAGATAACCTTCTACTATCTCCTTAACTTTGTACAGCTCGATACCAACCCTGGAGTTGCGCTATCGCTCATCTTTTTTGGCATGAACGCCATCTCTTCACTCGCCGGGGTGCTGACACGAATCCGCCATGAACAGAGTACCCCTGCCCCTTAAACCTGTTTGGTGATCTCCATATCTTTCAGCTTCATCTGCCACTGCACCCTGTTGTTCCACATTCTTTTCTCGACAGAATAGACCATGGAAAATACCGGATTTGTTGCTGCGACAAGTTCTGCATAAACATCAGGTCGATCAAAACCGATGACATCAAAAGTTCGTCCATTGTTATCCCTGACTGAAAACTTCACATGCCTCTCCTTAAGGAGTTTGGGCTGACCAAAAAGAGCAAGAGCTTCAGAGACAAAAAGTGGCTCGCGGTTGCCATGACCAAAAGGGGCACACTGCTCAAGGACATTGATAAATTTATCGGTAATCTGCTCCAGGGAAAGCGTTGAATCGATAACAAGCAGCTTCTGGCGTTGACTGATAGAAAGAAGAGAGTCACACACCTCGTTAAACTTTTTACGGAATCCGGCCAGGTTTTCAGGCTTGAGCGTTAGACCTGCAGCCTGATGATGGCCACCAAACTGCTCAAGATAGGCGCTGCACTCCTGCAAGACAGCATGAATATCAACCCCTTCAACACTTCGCACCGAACCTCTGATCTGACCGTTCATCCCGCCAAGAATAACCGTTGGTAAATAATGTTTTTCAATCATTTTTGAGGCCACAATACCAAGCACGCCAATATGCCATGACTCATCGTACAGCACAATCGAAGAGCAGCATGAGGCAAAATGGTTCTCAAGCATTTTTTCAGCTTGAACCATCATATCAGCATCAACTTCCCGACGCCGGATGTTGATCCGCTCCAGCTCTTCAGCATGAGAAGAGGCATCTGTTGATAAATCTGAAAGAAGCCACCGAACAGCAAGGTGAGCGGAGTGCATTCTGCCTGCCGCATTAATACGAGGAGCAATACCAAACGCAATATGAAACATGCCAAATTCTGCACGGGGGACCTTCATCAGCGACAGCATTGCTTTCATATTGGCTCTTGGCCTCTGTCGAATTCTCTGAATCCCTTCTCGAAGCAGCGTACGATTTTCGCCATACAGAGAGACCATATCGGCGGCTGTTGCAAGAGCGACAAAATCAAGATATTGCTGCCAGCTCTCCGGTTCAAGCTCTCCTTGCCCGGCTATGGCCTGCATCAATTTGAAAGCGACACCGCATCCACATAACTCCCTGAAAGGATAGGTGGAGCCCGGCACCTTGGGATTCAAAATTGCAAAAGCTGGAGGAAGCTGATCTGCTTCGTGATGGTCACAAATAATCACATCAACCCCCATCTCATTACAGCGGCCTATGGCTGCATTGTCCCTGATACCACAATCAACCGTAATCAGCACTGCTGTCTTCTGCTGAAACACCGAATCAATGCCTTCCGCCGACAAGCCATATCCTTCGAGAAAACGATCATTAATGTGCCAGGAGAGATCTGCCCCCAGTGCTTTCAAAAAAAGATAAAGCATCGCAGTGCCAGTGGTGCCATCAACATCATAATCACCATACAGCATAATCTTCTCATGCTCGTGGACGGCACGTAATACCCGTTCAACGGCTCTACCCATATCCTGAAAAAGAGAGGGTGAGTGGAGGTCGCTGATGGATGAACGAAAAAAATCCCTGGCCGTATCAAAAGAAGAGATGCCCCGATTGCACAACGTCCTTGCAACAGGCAGTGTGACATTGATCGCCCCCGAAAGAGCCAGAACAGCCTCGGCATCGGGCGAAAGAAGATTCCAGCGATATCGTTTCATGAAAGATAGAGAGATAATGAAAAACTGTTTGACAATGTAGGGAACACTTGGCCATTTCCTCGACAAAAATCCGCTGGACAAGGATGATCACCCCCCTAATAGCTATGGAAGAACGGCTGAATATTTCTTACATTGTGGTTCAACATTCAGGCTTGATTCAGCAGTACCCAACGTCAACCAACACACTAACCATCGGGGACCCAGAGCATGAGCAATTTGATTACCATTGAACGCCACATCCTTGAACAACAGAAATTTTTTCCGGAAGCGCATGGCGAACTTACCGACCTTCTCACCGATGTTGCTTTTGCAGCAAAACTGGTAAGGAGAGAGGTGGTGCGGGCAGGACTGGTCGATATTCTTGGCTTTGCAGGCAGCACCAATGTTCAGGGTGAAGAGGTCAAAAAACTTGATCTGTTTGCCAATGAAAAAATCATCTCCGCCATTGGGCAGCATGGACGGTTTGCCATCATGGGCTCTGAAGAAAACGAAGGTGTCATTATTCCGCCAAAAAATGAATCCGGAAGCTATGCGCTCCTCTTCGACCCACTGGATGGATCCTCCAACATTGATGTTAACGTCAGCGTTGGCACCATTTTTTCAATCTTCAAACTGAAGGGCGACGACCCCGGCAAGGCGAGTATCAGCGACTGCCTGCAGCATGGCTACGAACAGGTGGCGGCAGGCTATGTAATCTACGGCTCATCAGTAGTGATGGTCTACACCACCGGACACGGTGTGCACGGCTTCACCTACGATCCAACCATAGGAGAGTTCCTTCTTTCCCACGAGAATATTGTCACCCCGAAAAGCGGCAAATATTACTCAATCAATGAAGGCTCTTATGCACAGTTCAACGATGGAACAAAGAGATATCTCGACTACATCAAGGAGGAGGACACAGCAACCAATCGCCCCTACAGCACCCGTTACATCGGTTCACTGGTTGCCGACTTCCACCGCAACCTTTTGACCGGCGGTATCTTCATCTACCCACCAACCACAAAACATACCAACGGAAAGCTTCGCCTCATGTATGAAGCAAACCCGCTGGCCTTTATTTGCGAACAGGCTGGTGGACGTGCGACCAACGGAAGGGATCGTATCCTCGATATCCAGCCAACCGAGCTGCATCAGCGCACCCCGCTCTACATCGGCAGCGTCGATGACGTTATCGTTGCCGAAGAGTTCGAGCAGGGATTGCGGTAAAATACGGTTTTTTAGGCCATGCAGGGGCTTGCCATGGCAAGCCCTTACAATGGGTCACCCCATGGCAAGCCCTTACAATGGGTCACCCCATGGCAAGCCCCTGCTGCAACGGGCAGGCGTGTAACGAGCCACCGTTATCCCGGCACCACCCCTCGCTCAAACTCCGGGTAAAATAGCCGTTGTATACCAACGGTTTTGCCGGTTGCCACATCCAGCGAGAGCAGCACCCCCGAAAAATGAACATCATCCTCCGCGCATTCATATTTATGCGGTGTCTGGTAAAGCATCCTGTCGGTTGCCGACTTGATCTGCATACCAATAACTGACTGGTGCGGTCCGGTCATACCAGCATCCGTGCAATACCCGGTGCCTTTCGGCAGAATACGCTCATCGGCTGTCGGCACATGGGTGTGGGTGCCAACCACCGCAGAAACCTTGCCGTCAAGGTACCAGCCAAGCGCAATCTTCTCGGCTGTTGCTTCAGCATGAATATCAACAAAAATACACTTAACACTCTCTTTTGACTGTTCCCTGATCTGCTTGATCACCCAGTCTGCCGTCCGAAAAGGACAGTCGATGGAGTACATGAAGGTCCTGCCCTGCAGATTGACGACAGCAATCTCACCCATCCCGTTCGGCAGCTTGTAGATCCCGTACCCTTTGCCGTAGGTGCCTTTGGGATAGTTCAGTGGGCGCAGCACCTGCGGATGCGTTTTCAGTGTATCAAAAAAGTTGAAATTGCTCCAGGTATGATTTCCCCCCGTCACCACATTGACACCTGCCTCAAGGAGCTGGTTCAAGGCTTCAAGGCTCAAACCCTTTCCATGATGGGCATTCTCGCCGTTACAGACAACAAAATCAACATGATATTTGCTAATAAAACTTTTCAGCATCCTGCCCACCATCTGGAGACCCGGAGTGCCAACAACATCGCCGATGAACATGACGTTCAGGGTTTTCTGTACCATACCTCTTTATGAATCTGTTCTGTTATTTGAAACTGACTGCGGGAAAGTTAATACATTGCTGTTCACAATGAACAATCTTATTTCTCTTTCCGAAAAAGTCGGAATTGAACTTGTTAATGCACACAACGTTATCATAATTGGGTATAATTGATTCAGGGTGTTACGATCGAGATCATAAGCATATTTACCTAAACCAATCGGAGAGAACCGTGCCCACAGCAGCAGCTATCGCAAGTCTCGACACCTTCATCCAGCACTGGAAAGCGAAGAGTGGCAAGTTCAGTGGCACCTATCTGATAACACCTGAAGCTCTTGTCCGCAATAACATGGATGAGGAGCAGGGACGTGGCGGATATTATCAGGAGCGAGCCTCCACCTCAGAAAGTCAGGTCATGATGGTGCGCGGCTACCTCCGGGCATACCAGGCAACAAAAGAGAGTCGCTATCTGACAACGGCCCGGAGCTTTGCAGATGCGCTCCTCAAATATTTCTTTTTTGGCGTTATCCCCTCAACAGCGCCATGGCGCTCACACTGGATTGTCAACGCTGGCACTGCGTTCAACTCGAAGGAGGAGGGGCATACATCGGAGCAGATCGCCTATGGCGAGGCCTATGAGTGCTGGCCTTCGTGGCGGAAGTTGCGACCCAATGAGTTTGCAACGGCTGGCGATTCGCTCCACTGGTTTATTACCACCTTTGATCTCTTTGCTCTGCTTGAAGCTGGTGAGATGAGAGCAAAGTGGCTCAACGCCCGAAATGCCATGTTCAGAGAGTTCAAGCTGCTTACTGATCCCAGAAAAAACATTCCCTACAAAGGTGCCATGCCCTTTGAATACAGCAACAAAGGGGAAAATCTCTCGGTGCTGCCTGTGCCGGGCTTTCGCGGCCCATACTATGCTGGCTATCAGGATCCGCTACCGTGGCATTATCTGCAAGATTACACCGCAGCGGCAAATACCCTGCAATTTCTGATTGACGCGCAAGCGGCTTATGCAAAAAGCACGGGTATTACCGGACCGTTTGCACCAGTCTATCACTATGACGATTCGTTTATAGGCAAGGCGGTGAAAAACAGCTTTACGTGGGAAGGGCCTGATCCGAACACCTTCTGGGGAGGATTTCAGTATCGGCCGTTTGCCGCCACTGCTGATTTCTGGTATCACTGCGTGTACTCAAAAACCAGCAACGCCGCAGTGGCTAATGCAACAAAAGTGTGCACCACGTTTCTCGGCTGGCTCGACGCATGGCTCACCGCGCACCCGAAAGATGCCTACGTGCCAACCTCCTTCACGGAAAAACAGCCGCCAGCAGCACCATCAGCCACGAATGGCGACAAAGATCCCCATATAATTGCCCTTGCGCTCAAGGGCACCGTGCTATGCAAACGGTGTGGCGCAAATCCGCAGATGGTTGGTCGCGTCATTCCTCGACTTTACACCATGCTGATAAGCCATCAAGCCACAACAGGTGAAATGGCAGGAGCGTTCATGCACGACGCAAAGACGCACATCTTCAAGGGGTTCTGGGCAGGCGAGATCATGGAGGCGTTGGGAACCTACACGATTGGATAAGGCTGGTAAAGAGTAACAACACACCAAAAACAGCAAAAGCCCGGAACCATGCCGGGCTTTTGAGTTTCTCTCTTTCTATACAAAGAGCGTTCGTCAGAATGCGTCAATAATAGTATTCAGGGTTGTGCTTGGACGCATTGCTTTTTCGGTCAACGCATCATCCACATGATAATAACCACCCATATCAACCGGTTTACCCTGTGCAGCAATCAGCTCTGCATTGATCGCATCCTCGTTCTCTCCAAGCGCCTGGGCAACCCTGGCAAAACGTGCCTGCAACTCCTGATCTTTGTTCTGGGCAGCCAACGCCTGAGCCCAGTAGAGTGCAAGGTAAAAATGGCTTCCACGGTTGTCAATTTGACCAACCTTGCGAGCTGGTGATTTATCGTTGTCGAGAAACTTGCCAATAGCCTGATCAAGCGTGTCGGCAAGAACCGCCGCCTTATCATTATTAAATGCACGGGAAAGATGATCAAGTGATGCCGCAAGTGCTGAAAACTCACCGAGAGAGTCCCATCTGAGGTAGCCCTCTTTCTGGAACTGCTGAACATGTTTCGGAGCTGAACCGCCAGCACCGGTTTCAAAAAGACCGCCTCCATTCATGAGCGGCACAACGGAAAGCATCTTGGCGCTGGTGCCAAGCTCAATAATCGGGAAAAGATCCGTGAGATAGTCACGAAGCACATTACCGGTTACTGAGATGGTATCCTTTCCTGCCCTGATTCTCTCCAGTGAAAAACGCATCGCCTCGACCGGAGTGAGAATCTGGATATCCAGCCCTGTAGTATCGTGCTCTTTCAAATACACGATAACTTTATTAATGATCTCGGCATCATGGGAGCGGTTGCTGTCGAGCCAGAAAATTGCCGGGGCACCAGTAATACGGGCACGATTGACGGCAAGCTTCACCCAGTCACGAACTGGTGCATCCTTTGCCTGACACATTCTGAAAATATCACCCGTTTCAACCTGTTGTTCGAGAAGTGCTTTACCCTCAGTATCAACAACGCGAACAGTACCATTAGCTGGAGCGGTGAACGTTTTGTTGTGTGAACCATACTCTTCAGCCTGCTGGGCCATAAGTCCAACGTTTGGCACACTGCCGATGGTGGCAGGGTTGAACGCGCCGTTCTTTTTACAATCTTCAATGATTGCCTGGTACATGGTGGCATAACAACGGTCTGGAATCACCGCCTTTGTGTCGTGAAGCTTGCCATCTGGCCCCCACATTTTACCGGAATCGCGAACAACAACCGGCATGGATGCGTCAACAATGATGTCGTTTGGTACATGAAGGTTGGTAATACCCTTGTCGGAATCAACCATTGCCAATGCAGGACGGGTAGCATAGACTGCCTGAATATCAGCCTCAATCTCTGCTCTCCCTGCATCCGGCAGCTTCTGTATTTTTGCGTAGAGATCACCAAGACCATTATTCACATTCACGCCAAGCTCCTTGATGGTGGCGGCATGTTTTTCGAACACATCCTTGTAAAACACCGTGACCGCATGGCCGAACATAATCGGATCAGAGACCTTCATCATGGTGGCCTTCAGGTGCAGCGAAAGCAGCACGCCAGTTGCTTTCGCATCAGCTATCTGATCGTCATAAAACTTGCGAAGTGAACGAACATTCATGACCGATGTGTCGATGATTTCACCGGCAAGTAACGGTGTTTTATCCTTCAGTACCGTTGTCTGCCCGGCAGCATCGACAAACTCAATTTTTACAGTGGTTGGCTCAGAAACAGTCAGGGACTTTTCGCTGCCATAAAAATCTCCGGCGCTCATAAAGGCAACATGTGATTTCGAGTCACTGCTCCATGCACCCATTTTATGCGGATGCTTTTGAGCAAACGCTTTTACTGAAAGCGGTGCGCGACGATCGGAGTTCCCTTCACGCAAAACCGGGTTTACAGCACTCCCAAGTACTTTTGCAAACCTTGTCTGGAGCTCTTTTTCTGCTTCGTTAGCAGGCGCTTCCGGGTAGTTTGGAATCTGGTATCCCTGCTCCTGCAGCTCCTTGATCGCTGCTCTCAACTGAGGAATTGACGCGCTGATATTCGGAAGCTTGATAATATTAGCATCCGGAGTCAGTGCCAGGGCTCCCAGTTCGGCCAGATAATCGGGAATCCTCTGGCTCTCGGTCAAATTTTCAGGGAAGTTTGCAAGAATTCTTCCAGCAAGGGAGATGTCCTTGGCAACAACATCAACTCCGGTACCCTTGGTATAAGCCTTGAGAATCGGAAGAAGAGAGTAGGTCGCCAAAGCGGGTGCCTCATCAATTTTGGTATAAACGATTGTTGCGTTTTTTGCCATCTCGGTTGTCAGTTAAAGTATTAGAAAAAATAACAAAACAAGATAAAAATGCTCTTGGAAGAGAGTCAAAAGAGATCACACCTGATTATGAAGTCACAATCAGGGTGAAGAGAGATATTACAATGATGATAAGCTTTCGATACTTCATCGAAGCAGCAGTACCAAGGCGCGAGTCAGATACTGTCACTTTCCAAACCAGTAAAAAGGCCCTGGCGTTATTCCGCCGGTGCTTCCCGGGATGGTGTAAATTCATCAAGACCGACACGGTCGGCGAGTTCCTTGTCATTGAGCACCTCATGAGCAAGCTTGATCATGGGAATAGTTGCTCCCATTGAGCTGTAACCGCCATCATGGAAGAGGTTCTGCATGGTTACCTTGCGAGAAAGATCGCTGAGAATGGTCATGGAATATTCAGCGCACTCCTCGGCTGAGGCATTTCCGAGAGGCGACATGAGATCACTGTATTCGTACATCTTCTCAAACCCCGGAATGCCACTTCCCGCTTTGGTATAGGTCGGGCTTTGCGATATCGTATTGATTCGTATTCCATACCTGGCAAGCCGTGGCCCATAACTGCGGACAATAGATTCAAGCAGGGACTTTGCATCGCCCATATCGGAGTAAGTCCAATAATTTCTCTGTGAAGCGATATAGGAGAGGGAAAGAATACTTCCACCATGATTGATCGCCTCATTTTTCAGGGCATAAGAGACGAGGCGGTGCAGCGACAATGCAGAGACATCCAGAGTTTTAAAAAACCACTCATAATTGAGATCCTCATAAGGCATCTGCTTGCGGATATTCTGGGACATCCCTATTGAATGTACAATAAAATCAACCGGACCTAATTTTTCCTTTAACTCTTTGAAACAGTTATCGACATCCTCAGTTTTCGAGGCATCACACACAATCATTGGAGCATTGCCACACTGTGCAGAGAGATCTCCAATATTGCCAAAACGCAAGGCTGCAGCAATGTTCGAAATGGCAATCTCCGCGCCTTCTCTGTAAGCATTAAGAGCTATCTGCCAGCCTATACTGCTCTCATCAAGCGGGCCGAAAATAATTCCTTTCTTCCCTTTCAACAAACCATAGTGCGCTTTCTCGGGCATGATATAAGCTGATTCTTTAACAAAGACTGGGATAGATTCCCTTTAACTCGACATTTTAAACACTGAAGATACAAGATTCCCTTGAAAACCTAAACACTTTACCCAGTTTTTTATCTTCCCCGTTAAAAAACACGTACATTATATCTTGACCCGTCTCATAGAACGGAGCTTGTCCAGCATATTCTTGTTCACACTAAGTTCAATCTCCTCCTTTTCAAGAATAATCTCCTTGAACACTACCCGAAGCAGATTATCCTCGCGGATAAACTTTTCCATTTCAAGACTGTACAAGGCTCTTGGCAGGGTGATAATGCGCTGTGCACGGTCAACACTCACCACAATGTCGGTGCCCATCCGCTCAACAGTTACCTCTTCAGCATCCTTGAGAAACGGTATTTTTATACAGAGTACCTCCCTGTGATCGTCAGTGGCCTCATTCTTCTTGCTCTCAATCCAGAAATTTTTGCCCGTATAGAAGGTTTTGTCGGGTATCTGATCTCCAAAAACCAGTTTACTGACCTCATGCAGCGCATCCGTCCCTATCGGCTCGGTTCTCTGCAACTGACATCGAAACACAGGAGTAGGATAAAATGACTGATCAATCTCCAGCAAATATTTACTGTGCAGATCAGCCCAGAACTCAAAATACTCACCAACCGTTTTAGACGCAGGCAATATCTTGTTGATAACAATACCATCAATATTGATACCATAAAGATGTACAAAGGTATAAGCCCTCTTGGTTTCAAGGATGGAGAGCTTTTCAGGATTCAGTACCAGCCGAAATGTCACCTCAGGACTGAGGATAAACTTGTTAATATCCTCCATCTGCTTGAGGAGCAGATTCACTTCATTAAAAAAGTCGTCATCAGGAATAGATTTGCCGCTCAAAGGGCGGGCCAGCGACGACATGTTTTTGTAGAGTTTGAAAAACTGCTTGCCCATGTTACCTCCGATAATAATTTCCGGATAAGCAAGCAGGCGAAGCGTGTTGCCCGTCGGCGAGGTATCGAGCACAACAACATCCCATTTGCCGGAGTGCGCCTCATCAAGCAGGCGACTCAGGGCAAAAATTTCGTCCAGACCTGGCTGCGTGGTGAGCTCTGAGGCCACACCACTATCGATCCCCTTGTTTTTATAGGAGGTAGAGACAAATTTCTGAAAACCGGACATGTTTTTCTTCAACTCATAAACCGTGTCAACCTCAAGTCCGTAAAGATTTTCTTCAATTTTCTGTGGGTCATTGCGACTGATACGGGTATCGAAAACATCCGAAAGAGAATGAGCTGGATCAGAAGACATAATGAGCACCCTCTTCCCTTGCCGTGCAAGAGCAACCGCCGTGGATGAGGAGATTGTAGTCTTTCCTGTCCCCCCTTTTCCCGAATAAATGATAACTCTGGTCTGTAACTGGTCTTCCGTCAACTCTCTTGACAACATATAAATTCCCCTGGTTAAAGCTCAATATTCCCAAAAGGCACCCCGCTTCGGGAGAGAAAAAACAGCGTTTCGCAATTTACCATTTTTCCCCTGCTTTGTAGAACAACAAGTTAATAAAACTTCAGGAGAAGGTCATCAACCACTCTTTTGGGGACATGGTGAATACCATTGACATCCCTGAAGTAACGAACAGAATCCTCTCGACCCATCTGATCAATAACAACCGTTTCTGCGGGTTTTCCAATCGCAATGACCATGATAATTGAAAAAGTATCCGGAATCAGCAGCAGCTCCCTGATGTTTTTTCGGTCAACAGTGCCAAGAATACAGCCTCCAAATCCCAACGCTGCAGCGCCAAGAAGAAGAGTCTGGGCTGCAATACCACTGTCACAGGAAAAATCAGTGGTTATCCCCAGATCACCCAGCATGACAAGAAAAGCCGGAGGACGCTCATGCGCATCAGGGCCTGGCCAGTCAGCAAGATATCCTGCCCAGGAGAGACAAGGGTAAAGAGCCGCTACCCGTTCAGGCTCACAAACCGCAAGGTACTTCAGCGGCTGAAGATTTTTTGCGGAAGGGACATAGCAGGCAAGCTCCACCAGCTCCCGCAGAACAGCTTCCGTCACCGGGCAGGTAGCGTCAAATCTCCGGTAACTCCTGCTTTTTGTGACAAGTTCCCTGAATCGCACAGTACCAGTCATCAATACTTTTCCGCCCAGGCGGCAGCAGAATACTTCGGAAGCTGCTCCCAGTGGCCACAACCTATCCATTCGGCGATATAGTCCACAGATTTGGCATAACGCGACGGTTCACCCCCTGGCATCTGCAACCAGTCCGCAAGAATAGTACCATCAAGCCTGGCCATTGCCATACCATACCCAAGTTTGACCATGCCAAGCGCATTGGATTGCTGCTCAATCTGCCCGTTAAGAGGCCTGAGCAACAGTTTCTTGCCAAGATGGAGTGCCTCTCCTGGCAACTCAAATCCTGCGTTACAAACCACCCCACTGCTCTCCATCAGATCGCCAAGAAATCCTTCACGAGAATACCCCCTGAAATGGAGATGCCCTTCGTTACGCTCCTTCACAACCTTGCCATAAATAAAAAATTCGTATCGGTCATAAGGAGCAAGAAAAGAGGCGATATCTGCCACCTCCTCAAAAGGGAGATAGACAAGAACTTTCTCTTTGACGACCGTCAATGCACTGCGGGCATAGAGCGACTCAGGGATAACTGGAGGAAATATCGGCTGATTAAAATGGTGCCAGTGCAACCCGGCATTATACCGTGCGGGGGCAAAATTCAAAAGAGCATATTTTTCAAAAAAATTTCCAGGTGCTATGGGAATATCGTAAGGGAAGGCATACTGATGCCCAAACCCGATGGAGGGAATATTCTTTACCTTCGCTACCATCGAGGTAACCGGTTCAAAATCAGTAATAATCAGGTCAGTACCTGCCGTATCAAGCAGTACAATATCAGCCATCAAACTCACCAGATCAAGATTGACCATCGTATTGAAATAATCCAGCTTGCCCTTGTAGGTTACTAACGTCATACCTTTCATCACCCTGTAAGGGGCAAATACCTCGATCTCCTTCAGTTCATCCTCTTTTCTGCCACTGATGATAACATCAACATCATACCCCTCCTCCTTGAGCTTTCTCACAAGCTCGCGACTGCGGCTGATATGCCCATTCCCCGTTCCCTGAACACCGAAAAGGATCTTCATTACTGCTGAATTTTCAGATTGGCATACTGTACCATAAGAGTCTTCTCCCCGGCACTTCGAAATGTGATACGAACTTTCTGCTTGGCCCCGCTTCCCAGAACATCAAGTACAACCCCTGGTCCAAAAAGAGCATGATGCACCATGACTCCTGCACGAAGGGATGAACTTGAAGATTTCGGAATCACAGAACTCCCCCCTCCTGCAGGAGTCGCCGGTATGTGCTGATATCCCCGTGGCATTGATGATAACCCGGGGGAGGACTTCTCCTTCAAGAGTCGCTCCGACAACAGATTTCCACCTTCTGTCTGAACTATTGAAGAGTCAATTTCACCGATAAACATTGATGGCAAAGAGTGATGCAACTGTCCATACTGGTAACGACTCTGTGCCCAGGAGAGAAAAATTTTCTCCTGGGCCCTTGTCATTGCCACATAAAAGAGCCTCCGTTCCTCCTCAAGCTCTTCAGGCTCATAGCAGTGAAGGGGAAAAAGTCGCTCCTCCAAGCCGGTAATAAAGACCACAGGAAACTCAAGTCCTTTGGCCGCATGTACTGTCATCAATGAGACAAAATTATCTGAATCCTGGGACTCATCATAATCTGAAGCAAGAGAGATATTTTCAAGAAAATCACCAAGAGAGCCTCCATCCGGATTATGATCAGAAAAGTCTCGCGCCATCGAAAGCAGCTCCTGAAGATTTTCATGACGCACCAGCGATTCCGGGGTATTCTCTGCCTGCAAGAGTAACGGGAGAGAGGTAAGAGTGAACAGCTCTGTCAGCACTTCGAAAACTGTGCCGTTGACAGCAAGTACCTTCAGTGCTTCAATCACACTGCTGAAAGAGGCGAGAGCATTGATGAGACGCGCCTGAAAACCAGCCTCCTCTGCCTGCCTTAGAGCATCATAGAGGCTTATTCCTCGGGAATCAGCAAACTCCTTCAGCCTGGCAATACTGACATCCCCGATTTTCCGAGGGGGAAAATTGATGATTCTCAACAAGGATTCACTATCGCGCTCATTAAGAACAAACCGAAGATAGGCGACCGCATCCTTGATCTCCTTGCGTTT
>CAIOLC010000184.1 GCA_903859055.1 uncultured Chlorobiaceae bacterium | reverse complement strand
TTGCTCATAAGCTGGTAAACTTGCGTGACGATGAACGTTTGCTGTTCATCATAAAACCATAAACACCCCGATCCCCCTGATAACTGACAACTAACAACCTTTGGATTGCTGACTGGCACTGAAGGCCTCAACGGGCAGTGCCGACATTACACTGTTAATATACAAATATCAGGGGAGAGCAGCAGGAAGGTATTGCTTATTGAATCCATAAATCTGCACTCACCAACGCCAGACAAATCTCCTGGAGCTGAGAAAGGACACGAGAAAAGAGTATTTAAAACATTATCGTACGCTCCTCACAAGATCTTCTATCGCTGTAACACTTAACCCTGTCACCGCTTTGATGATTTCAATCTTCGCGCCCTGTTCTATCAGCTTTAAGGCGATCGTTCTGGTTGTTTCCTCGGCACCTTGTGCTACACCTTGTTCTTTACCAATTTCAATACCTACCACAATACCTTCTTCCTTACCCTCTTCTTTGCCGGTGTAATAGCCATCACCGTAAGATGACTCAAACATGCTTGCCTGGTAGCGCAAATCATCCTGGTACTGTTCATAAGCTTTTCGCTCCCCTTCCGGCAACTTCATGATGCTCAACTTCTCTTCCGCCTCTTTCAGCCCTTTTGCGGTGAAGCTCTCTTTAATCTCTTCATTTTTCAGAAAGTAGATCCACTCATCAAGCCTGTCTCTGGCAATGTCGTTAAAGCGATTGATTTTGATCAGGTAATATTCAGGGTAAAGCGCCTCGACACTCTCTTTCCGGAACAGTTGCTTTTGTTTTTCATTAAGTCCCAGAAGATCATGATTATGCATGCCTATAAAACGGGTGGTGCCATGGTAAATGTAATCGTCGCCAATGCCCAGATCAAAATAGAGAATGTTTATTGAAATGACTTTGGTTATCCCTGCATACGGTCGCTTCTCTTTCATCCCCTCGATCACTGTTTTGGAAACACCATAAAAAATACGCTGCAGGTAGTCATACTCCCGATCATACTGTATCTCTATGATGATGATCTCCTGTTTCTGGTTGCGTACCCTGAGATCGACCCGATTAAATTTGTCGAGTTTATCCTCTTTGTTGCTCTCACTTTCAATGAGATCCAGAATGACGATCTCCTCTTTAAGCAGCTCACTTAAAAAGCCTTCCAGAATCCCGAAATTGGCTTTGCTCCGCAGAAGGCGTTTTATGGCCCAGTCGAAGGTGATCAGTTTTCTTGTCTTGCTCATAAGCTGGTAAACTTGCGTGACGATGAACGTTTGCTGTTCATCATAAAACCATAAACCACCGATCACCCTGATACCTGATGACCTTTGGGTTGCTGACTGGAACTGCATTCATCAATGGATGAGCGCCAGCATTACACTGTTAATATACAAAAAACAGGGTGGAACAGCAGGAACATATTGCCTGTTGAATCCATAAATCTGCACTCACTCACGCCAGGCAAAGAGTATGGTAACGTTGACGGAAAGAAATGCCCGCGCATAAATCCACCACCATACAAAACCCGCGAAATTAATTGCTATGGATGGGCTTAACGCTTGGGGTTTTGACGGGTAATGGCATGAAATCTCCTCTTTATTGAATGAATTGAATATCTCAATCTTCCATACGTAACAATACTGCGGTACAAATGATAGTGCTTTTGGTATCAGTTCCGCTGAACCTTTTTCATGAACTGTATAAATTCACAAATATCCGCTACCGAACGCTCTCCATCTCTGTCCACCGACACCCCCGCAGTATTTCTGAAGAGCAAAGAGGACGGCCTGTCGCCTCTCCAAAGATCAGGATGCTGCTGAACAGCTCTGAACAAAACCTCTCCGCTTTCAATACGTTCAGGATTCATAAAATCTTGGCTTTCGAGTGGAACTCGTCAATGACACGAAAGAGATCGTTGATGTCAGAACTGACCCACTCATCCGTAACATTTCCTTCAACAGACAAAAATTCCACGCTCTTCTCGCCAATCTCTATTTCCAATGATGTATCCGCAATATCATACTCAAACTGAATCGTCTCTCTTGCGGATGGAAAAACGTATAAAGGTTGCTCCTTCAGTTTACTGATGACAGCGAGTGCTCTTGTAATCACAACGCCAGGTATCGGCAACGCGCATAACCATCCCATCCGGGCAAGAGCTTGGCAAAATCACGGATTTTCATCTCATTGATTTTCCGCAATTCAGACAGAGGGTTAATCGGCGGCAGCGCAACTCTCCTGCATAAAGGGGCAACCCCACTCTTGAGTGAAACCACGGCTTTCATCATCTCACCCCGCTTGTTGATTACTGTAAAATCAGGCTATTCTTCGGGAATTTACCTTTTATGCAGGTGCTGTACAAATCATCTTCCATTGTGAATTTGACATTCCATAGCTTCGCGTCTCTGGCAATGCGCTGAATACATTATTGGCTTTCGTGAGCAATGCCCCGTGCTCAAAGAAGCGCTTCTTCGAGTACGGGAGAGTGATAGGCCATCACAGCATAAGCATCCCTCCCGAGACCGGGATATAGCTGCCAGTCACAAACCGGTTGTGGTCGGATGCCATTGCAAGCACGGCACCAGCAACATCTTCAGGGAGGGCAACCCGCTTCAGGGGGGTCATATCCGCCATCATCGCTTTCTGTTCTTCGGGCAACCAGGCGGTAGCATCGGTCAACGTAAGGCCGGGGGCAACCACGTTGACGCGTATGCCGAAGGGGCCAACCTCCTCTGCAAGTGAGCGGACGAAAGCATCAAGGCCAGATTTCGCCGTGCTGTGGGCAATAAACCCCGGCGATGAGTGACGCGAAAGGGTGCTTGAAATGGCAATGATGCATCCCGACCTCCTTTCGATCATTCCTGGCAGCACCGCCTGACAACAGAAAAATACCGATTTGAGCTCTCCGCAAAGCTTTGCTTCGAATTCATTCCAGGAAAATTGTGTGAACGGTTTGACGGGAAAACCAATCGCAGCGTTGCTTACCAGAAGGTCAACCGGACCGAGGCTTTTTTCCACCTCTCCAACCATCAACCGCACCTGCTCCTCGTTACGGACATCCGCCCTGACGGCGTGTGCCCGGCCGCCTGCTTTCATGATTTCCTCGACAACAGCGACCGCCGCGCTTTCGCTCTGAAAATAGTTCACCGCAACAGCAGCCCCTTCAGCGGCGAGTAGTTTAGCCGTAGCCCGACCTATGCCGCGACTTGCACCTGTAACCAATGCAACCTTGCCTTTCATATCCTGGTACCCTCCTTCTATTTTATTCATCTTTCGATAAAACCATAAACCCCTGATCACCCTGATAACTCATGCCCTCCGGGTCGCTGACTGGCGCTGAATTCATTAACGGTGAGTGCCAGCATTACACTGCTAATATACAAAAATATGGACAAAACAGCAGGGACGTATTGCTTGTCGCATCCATAACCCTGCATTTACTCATGCCACCCAACTGCCATTCACATCGCCCATCACAATCCCGATCAGGTGCAAATCGTGATCCACATCCAGTGTGACCGGTATCGGATTATCCGGCCATACCACATGGGTTCGAGACATTGCCTCGCTGGCCACGCTCTCCGGCACAAAGAGCCACTCTTTTTCAGGAGCGGTGTCGAGCTTGACGGCCATCTTCAGGATATTGAGCGCATCGGCAGCCTTGATCTGGCCATCCTTGTTGATATCTGCTGCGAGGTACTGGTACGGCGATATTTCGCTACCATCTGAATTGGGGTTCATCGCTACGGCAATCCTGAGAGCCGCAAGAGCGTCAGATGACTTTATTGCATTGCTTTCTGCAACACCCGATGCCTTGGTGCTGGCCAGTGTACAGGTTTCAACTGCCAGAGCATGGTGCTGATACAACCCGTCAGCGCCTGTGACCATACCTTCCGAAGCTATGCCAAAATACGGTACGACATCGTTGCCTAACTCTCCCGAATTCAACGACAGGTCAAAATGCTGAAGGTTGGCTGGCGCTGTAAGTGTCAACGTGCCAAGCTTTACCGGACCTGCTGACAAGGCTGTGGTGCCGATGCCACCAAGAATGAATTGCCCCGGTATTCCAGTATTGACCATGGAACTCCAACCCGATGGCAACGTTGCAGCATCCTGCCAGGTGGCAACCGAGCCAGTCGAAAACGAAAACTCCAGTTGAAGATTGGCGATCTCCGTTGTTGTCGAGTTTTCCCAGATATCTATGGTTCGAGTGCCATCTGCCGCAATCTGTATGTTTCTGAATTCCACACGTTGAGCGCCCGGGCTTGCATACTCTGTGGTGAGAATGCTTGTCACTCCGGCAATGGGCGCGCCAGTTTTCCAGAACGTTACCGAGCCAGTCAAATCAACTGACGGAACATCGCTTGTGCCCGTAATGATAACATCAACCGTGCGCTCAACGCTGCCGCCGTGACCATCAAGAAGGCTGAAGGTAAACGTCTCAACCTTGTGCTCACCCGCTCCGAGGTATTCAACCGCAGAGGCTGCAACACTGTAGTTCCAGGTGACAACGCCGCCAAGCCCTGTTGTTGTGTCTGTTGTGATTGTTGATGTCAGTGTTCCAAGGGCACCCACCGATGGCGTAACACTGCTGATACTGTGACTATCGGCAAGGTCAGCATCCGTAAAGTTTATCGTACCGCTGTCGGTCAGGGTGCCTACCGGGGTCATCAGTTCGGTCACTGCACCAGTTACATCTGTCACATCCACCACCGGCACGTCATTCGTACCGTTGATTATTATCGTGGCCGTGGTTGTCGGGTATCCGCTGAAGCCAGTTGAATCATTGATCAGCACTGATACAGTATTGCTGCTCGTATTAACAACAATCAGATCAGGCTTGCTGTCGCCGTTCACGTCCGAACTTGTGACTGACAATGAATAATATCCCGTCGCATAGTCCTCTTTTGTGACAAAAGTACCATCACCATGATTTGTCAGCACCGATACCGTGTCACTTTTCCAATTAGCAACAATAAGGTCGCACTTACCATCACCGTTCACATCCACACTCGTAACTGAAACTGGATAAGATCCTGTAGCATAATCAACCTTCGCAGCAAAGGTGCCGTCACCGTTATTTTTCAGCACCGATACCGTATCGCTGAATTCATTCGCAGCAATCAGGTCGGGCTTAGCATCACCGTTAACATCCGCACTTGTTACTGAATATGGAGAATTTCCCGTCGCGTAGTCCACTTTTGGGGCAAAAGTTCCATCACCATTGTTCATCAGCACCGAAACACTGTTACTGTTCATATTCGCAACAATCAGGTCAACGTTCCCATCGCCGTCCACATCCGCACTTGTGACTGAAAATGGAGAATTTCCAGTCACATAGTCCACTTTCGTGGCAAAAGTTCCATCGCCATTGTTCAGCAGCACCGATACTGTGTTGCCTAAAGCATTAGCAACAATAAGGTCGGACTTCCCGTCGCCGTTCACCTCGGCACTTGTGACTGAATGAGGAACCGTTCCCGTCGCGTAGTCAACTTTGGTAGCAAAGGTGCCATCCCCACTGTTTTGCAGCACCGATACCGTATTGCTGCCATCATTGGCAACAATCAGGTCAAACTTGCCATCGCCATTCACATCCGCATTCGTGATTGAATATGCACCAGATCCCGTCACGTAATCCACTTTGGTGGCAAAGGTACCATCCCCATTGTTTTTCAGCACCGACACTGTATTGCCGTCATGATTAGCAACAATCAGGTCGAACTTGCCATCGCCATCCACATCCGCACTCGTAAGTGAATAAGGAACCGCTCCCGTCACATAGTCGACTTTGGTACCGAAAGATGTTTCTACAGTATCAGAGCTATCAAAAACCTGATAGGTGGCAAAAATCGTATTCTGTTCCCCTTGCGCCATTGCATTATAGGCAGGATTGGAGGGATCGAACATGAGCATAGAACCGTCAATCGTGACTCCCGCTGGCAAAGCAGATTGCGCCCCATTAAAGAGATAGCTGACACTTACGGCAGAGAGTATATCGTTAAGGTCATCGTCATGGGCATTTGCCAGCAGATTCAGGCTTATAGAAGGGTCTCCTTCTGCGACTGTTGTTGCAAGGAAACCGGAGATTGTTGGTGTATCGTTCAAAGCCGTAACATTCACTGTCAGCGTATAGGCATTTGTGCTATAGAGCCGTCCGTCGCTGACCTTATAACCAAGCGTGGCATAAGCACTACCGTTTGCATTGGCCACTGGCTCAAAGCGAAGCTTTCCTGCGGCAATATCAGTTGCCGTGATCTCCTGGTTCAGCATCACATCCGTCCAGTTCGTGCTATCATGGTACTGCAGCGCACCAACAGACTCCAGCATGGTGATCTGAACTTTCGCAAGTGCGGTTCCGTCTGCATCGGCATAGGTACCAAAATCCGCCAGCGACAGGAGCTTCGCGTTGTCTTCATCAATGGTGATAGTGTTGTCGGTACCCGTCGGTGCGTTGTTGATTGCTACTGTCGCAAAATTGAGTGTCGTGGAAGCATTGATCCCCGCAAACACATTACCTGCTAAATCCTTAATAACACCATTTGGCATCTGCACTTTATAGGCACGACCTGCCTGCAGATCATTCGCCAGATTGATGGTCACAGTATTACTGCTAATAGTGACTTGGCTGTCAGTAACGCTAATCATCAAAGGATTATCCACATCGTTACTTATCGTGATATTGCCCATTCCTGCCTGCACCGCTTCGCTGAAGTTCAGCACAATATCGCTATCAACAGGCACTGCTGTGGCATTATCGACCGGTGTGCTTCTGCTGAGTGTTGGTGCGGTAGTATCTGGAGCAACAAGAACAGTCAC
>CAIOLC010000183.1 GCA_903859055.1 uncultured Chlorobiaceae bacterium | reverse complement strand
CCTGCTACGACCAGTATGGCAGATTCTCTAGCCAAACGTTAAACCTTGTCATTCAAGGAACAGCAGCAGGCAATAGCACGCAGACCAACTCTATCAAAGGGAGCATTTTTGAAGACAATATTGACGCAGATGCTTGGGATACTGCAAATAATGCAGCATCAAACAATGACTCAATTTACGGCGATGCAGGCAACGACACAATCACTGGAGGCGCTGGCAACGACAATATTGATGGTGGTGCCGGAGATGACACCGCTGTTTATAATGGCAATCAAGCGGATTACACGCTGACTGGCATCAATGGTACATGGAAAATTGTTGACAATCGGGCAGGATCACCTGATGGTACTGATACACTGACGGGCATTGAGCACCTTTCATTTTATGACACAACGCTCTATCTGGATCTGAATCTGGCGCTTCATTGTGCGCCAGCCGATAACGAGACAGGAGTCGCAGTCGACCGCAACATTGTCCTGACATTCAATAAAGCTGTACAGGCAGGCACAGGCAATATCGTCATCAGCAGCGGTACGGATATTCGCACGATTGCCGTTACCGATAGCAGCCAAGTGACCTTTAACAACGACACTGTCACGATCAATCCAACGGATGACCTGAATTCTGGCAGCACCTATAATGTGCAGATGGCAAACGGCGTTATCAAAGATTTGGGAGGTAACGCGTTTATTGGAATCAGCAATGCAACGACACTTGATTTTATGACAAACAAGGCGCCTGCTGACATTTCCATTTCGAAGACTCAAATTCCCGAGAACAGCCTGCCAGGCACAGTAATCGGCACACTCAACACCGTTGACGATGTTCAAGGCGCATTTACCTACAAACTGCTCGACGATGCCGACGGACGGTTTGTGCTCGTAGGGAATCAGGTGCAGGTCGCCAACGGTGCGATTCTTGATTTTGATAGCTCTTCTTCACACACGATTCGGGTCAGCTCTACCGATCAAGGTGGCTTGAGTTTTGTGAAAGACATAGCAATCAACCTCATCAATATTGATCCCGATCTGGTCGTTACCCAAGTCGAAACGCCACAGGGTGTCGTTGATATTGATGCTGGAAGCTCACTCGAAGTTTCCTGGACACTGGCCACGCAAGGTACGGAACCCTCTACGACTCCATGGATTGATCGGCTCTATCTGGACAATCCAGATACACCCGGACTTGACCTGATGATAGGTGACTTCCCGATTACGACATCACTGCCATTGTCAGTTCCGCTAACTCGTTACCAGACCATTCGTATTCCCGATACCATGCAGGGTCATTTCCGGGTGGTTGTGCTTACTGATGCTACAAATAAGGTTGTTGAGGGTGTTTCCGGGGAGGCAAATAATTTGACGTATGGAACAACCACCATCAACGTTCTGAATACGAATCTGCAAGTCGAAAGCATCACTGCGCCCCCCACATCTTTTACCGCTCATGAGGTCGAGGTGAAATGGGTGGTCAGAAACACAGGCAATGCCCCCACAACGGTTCCGCTCTGGTACGACAATCTCTATCTTTCGTCTGACACCATTCTCGATAGTAGTGACGTGCTTCTTGGTACGGTACGAAACGCAAGTGCTCTCGATATTGGGCAAGGTTACAGCAATACGGCTAAAGTTACTCTGCCAGGTGGTATTGAGGGCAGTTACTATATTCTGGTAAATACAGACGCAACCAATAAGGTAGTGGAAGCAGGGCATGAGAACGACAACGTCTTTGTGAGTTCAGTTGTTGATATTCAGCCAATTCCACTGGGCGAGCTTTCGGATCTTGCTGTTCGATCGGTTGTTGCCCCTGCACAGGCATTATCCGGCCAGAATATGTTACTGACCTACACGATTGACAATCTTGGCAAGGCACCTGTCAGGGATAATACAGCGTATTGGGCACCGCTCATTCCCACTACTGGTCAGCCAACGGTTCGATGGATTTTCCCTCTTTGGGGGGAGTTTGTTTATATGTCGTCCGACAAAGTTCTGGACAGCAACGATCGGTTGTTGAAAACGATATGGCGGTACGATCAAGATCTTGGGACTCTCGGCAGCAACCCTTTTACCCCGACAGAAAATATTCCGCTACCAGTTGCGGTTACCGGGGATTTCTACTTCTTTGTTGTTGTTGCTCCGGTTCCTCCAGTGACGAACGCATTTGATTCAAATGATATTGCCTCAACCACAGTCTCCTCGCTGGTGCGTTTGACTCCACCCCCAGACCTTATTGTCGCTGATATTATTGCCCCTTCGTCGGCCAGCGCTGGCCAAAACCTGACCATCACTTACCGGGTTATCAACAACGGTTCGAGCACAACACCCAATTCGAGTTGGTATGACTCGCTCTACCTCTCAACTGACACATCTCTGGATGCCGCTGATATTAAACTCGCTGAAACTCAACATTCAGGAATTTTGTATCCTCGTAATCCTGCTGTTCCGATAATGTATTGGATAGAGGTGGGTTCTGAATACAGTGCTGGCGCTGCTTACGGAGACTATTACGTTAATACGCTTACTCTTCGTTTGCCCGATGGATTGCTTGGCACCTACCATCTGATTGCTGCTACTGACAGCAAAAACGATGTGTTCGAGCTTGACAACCTGAACAATATTGTTGCAGGTGGTTCGATCACTGTTGATTCCCGGCATGCTGATCTCTTTGTAACCGAAGTAATCGCTCCAGCGGCAGCGCAAGCCGGAAGCACTCTGCGGGTATCCTGGACAGTCAAGAATCAGGGGGCAGGAAATACCAGCACGATGCAATGGACAGATCGTCTCATCTATTCTCGTGATGCAGAGCTCGGCAATAGTGATGATGTTACGCTTGGCTATTTCACCCATACTGGTGTCCTGAATGCCGGAGCGAGTTACACCCGCAGCGAACTGGTGTCGTTGCCACTCTCTTTCGCCGGGCAATACCAGCTCTTTGTCGCCACGGATTCCTCCAACCAGGTGTATGAAGGTAGTCAGAAAAACAATAATGCCAGGTTGCATGGTGTCAGCGTCGACGGAGATCCTCTTCCGGTTGTACCACCGACTCCCGGAATCAAGATAATTCCGTATCTGCCATCCGACTTGCAAGTTACCTCGGTCGTTGCGCCTGCAAGTGCCGCTTCCGGCGACCTTATTACCGTAAACTACACCGTCATCAATGCCGGGCTCGGCCGCACAACCGCCGAATACTGGCGGGATGATGTGATTTTAAGCAAGGATAATATTCTCGGGAATACCGATGATGTGAAGCTTGGCAGCATTAACCATGCAAACCAGCTTGCTCCGACGGGAAGTTACCAGGGTTCAGGTTCGTTCAGGTTACCGATTGACCTTCAGGGTGATTACCACGTATGGGTGCGAACCGATGCAGCAGGAGATGTTGCCGAGTCGGGAGCAGAGGAGAACAATCAGCGAGTAGCAGATGGAATCACTGCAATAACGCTTACTCCAACGCCTGATTTTACCATCACTGTTCCACAGGCTGCTGCTGAAGGTACAAGCGGCCAGAATCTGCAGGTGAGCTGGACTGTTCATAACAACGGTGCGGCATTCGGTGGCGGATTGCGTCAGGCACTTTATCTCTCCCGTGATGGGGTGTTTGACAGGGCTTCCGATGTCTATCTTGGTTACATGGATAGTCAGTCGCCCATCTCTGCCAATGCTGATGCTCCTTTCAGTGCTTCGTTCCAGATTCCCAGGGGTATCAGCGGCAAATATTATCTTTTCGGTATTGTTGACAGTAACAGTGCAATCTATGAGCGAGGTGGTGAGGGAAATAATATCTCACCTGTATCATCAGCGCTACAAATCAGTCCGCTTGTGCCCGCAGATTTGGTTGCTGGAGTTATCACTGTTCCGGCTAATGGAACTCCAGGAATGCAGGCAAGCATAAGCTATACCGTCAGCAATCAAAGTACAGAGGCCGTGACCGGGAAGTGGACGGACAGCCTTTATCTTTCCAAAGATGCGACATGGGATGTGAACGATGCGCTCTTCAGCAAAGTTGAGATCAGCGGGCCGCTTGCAGGTAACGCCAGTTACACCAAAACGGCGTCCGGTGCCTTGCCCGGTGTTATCGGCAGCGACTACTACGTCATTGTGCGCAGCGACATTTTCAACCAGATTCCCGAAAGCAATGAGGCCAATAACCTCAAGGTTTCACTCGATACCACCAGGATGGATGTTGAGGTGCTGGCTCTTGGCACTCCGGACAGTGCGGCATTCACGTCACAGAATCAGTCTGTTTATTATCGTGTTGATGTAGCAGCAGGAGAAACACTGCGGATCAATTTTGACCGGGCAACCACTGCAGGCCCTATTCATGTTTACCCGACACCCCCTGAAGGACGTACCGAGCTTTTTGTCAGCTATGGCGAAATGCCGAACAGATCACACTTTGATTACGGCTATAACCAAGCCGATTCGCCTGATCAAAATATTGTTATTGCGAACACAAGGGCTGGCAGCTACTACGTTATGGCGTATAACGCAGCAGGGCCAATCAGTAGAACTGATGTCATTATTAATGGCATCAATATAATCGGGCCAACAGGGAACTATACCATCAGTGCCGATACCCTGCACTTCTCCATTACTGAGCTGGGCACCACCGCAGGCAGCAATAAAGGCGAGATGACCGTTCGCATCAATGGCGCTGAATTGACTACCCATACCGCAGCCAAACTTGTTGGCTCCAATGGCGTTGAACATGCCGCCAGCCAAGTGTACTGGAAGGATAGTACTGAGCTGTGGGCAACCTTTGACCTGCATGGTCTTGCCACCGGCGCTTACGATGTGAAGGTGCAGGACGGCGCACGAACAGCGAGCCTGAATGACAGCTTTACCGTGAACAATGGTGAGCTTGGCCATGTCGAATACAGGATGGAGACCCCTTCAGCGTTGCTTTCCGGACAAGCAGGCAATGTGCGGGTCTATTATGAAAATCTTGGTCAAACGGATGTGACTGCTCCTTTGTTGACCATTTCCGGCGATGCCTTGTTCAAGCTGCCCGGAGATGCCACTTTCGGGGGAACCAGTTATCAACTGCTTGGCATCAGTGATGCAGGCCCTGCTGGCATTCTCTCACCAGGTGCAAAAGGAAGCTTCCTTTTGAATTTTAAACCCTTGTCTGTTGCTGCGCACTCTACCGCCACTCTCCAGGTTTCGAGCATTACTCCCAATCAGGTCATTGACTGGAATACCATTCTTGAGGCCAGCAAGCCCGACAACATAAGCGCTGATGCCTGGGCAACAGTCAAGGCAAATCTGATTGCAGAGCTGGGTGTGACCACCACCGACTATCAGAATAATCTGGCTGAGAATGCCACCTGTCTTGATCAACTGGAAAGCCGTACCGATGATATTGCAAAACTCTTCAGCCTTGATTACCTGAAAGCCACAGATGGCGGCACTTTGCTGCGTCCGGCGACGCTTGGTGTGCTGGGCTACAGCCACACCTTTGCCTGGGAGATCACCGCAGAGCGCCAGTCGGATGGGAGTGTGATTGTGGAGATTGCTGGCGCTCAAGTGCGCTTCGAGCACAACGCAGATGGCAGCTATACTCTGGTTGGTCAGGGCACATCAACCCTGACTGAAAACGGTGGTGCTTTCGAGTTTCATCAGCAGAACGGAACCAGCATTGCTTTCAACCGCGATGGTTCATTTTCAGCAATTCCCGATTTGGCTCGCACCCCTTGAATTCATTGGTGTTTAAAATTTGACTTTCGTAACATTTTGAGTATCAAAATATATTTTTTTGTATATT
>CAIOLC010000182.1 GCA_903859055.1 uncultured Chlorobiaceae bacterium | reverse complement strand
GCAAGGGTTTTTGGCCATTTCCTTAGTTTTCCTTGCACCAATATACAAAAAATATTGACTTAATCAAATATAAAATATAGCGTTAACACTTTTTCAGCAAGCCCTATTTATGCTCGGTTTACCATTATTTTTTTGCTATAAAAATGCGATTATAGTGGTAATATCTGTTCTGTGAGAAAAACAGGTTTCGTCGTATCGGGTTATGCAAACATGCCTGATGGGGTTTGAACGATGTCATTATCAAATGTGATTTTGTGCATCATGCGCTCCTTTTTCGGAAAGTAATTTTTTTTGAATAGTTCCCATAAATGCTAACTTCGAGAGTGTGGGCCATGAACTATGAACTTGAATATTTCCACCCTCGAATTAAAGAGGAGATTAACCGTTGGCCGAAAAGTACACTGGCGGACTATAAACGGTTGGCGGGACTGTTGATCGAGTTTGGGCCAAACATGAGAATGCCGCACTCAAAAGCCTTGGGGCGCGGGCTCTTTGAACTGAGAGCCAGAGGAAAAGATGGCATCGGGAGAGTTTTTTTCTGTTACATGAGGAACAAACGGATTGTGATTCTGCACGCATTTATAAAAAAAACACAAACCACACCTCAACGAGAACTGGACATTGCATATAAACGAATGAACGAGGTCAAATAATGGATAATCTCAAATACCAGCCAGTGCCGTACAACCACGAGGAGGAGCTTCGTGAATCAATGAAAGACGAGGAGTTTCGGAGGGCATACGAAGCCCTGGAACCAAAGTATGCACTGATCAGGGAGTTACTTTTGGCACGTCGGCAAGCTGGTATGACTCAGTCGGCTATTGCCGAAAAGATTGGTACAACAAAAAGTGCAGTTTCCAGGCTGGAATCGTCCGGTAAACACAGTCCTTCCATTTCCTCACTCAGGAAATATGCTGAAGCTGTCGGCTGTGAACTGGAAATTAAGCTGATTCCAAAAAAGCCGACAGAGCAGAGTGAGCGAATAGTTGGTTTACCACATCCACCGAACGACAAAGAGCCCTCCTGACTGTTGCACGAGCGGCTACATATTTGGAGCGTGTTGTGCAGGGAAATCATTCAAATGTTTTTCCAATTGGATCGGGTTTATCAGAAAGCAAGCTTGATTATGGTCCGGGTTACAGGATTTATTACGGTAAAGAAGAGGACACAGAAATACCGTTTAACAGATAATGGTCGGCAAATATGGGAAAGGCTGTCAGGGGTGAAATGATTGCGTCACTCGATGCCGAAAGCGATTTCCAGAGAAAAATCATGAAAAAGGTTCAGCGGAACTGATACCAAAAGCGCAATCATTTGCACCGCAGTATTGTTACGTATGGAAGATTGAGATATTCAATTCATTCAATAAAGAGGAGATTTCATGCCGTTACCCGTCAAAACCCCAAGCGTTAAGCCCATCCATAGCAATTAATTTCGCGGGTTTTGTATGGTGGTTGATTTATGGAATCAAGGAGACAAACGAGAACCCTATGAACAACATC
>CAIOLC010000181.1 GCA_903859055.1 uncultured Chlorobiaceae bacterium | reverse complement strand
GCGGGATCCTGTTGCGCAGCTCTCTTTATTTTAACCGGACACTACTGAAGTCAGCAAAGTAGTATTTTGCTTTTGACTTTGATTTCTTCGCACACTCCAAACCAAGTCGCTCCTCATTGGAGTCAAGTATTTGTATCAAATCCTCCTCCAGATCATCTTTCGAGTGGATCCCTCCACTGAAACTGATCTGGATTACCGGATAGGTCACCTCCCAATTCCATTGCTCCTCAATCAGCAGACCCCGGAACAGCTCCCGATTTCCCTCAAAAATATCTTTCAGCGTATCAAGAAACAGGCTCTTCCCGAATCGCCGGGGCCGCGACAGAAAGACATATTTAAACCTGTCGATCAGGCTATAGGCAATCCCCGTTTTGTCGATATAGAGGTAATCCTCGTTCATGATCTCGCTGAAGGTCTGTATTCCTATCGGCAGCTTTTTCATCGTCAACCTCCATATAACTTGTTAACCCATCACGGGCATCGGTGCGTTAAGACGCCGACACAACTCCACACTTTTTTTACTACACAGCGAAATATAAATCTTTTTGACAGGAAAACCATTTTGCAGCATGGTCACTTCGATACGGGCTGGCACTTTTTTACTACACAAAAGATAAAAAAAATATATTGGTCAGAACAAGGGAGTTCGTCAGGCTTGCCTTGTGACTTGCTCGCTGCTGGGATATTGAGCGATCCTGTCCTGGGCTTGCAACAGAAAAATGAGCGTTTTGCAAAGGCAACTGATTTTTTACACTCTATGCACGTTAACCCACGGAATATCCCAGGCATGACGCAATGTCCTGTGCCAGCCCTGAATTCACCGCATCGCCTGTATATCGAGCTTGAAACCCGTTTCCCGGAGTTTGCCGAGGCCATGCGTCTTTATGTTGCGGGGGATCTGTTACCTGCCCGTCTCCACTTTCTTCAACTTGTCGCACTACCGGCACTATCTGCCGCCTGCTTGCATCAACTGGCACTCATTGCCGCCCAGTGTCATGAATATGAATCCGCAGTCGGGCTTTTCAGTCACTCACTGCGACTTGATCCATCGTGTTTGAGCGCCTATGTCAATCTGGCACAGACGTTTTATGCACTGGGTAATACCGCCGGAGCACTGGACGTGTTGCTTGATTATGGTGGAGTGTTGCAAACTTCAGGCTTCTATGCTGAAGCAGAGGTGCCCTATCGGGAAATACTTTCTCGCGACCCGCTCAATTATGGAGCCTATGTCAATCTCGGCACCTGTCTTGCCTGTCAAAACTGTTGGCCGGAAGCCATCCAAAAGCTTTTACAGGCTCTTGATCTCTACGGACGGCTTGACCCGCAGGTCAGTGATTTTGCCCGGGCACTGCGCAGGCATCTTGTCGGTAACGTTGATGTTCCACTTGCCAGCCCGCTCCCGCCGGGGTTGCCAAGTGGCCGTATCGAGAAGATTGCTGATGCTGTAACAACACTGGGGAAAATCATGATCGAGCACAACCTGCTGGATGAAGCCCTTCTTTGTCACCGTTTTGCGATAGCGCTTGCTCCCATGTTTGCGCTTGCACACTGGAATCTCTCGTTGGCTTTGCTGGCGAAAGGGGCATATCCCGAGGGGTGGAGAGAGTACGAGTGGCGCTGGCGTTGGGTTGGTTTTCCGGAGCGGCTGCGTCATTTGCCCATGCCGCCCTGGCGTGGTGAGCCGCTTGACGGAAAAAGCATTCTGGTCCAGGCGGAGCAGGGGTTTGGAGATACCATCCAGTTTGCCCCCATGGTATCAAGGCTTGCTGCGCTTGGGGCCAGGGTGAGGTTTGAAGTCATGGCACCGCTTGCTCGCCTGTTTGCCGGAAATATGGATGGTATTGAGGTCGTCAGTGACCCCTACGAAAGCTATTCCCCTCTGCCGAGGCCAAATTGTGATTTTGCCGTAGCACAAATCAGCTTACCCTCCATTCTTGGCCTCAGCAGAGAATCCTTGCCAATAGCACAAGAGTATCTCAAAGCATCACCTGATGATCTTCTGCGCTGGGCTCGTCGCATTCCTTGCATTGGCAAATTTCGCGTCGGGGTCGTTTTTGCCGGCAGAGTACAGCCCGACAAGCGACGAACCATTCCGTTCGGGTACCTTCTCCCGCTTTTTGATCGCCAGACGGTCAAATGGTACTCGTTGCAAGTTGGGCCGGAGCAAGATGACATCCCGAAAACCAGTCAAGCCGCTATCGAAAACCTTGCCGATGGATTGACCGATTTTGCCGCAACCGCAGCGGCTGTGGCTCATCTCGACCTTATTCTGACTATCGATACCGCCGCAGCTCATCTGGCAGCAGCAATGGGTCAGAGAGTCTGGTTGCTGTTGCCATGGGTTTCTGACTGGCGATGGAGGGAGTCTGGCCAATATAGCAGTTGGTACCCCTCTCTTCGCATCTTCAGGCAACAGAGCGACGGAGGTTGGGAAAGTGTCATAAAGGCAGTTGATGATGCTCTTGAGGTTTTATTATCTTCGGTGAGTGTAAAGTGAGCATAACGCGATATTACTGTTTTGGATAGTAGCCACCTGTTTTTGATGAGCCTATGCGTTCTATCTGCCCAGCTTCTCGTAGTTGTTTACGCCTGCACTTGAGGTTCTTGAGAGAGGTATTCTTCCAATCCTCGGCCATCCTCTTCTGAAAGTTGTATACACTCGAGTAATAATTCTCGTTAATGATTTCACTGAACATCTGTTTACCAACCGGCAGCTTTTTCATAGTCAATCTCGATATAATGACAAAAAGCATGAGTAACGCCATTCATCATCCGCAATGATTACACTGCCAATAGACTAAACCCTGCCGGAAGAGCAGGAAACTCTTGCATATCAGCAACAAGGATAGTATACTTTACTTAAATCAAGACAATACATCACAATGCTTGAACACCCTTTTGAAATTATCGGCATATTGCGCCAATACAATCCATGGTGGGCCGGTAATCGATCTCCTGAACTCCCTGAGTGGCGAAGAGCTGCTTTTGAGGAGATCAGTGAATGGATCCAGCATCCTCCCGCTGACCGCGCCATTCTGCTTTCAGGTGCCAGACAGATCGGAAAGACAACCCTGTTTCTCCAGGTCATTCATGAGCTTCTTGCAAAAGGAGTTCAGCCCAACAATATCCTCTATGTGACGTTCGACCACCCGCTCCTCAGAGTAACAGGCATTGATGGATTGCTCCGGTTATGGAATGAAATTGAACCGGCAAGGGAAGGTGTTGAATATCTATTTTTTGATGAAATCCAGTCGGTTAAAGGGTGGCAGGTCTGGCTGAAACATCAAGTCGATTTCGTGAAAAAGCGAAGAATCGCCATAACAGGTTCAGCAACACCGCTGGCCATGGAGGGGCTTGAATCCGGTGTTGGGCGGTGGCATACCATCAGGCTCTCGACACTGTCGTTTTATGAGTATCTCCAGATCAGAAACGATCCTGTTCCCAACATCCCTGATGCTCCATCACTCCCCGCACTTTTTGGAATGAGCGAAGCATGGTTTGCCCGTACTGGCGAAGAGGCAAGATCGCTTGCCGGATTTTTCCACGAGTATCTGCTGCGCGGGGGATTTCCGCAGACAGCAATGGTGAAGAATATTTCGCTGGCCCAGCAACTTTTGCGTGAAGATATTGTTGACAAGGTGCTCAAGAGAGATATGACCGCGCTTTTCGGCGTACGACGAGTTCTTGAACTTGAGCAAACGTTCCTTTACCTCTGTATGCATGACGGTGGAATGCTTGATATACAGGCACTGTGTCGAAGTCTTGAAGTTAAAAAACCTACCGCCATCAATTTTATAACACTTCTTGAAGCAACACACCTTATTTATCGCTTGTTGCCTTTTGGATACGGCAAGGAGATACTCCGCGCCCGGCCAAAAATCTATCTGGCTGATGCTGCAATTGCCCCGGGGGTTTTACTCAAAGGGAAAAGCATACTTGAAAATCCGGTGCTTCTTGGCCAAGCGGTGGAAACTGCTTTTTTCAAACATATTTTCACCAGATATTATGACCAGAGCGTGGCATTTTCTTACTGGAGAGGCGGTAAAAAAGAGTGCGAGGTAGACATTATTGCTGATATTGGTGGACGATATGTGCCCTTTGAAATCAAGTATCGCGGCAGCAGCGTTGAGGCATCCGATCTCAAAGGATTGACCGCATTTTGCAAAGAACGACAGGTTAACAAGGCTTATGTGATTACAAAAGATGCGTCAGACTTCGGCATTATCGAGCTGGGCACGGACATACATGCTCTGAAAATTCCAGCACCACTGGCCTGTTACTGGCTCGGGCGCTCTGAAGCTTCATCTGCTGAAAACTATTTTACAGAATAATCTGCTGAAAATTAATCCCCAATAACGGCGACTTATGCTTAATGTGATTCTTTAAGCAAAGTATATCTTACTAAAACATTCAGGTGATTGTAAAGGCGTTGCCGGTATATTGGCGGTTGTCCATTAAGTCCAAAGCCATTAGGTAACCCTGAATCGCTTCGCGAATACTTGCGGTAATAAAAAAATAATGCCACTCTATTTGCGGTTCGTTTTCGGCAAAAGATCACCGGATCCTTGCTGACTTCCGGTGGTACACTTTCACCGGAATACTCACCAAAATGCAACTCATGGTTGCGCGCAGTGCTTGTCAGGAGCAAAAACGTCCCTGTTGCACCATAAAAACGCCGGTGGTTACGCTGATAATGGGGCTGAATTATTAAAAAACAGGGGTTTTCTGTCAGCCACTGCATAATGATACCACACAGGATTTTACTCTATTTTACAAAATAATTCTTAATTTTTCATTAAAAAAAAGTTAGCTACCATGTATTTGTTACAGTAATAAATAAATTATTACAACGAGTAAATCACCACCTGCCTTGGCGAAACCCTCTTCGATGCAAGGCAGATGTAATTTTAGTTTCCGATTAATCGTTACAGTCACTGGACTCCATGGCTCTACTTCGCAGTAAGCCTGAAGTTCCTCACCTTACGCCACCCAGCTCCCGTTCACATCACCCTTGACAATACCGATCAAATCCAACTGCTGATCCTGGTCAAGAGTCACCGACATCGGATCCACCGGCCAGACGACATGCGACCGGGACATCACCTCACTGCCAACACT
>CAIOLC010000180.1 GCA_903859055.1 uncultured Chlorobiaceae bacterium | reverse complement strand
CTGCTTGAGCTGGTTGAGCAATTGGCCAATTCGCGGTTTGTCAGCAGGGTCAACCGACTTGAGCTGGCCGAAAAGAGCTGCAATGAGCCCTTTCCGAACCGTGTACTTGAGGCGAAAGGCTTCAAGGTCAGCCTGCGCTTTAATCTCAACCTCAACAATCTCCTGCTGTAAACTGCGAATGCTCTCTTCCATTATGGTACCAGTGTAAATCTTATTCGATAACCGATTTGACAATCTGTGTGAAGGCAGCCGGATCCTTGACGGCAATCTCGGCGAGCGCCTTGCGGTCGATTTCGACGTTCTTCTTCAGCATGGCGTTAACCAGGCGGGAGTAGGTGGTGCCGTTCAGGCATGCAGTGGCGATGCCGGTGAAGTAGAAGAAAATAAGTGCTTTCAGTTTGAGAATCTGATACATAAGCTTATTTTTAGCTTCTTTTCGATGTATACCAAGGTTGAAACTGTAGAGGGCTGTTATTTTGGTCTTTGGCCCCACAAGAAGACTTTACCCTGAACAGTCTCATAAATCTTTCCATTTTCATTTTACTGATCGTTTGCTTGAAAGGAATTTTTTCTGTACCGGCGTGGTGAGAATTCAAATATCATTATATCTGATGGGGGTAGGTCTGTGAAATATGCGTACGAAGATCTCTACGACGGCCAGTTTGAGCTTCTCATTGTGCTTTTATGCCAGCATCTTCTTGGTATCTCAGTGCAGGGCTTTGCTAAAGGGCCGGATGGTGGTCGCGATGCAAAATTCGTGGGTACTGCTGAACGGCATCCCAGCACGGTCTCCCCTTGGTCTGGAACGATAATTATTCAGGCCAAGCACACGAACGGATACAACAAGCACTTTATAGAGTCTGATTTTTTTAATACGGTTGGCAATGCAAATACAGTTTTAGGCAAGGAAATTCCACGAATCAAGAAACTGCGTGAAGATAATCATCTCGATCACTATATGCTTTTCGCGAATCGTCGTTTATCCGGTAACGCAGAGAGCGATATTCGCACCTCTATCTCTACTCAATGTGGTATTCCTGAGTCCTCGATTTATCTTTGTGGAATTGAGCAACTGGAACTTTTATTAAAATCATTTCCCGAGGTAGCCGAAAAAGCAAATCTTGATGCGGTTGATTCTCCGCTGATCGTTAGCCCGGATGAACTGGCGGAGGTGGTTCAGGCGCTGGCTCGTTATCGCGGAGAGCTGTCACTTGTCATTGATGACCCGCCAACGGCTCGCATTTCCTATGAGCAAAAAAATGCTTTCAACAATATGACGAAGCCCTATGCCAAAGAGTTGCGGAAGCGCTATCTGAAGGAAACTGCGCAAATCCGGGCATTCTTGGCAGCGCCAGATAACCTTGAGATTTTACGTTTGTATGAGTCGGTGGTTGATGAATTTCAATTCAAAATCATTGCAAAGCGCAGAGACTATCAGACCTTCGATGAAGTGATGGAATACTTGATGAATCTTTTATTCAGTCGCGATGCTGTGCTGCGTCAAAATGCACACAAGCGTTTGACTCGGCTAATGTTGTTTTATATGTATTGGAATTGTGATATTGGAACGGAGGAGCAGGATGATGTTACGACCAACTAAGCACTCGCATCCTGACCGTACGGTCATTAATGTAGCTCTGTTTGTGTTACAGCGTCTTAAAAAACAGCGCGTTGACGAATATGACAAGCTACGGGGAAGTGTAAACAAGGCTATTTTAGGGAGCGATACTCTCTTTTTGCCAGCATTGAATTTTCTCTACTTGCTGGGACTGATTGAATATCGTCCAAAGACCGATGCCATAGAATATGTGGGGCCCAATAATGAAGTTATCTAGATTATACTCAAATTATCCGAAGCTTTTCGAGGCTATCGATTTTGTCGCGGGCCTCAATGTTATTATGGCAGAAATTCGTTTGCCGGAAAACAGAGATAAAGATACCCACAATCTTGGAAAGAGTACGGTTGGTCGCATCCTTGACTACTGCTTTTTAATGAGACGTGACGCGAAGTTTTTTTTGTTTAAGCATAGAGAGTGTTTTCAGGACTTCATTTTCTTTCTGGAGATTGAGCTCGAAGATGCCTCACATATTACCATTTGCCGAGGTGTTAAGGATGGTACCAAGATTAGCTTTATGCGCCATGCCAATGGGCACCAGGACTTATCATCTCTTCCATTATTTCAGTGGGACCATCAGAATGTTCCATTTGATCGTGCAAAGGAGTTGCTGGATGGCATGCTCGATTGGCGAAACCTGAAGCCTTGGCCCTTTCGCATGGGACTTGGTTACCTGCTTCGTTCTCAAGATGATTTTCGAGATGTTTTTCACCTGCGTAAGTTTGCATCATCTCATGCTGACTGGAAACCGTTTCTTGCTCATATTTTAGGTTTTGATGAGCAATTAGTAGTTCGACATTATGAGCAAGAAGTGCTGCTTGATGAGAAACAGACCAGAGCGCAGACTATAAAAGGTGAGTTAGGCGGTTCTATTGAAGATATCAGCAAGATTGAAGGACTTTTGCTCCTTAAACAAAATGATGTCGAGAAAAAGCAGAGGTTACT
>CAIOLC010000179.1 GCA_903859055.1 uncultured Chlorobiaceae bacterium | reverse complement strand
GCCTGGTTCGGTGCTGATGCCATGATTTGCAGTGCTGGAACTGCTGACCGCTACAATGCAAAGGTGGTACGTTCCTGTGCAGGAAGCCTCTATGCTCTGCCCCATTCTAGTGTAGAAAACCTCTGTCAGGAGCTTGAGAGAGTTAAAAAACAGGGCTATACTGTTCTCTGTTCATCGCTTGATGGCAAGGATTTCAGGGAGTGCACACCATGGCCTGAAAAAGTTGTGCTGGTAATCGGTAATGAAGCCAATGGTATCAGCGAACCGGTACTGGCGTTTGCTGACCGGCTGGTGCGGATACCTCATGCAGGCGGAGCTGTCAGGGTCGAGTCACTCAACGCTTCGGTCTCCGCCGCCATTCTGATGGAGCGGCTGATGCTTGGGTGATGTTTTATGCGCCATCTCCGTCAATGTTCATGGTCGTATGCAGATGCACCGGTTTTGCGCCTCTCTTCCGCAGGCGGATGTTCAGCATTTCAACGGAGATGGAGAAGGTCATGGCGAAGTAGATGTATCCTTTGGGAATTTCAAATCCAACCCCCTCAGCAAGCAGGGTGACGCCGACAAGGATCAGAAAGCTGAGAGCCAGCATCTTGATTGTCGGATGCTCTTCCACAAAATCGCTGATTGCTCTGGCCCCAAGCATCATAATGCCGATTGATATCATGATAGCGATAATCATCACCTGCACCTCTTTGGCAAGCCCAACGGCTGTAATGACCGAATCAAGTGAAAAGACAATATCAATCACCGCAATCTGCAGCATGGTAAGGATAAACGTGCTGCCTGATTTTTCCTGTTGTGCCTCCTCCTCACCTTCAAGGCTTTGGTGAATCTCCTGGGTGCTTTTGGCAAGCAGAAAGAGCCCTCCTCCCAGCAGAATAAGGTCGCGCCCCGAAAAGGTGTGGCTGAGCAGGGTAAAGAGTCCGTTGGTCAAACTCATCACCCATGTTATGGAGAGCAGGAGTGCGATGCGTGTCAACATGGCCAGCCCGAGGCCAATGACCCGTCCATTGCTCTGCTGTTCTTTCGGCAGGCGGCTGACGATAATGGAGATAAAAATAATATTGTCGATACCGAGAACTATCTCCAGAGCGGTCAGAGTCGCCAGGGCAATCCACGCTTCCGGTTGTGTCATCCATTCCATAGAGCAAGCAGATAAAGGCAACGGTTGTTAAAAAGATTCATGCTGTCCAGCAATGTACTGAACGGATGACAGTCTGCCAAAATCCACCATTTCAATTGAGCTGCTTTTTACAGTACATTGGTGTCGGTGGTTCATGTTGATGAACAGTGAAAATGGTGTAGCGAACATCTCATGCAAACGGATCATATATTTCCGGAACTGGCGCAGTTGAGAGAGACCTTTCAACAGGGTATAACCCGCGATGTGGGGTGGAGGCAAACACAGTTGCGGGCACTTGAAGCTTTTCTGGTTGATCGTGAGGCGGAGATTGCTGCAGCGCTGTACGATGATTTAAGAAAATCATCAACAGAGGCATTTTTAACTGAAACCGGCTATCTGCGGGGAGAGATCCGTTTTGCCCGGCGCCATCTCAAATCGTGGATAAAGCCGCACCGGGTTGCGGTTCCTCCTCTTTATCAGCCGGCGAAAGCCTTTTATGCCGCTGAACCTTATGGCGTTGCGCTTCTTGTCGGAGCCTGGAACTATCCGCTTCAGCTCTGTCTGGCACCACTGATCAGCGCTATAGCGGCGGGGAACTGTGCCGTTATCAAACCTTCAGAGTTTGCGCCGCAGACCTCTGCGCTTCTTAAAAAGGCTTTGGGCCACTATCTTGAACCCAGTGCATTTTGTGTTGTTGAGGGGGGCGTTGAGGAGGCAAAAGCTCTTCTGCAGCATCGCTTCGACTATATTTTCTATACCGGCAGTCAGGCAATCGGGCGGGAGGTGATGACTGCTGCGGCAAGGCACCTCACTCCCTTGACGATTGAGCTTGGTGGAAAATGCCCCTGTATTGTTGATGAACGCTCCGATATCCAGGTGGCAGGACGCAGAATTGTCTGGGCAAAGTTTTTGAATGCTGGCCAGACCTGCCTTGCGCCCGATTATGTTCTTGTGCATCACAGCCGTGAGCAGGAGCTTTTGCGGTCGATACAGGAGGCGCTTACTGCTTTTTATGGTGACGACCCCGGCAAGAGTCCGGATTATCCCCGTATTGTCAATGAGCATCATGTCAGACGGCTTGAGACATTGCTGAAGGGTTCTTCGGTCTGGAGCGGCGGTGGTTCTGACGTTAGGGATCGGTATGTTGCTCCAACCATTCTAACCGGAGTCACCCATGCTTCGCCAGTGATGCAAGAGGAGATTTTTGGCCCTCTTTTACCGGTCATCCCTTATAAAGAGCTTGATGAGGCGCTTGCAGCTATCCGTTACAGAGCCGAGCCGCTGGCGATCTATCTCTTCTCTTCTGAACGGGAGGTGCAGCAGCGAGTTCTTCGTGGCACTCGTTCCGGCGCGGTGTGTATAAATGACCTTCTTGTTCAGGGAGCCGTGCATGGTCTTCCTTTCGGCGGGGTAGGGGGAAGCGGGTTTGGTGCCTGTCATGGCCAACGAGGATTCGAGACTTTTTCTTTTCAGCGAAGTGTGCTTCACAGGGCGCCCTCTCCCGACCCTGACACAAGATATCCACCTTACACCAGAAAAAAGTTCACCATTCTCAAAAGGCTGGTGAACTGGATGGGATAAAATGTCATGCAGAGCAGGGATAAACAGAGGAGCGTGGCTTGGTCGTATTCCTCTAATATGTTACTTTAAAGAGAGAGCTACAGAGAAGAGTCTTTTAAGATAATTGTTGAAAAAAGAGGCAGTCATGAAAAAAAGAGTTGCAGGGGTTGTTGCTGGAGTTATTGCGTTGGCGTTTTCTCTTCCATCAGTTACCGTTGCCATGCCCTATGTCAGAGGATCGGTTGCTCTTGCCTCAATGGGTAACGATTCGAACATTGCCGCCAGGTCTTACGATTCCGGTTATGGTTTTACTGGTGCAATTGGCACTGATGGTGGCAAATATCGGGTTGAGCTTGAAATGGCACACCAGAAAAATGGGGTAAAATCTGCTGCTGCTGATCTCTCAATAACCAGCTATATGGCAAATTACTATTTTGATCTTGTGGTTCCGGTGGTTGCCATCAAACCTTATGTCTCTGCAGGTGCCGGTTTGGGGAATGTTGAAAATAACGACGGTCTCGGAGGAATATCCACTGATCGGGTGTTTGCCTGGCAGATAGGTGCCGGGGCAGGCTTTACGGTTGCTCCTTTTGTAACACTTGACCTCCAGTATCGTCACTTGGGCAGTTCATCACCCGAATTGGGTGGACAGAAGTACAGTATCGGTTCGAACAACGTGACAGTTGGTCTGAGAGTTGGTCTGTAAATTGAAGGCGCACACGTTGTTTTGACCTCTTGTCATTAACCATTTAACAGGGGAGGTTGCCATGCCTATTCGCAAATTAAGGCAGTTTCTTGACAGCCATGGGGTGAGGTATTTTGTCCTCAGCCACTCTCCGGCATATACCGCGCAGGAGATTGCTGCATCGGCTCATGTTCCGGGGAAAGAGCTTGCCAAAACCGTTGTTGTAACGATTGCAGGCAAGATGGCCATGGTTGTTTTACCGGCTTCTCGTAAGCTTGATTTTAATCGACTTCGGGCATTTGCCGGGACGCAGGAGGTTGAGCTTGCCAGTGAGAGAGAGTTTGTTGATCTCTTTCCCGAATGTGAAATTGGTGCCATGCCTCCCTTTGGCAACCTCTATGGTATGGAGGTCTATGTCTCCGAAGAGCTTGAAGATGATGATGATATAGCGTTCAATGCCGGAGCCCATACTGAGCTTTTGCGTCTCTCCTACGATAGTTTCAAGGGGCTGGTTCATCCAAAGGTTGCAAAGCTCTCTCTTGATGTCAAATGAATCTGGCAGGAATGGTGTTTTTTTCAGGGAAATGTTATTTTTGGCTTGTTCTTGCCCCTCCTCAAGGGGCGAGCTCTCATGCGATTGGCGGATCCGAAGCTGATTTGATTTTTTCTGTATCTTGCCTTTTATGAAAATTGCCTTATATGCGGGTGCTTATGTCAAGGATAAGGACGGGGCGGTTAAATCTGTGTATCAACTGGTCTCATCGTTCAGGAAAAATGGATACCAGGTTGCGGTATGGTCTCCCGATCTCTCTTTGAATGATGATCATCGCGGTATCGTTGTGCACCCTGTGCCGTCGGTGCCTCTGCCTCTTTATCCTGACTACAAACTTGGTTTTTTCACCCTTGATACCCGGCGGCAGCTTGACGATTTTGCCCCTGATATTCTTCATATTTCTACCCCGGATTTTATTGGCAGGGAATTTCTCCTCTATGCCGGCAGAAATAATATTCCGGTAGCCTCAGCCTTTCATACTGACTTCCCTGCCTATTTCCGTTATTATCATCTCGGTTTTGCAGTAGGCCTTGCCTGGCGCTATCTGGCCTGGTTTTATAACAGTTGTGACATTGTCTTTGCTCCGAATGAAAGTGTCAGGTTACAGCTTGAGCGACATCATATTCGCAATGTTGAGATATGGTCGAGGGGGGTGGACAAGGTGCTTTTTGACCCACTCCGTCGATCAGAGAGGCTTCGTTCATCCTGGAATGCTGCCGATAAAAGGGTGATTGCCTATGTCGGGCGGTTTGTGGTGTACAAGGATATTGAGGTGGTCATGAGGGTTTATGAGCTTTTTATGCTGGGGGAATATGCCGATAAGGTCAAATTTGTGATGATTGGTTCCGGCCCTGCTGAGGAGGAGATGAGACGGAGAATGCCCAAAGCTGTTTTTACCGGTTACCTTACAGGAGAGGAGCTCCCTGCCGCTTATGCAAGCAGCGATATTTTTCTCTTTCCATCAACCACTGAGGCTTTCTGCAATGTTGCGCTTGAGGCGCTTGCATCCGGTTTGCCTGTGGTGGTTTCAGATGCCGGTGGCTGCAGGGATGTTGTTGGCAGGTCCGGGGGGGGATTGGTGGCCCGTGAGGGAAAAAGTGAAGATTTTTACTGCAAGTGCCTTGCATTGCTTGGTGATTCAGAGCTCTACAGGCTCTTGCAGGCCAACGCTCTTGCTTTTGCCGAGGCGCAGTCATGGGCAGTAGTCAATGGCGCTGTGATTGAACGATATAAAAAGATGGTGGAGTGTACCGATAGTGATGTCGGGGATGAGGAGCGGCTTGTCAATTTTGGTTGAGACTCGACACGACTATGAAAGCAGGAATCGTTGGATTGGGGAAAATGGGGTTCAATATGGCCATGCATCTTCTGGAGTGTGGTCATGAGCTTGTGGTTTTTGATCTCTCGGAGCAAGCCTCCGCTCCCCTTGCCGGAGCAGGGGCGGTTGTTGCAACCTCTCTCTCCGAATTGGCAGCAATGCTGCAATCCCCTCGTCTGATATGGCTGATGGTGCCTGCCGGTGCTCCGGTTGATGAGACCATTGAGCAGCTTGTTCCATCGCTTGAGCGTGGGGATAGTCTTGTGGATGGTGGTAATTCACACCATATCGACTCTGTGCGTCGCGCTGCATCTCTCAAAGAGCAGGGGATCAGTTTTCTTGATGCCGGCACCAGCGGAGGGCTGGAGGGGGCTCGACATGGTGCCTGTATCATGGTTGGGGGTGAAAAGAGTGACTATGAGAGGATTGAACCCTTGTTGCGTGATCTTTGCGTTGTCAACGGCTATGGTTATATGGGCCCATCGGGTTCAGGCCATTTTGCCAAAATGGTGCATAACGGTATTGAGTATGGCATGATGCAGGCTATGGGTGAAGGGTTCAATCTGCTTGAGGCAAGTGGTTATGGGTTTGATCTTGAAGAGGTTTCCCGTGTCTGGTCACATGGTTCTGTGATCAGGGGATGGCTGATGGAGCTGATGGTTCAGGCATTGCAGAGGGATCCAAAGCTGGATTACCTGAAAGGGGTGATTGCCGATTCCGGAGAGGGGCGCTGGATGGTTGAGGCTGCTCTTGAACATGAGGTCTCGATTCCGGTGATTGCTGCTTCACTTTTTAACCGTTACCGTTCACGCGCTGAAGGGAATTTATCCGACAGGGTTGTGGCGGCATTGCGTCATGAGTTCGGAGGCCACTCCTTTCTTGAAAAACCTTAAAAGGAGTTCCGATGCAGGGTAAACCTGACAATTGCACCATCATTATTTTTGGAGCCAGCAGCGACCTTGCTGCCCGAAAGCTTTTTCCTTCACTCTACGAGCTTGCCATGTGGGGGAATCTGCCGCAAGATTATCGTATCATAGGGGTGGGGCGCGCGCCTCTTTCTCATGCAGAGTTTCGCCACCTCATCAACGAAAAGATGGCGGATTTATTGCCGGAGAGCATGTTGGATGCTTCCTCTTTTGCCTCTTTTGTTGAGCGTGTTTTTTACGTGAGAGTTGATCTTGCTGAGCCCAATAGCTATGATCAACTCCGTCAGGAGATTATGGCTGTTGCGGGGAGATCGGAAAACTGCAAGAATCTCCTCTTTTATCTTGCAACGCCACCCAGCCTTGCTCCAATCATTGTCAGGAATCTCCAGTATGCTGACCTTGGCGAAAAAGAGGTTACGGAACAGGGATGGCGGAAAATCGTTGTCGAGAAGCCTTATGGCAGGAACTTGCAGAGTGCGCGAGAACTGAACGCGGTTATTGGCGAGGTTTTCAGTGAAAAGCGGGTTTTCCGTATTGATCACTATCTTGGCAAGGAGACGGTGCAGAACATTATGGTTTTTCGCTTTTCCAATGGCATTTTTGAGCCGCTCTGGAACCGTCAGCATATTGCAAATGTCTCGATTACCATTGCAGAGGATTTCGGGATTCGTGACCGGGGGTCATTTTATGAAGAGGCGGGGTTGCTGCGCGATATTATGCAGAATCATGCGCTGCAGCTTCTTGCCGCAGTTGCCATGGAGCCACCGGTCGATCTGTCGGCTGATGCCGTGCGCGATGAAAAAGCCAAGCTCCTTCGTTCAATTCGTCTTTTTACAAGTGAGAGTGTCGGCCAGGCGGTGGTGTTTGGCCAATATGAGGGGTACCGTTCGGAAAAAAATGTTGCCCCCGACTCAACGGTTGAGACCTTTGCCGCCATCAAGTTTTTTATCGACAACTGGCGCTGGAAGGATGTCCCTTTTTTTGTGAAGGCGGGCAAGAATCTTGCCTCCACGGTGACGGAGATTGTCATCACCTTCAAGTGCCCACCACAAAACTATTTCGGGCCAGCCGAAAGTTGCAGTTATACGGCCAATCAGGTTATTCTCCAAATTCAGCCGGAAGAGACCATCGCCATCAAGTTTGGGGCCAAACGTCCGGGCGAGGCGGTCATTACCGATCCCGTCTACATGCGGTTCGATTACAAAACCTCCTTTACCGAAGCTGGCCTGACACCCTATCACCGGCTGCTGCTTGATGCCATGGCAGGGGAGCAGATGAACTTTATCCGTCAGGACAGTGTCGAATACTCCTGGGCCATCATCGACTCCATCAGGGATGCTGTTGGCACACCGTCGCCGGATAGCTATCCGATTCATTCACACGGCCCTGATTCTGTTGAGAGAATCTATGGCTGAGTGGTGAACCAGAACAGGTTTCCATTGACTGGCTTGATCAGACTGGCTGGCACACTGTTCTCCTGTTCAAGAAATATTGTTTCAGCCAGTTCACTTTTGTGTTTGCCGGAGGTGAAAAAGATGATGTTCCGGGCATGGTTGATGACGGGCAGTGTCAGCGTCAGCCGTTTTCCCGGCGGCTTGCCTGCCGGTGCATCAAGAGAGCACACCCATCGTCCATCCTCTTGCAGAAGATCAGGATTGTCAGGAAACAGTGATGCGGTGTGGCCATCGTCGCCCAGCCCGAGCAGGATCAGGTCAAAACGGGGAAACTCCTGTGGGTTATCCGATGTCAAAAATAAGGAGCGAAGTCGATCCTCATAGTCCCGTGCGGCTTGCTCAGTATCAGCTTGTTCTCCAGCCATTCGGACGAAATGCTCTTCTGCAAGAGCGGAGTGGAGCAGCAGCGTCTCCTTGATCATACGGCAGTTGCTGTCGGGATGGTCAAGCGGGACGCACCGTTCATCGCCCATGAAGAGCCATGTTTTTTCCGGGAGCCTGAGCCGCCGATCAAAGCCGCTTTTTGACCATCCTTCAGGCAGGGGAAGGGTGTGGCGTTCCAGTAGTTCAGTGCTCACTCCCTGCGCCAGCATCGTATACAGAGGTTTTGGAGAGTTGCCTCCGGCCAGCACCATCGAAAAGCATCCACGATCAGCAACAGCACGGTGCGCCTCAGCAAGAATGAGCGCGGCGGCGTGCTGCGTTATTGCCGTTTCGTTGCCATGGTAAAGGAATTTTCGTGACGGTGTGTTCATGATTTTTTTCGTTGTCTCATCTATCCATGAACAAGTTCAAGGTTCGTGTGCGGTAACCGGTCGGATACAGAAGGCTCATGACGATGTTTGGTGGCAAGGTGGCCTAAGCACGATACGGCTTGTCTCCTCCACCTTTGTTGTGTAACTTGTGTTCGTTGAACATAACGATAATAAGTGGAGGAAGAAACATGGCAGCTTTTGACTTTGGTGTGAAAGTTGACTCAAGGCTTTTCGACAAAGAGTATGGCTCTCTTGATATTCAGAGTTATCTCAGGCAGGGTTGGGAGATGTTTCGTGGCAATGTTGGGGAGTTCGTGGGTTTCACCCTTGTTATCTTTGTGGTTTGGCTTGTGAGTGCCATGTTTGATGGAGGCAGCTCACTGCTTTTTTCATCAGTTGCAGCCCCATTGTATGCGGGATACAGTATTGCAGCCTTCAGGCACGCAAGTGGAGAGCCGCTCCAGTTCGACGATTTTTTCAGGGGGTTCAACTACTTTCTTCCCCTTTTTCTAGCTTCACTTGCCAGCACTCTTCTGGTCACTGTCGGCTTTGTGCTGTTGCTGCTTCCAGGGATCTACCTTGCCATTGGCTACATGTTTACCACCTTTCTTGTTATTGATTACCGCATGGAGTTCTGGCAGGCGATGGAGGCGAGCCGTACCATTATTTCACGGAACTGGTTCTCCTTTCTGGGCTTTGCCGTTGTTCTTTTCGCACTGAACATTCTTGGTGCACTTGCGTTCGGTATCGGATTGCTGGTCTCCGTTCCGGTGACTTCATGCGCAGCCGCCATTGCCTACAAAGAGATTGTCGGGCTTTACTCTTCGGAGTGGTAGTCATTCATGGGACAGTGTTCTTCTTGAAACATTATCAATGGAAAATTTTCATAAAAAATTCTATCTTTTCAGCTTATAGTTCTGCTGCCAGGTTGGCTGTATGCCTCTGGTTGAATACGCTTGACGCACTGTTTATGTTCCGCCTGGTTTCTCTCTGTTTTTTGACGATGCTGATTGCTTTTCCAGCGCATGGAGAGATGCAGGCTGAGCGTGAGCGCCCCTTTCGGGGTGATGAGGTCGCCCAGAAAATTCAAGATTATTGTCAACGTCAGCTCGTGCAGAAGAGTGCCACCGGCATCACCGCCAGGGAGTTGCTGATTGTCAGGCTGGATCAATTCTACTCTGCGGGAGGCTATCAACCACTCTGGACGAATCGGCAGAGAGTTGACGAATTGATTGCGGCTGTGGAAGGTTCTGCCGCTGACGGTCTTAACCCTTCCGATTATTATCTTTTCAGGATCCGCCAATCTGCTGCTGACAGCTTGCTCTCTCCTGCAAAACAAGCTCAACACGATCTTCTTCTCACCAAAGCCTTTCTGACACTCGCAGGTCATCTTCGTTATGGAAAGGTTGATCCGGAAGCTCTTGAGCCGTATTGGAAGAGTCATGAGAAGAGAGATTTTCGTCTGCTGGATGAGACTCTTCAACGGGTTCTTGCTGCTGGTTCAATCACGGCTGTTTTCCAGGAGCTTCGCCCGCAAGATGCCAACTACGATCTTCTTAAAAAGGGACTTGCTCGCTATCAGGCCATTGCTCAACTTGGAGGATGGCCCAGGCTTGCAGATGGAGCTGTCCTGAAAGGGGGTTGTCGGGACAAGCGGATTGCAGTGTTGCGGAAACGTCTTGAGCTCTCTGGTGATCTTGCTGCAGAGAGTGCTGATACCTCAGCAGTATTCTCTCGGGAGATGGTTGAGGCTGTCAAAAGGTTTCAGAGCCGGAGCGGTATAGAGGTTGATGGTTCCGTTGGTCCGGCCACCCTTCGAATCATGAATATCCCTGTTGAGTTGCGTCTCAATCAGATTTGCGTCAATCTGGAACGATACCGCTCTTTTTTACATGATCTTCCACCGACCTGTATTCTTGTCAATATTCCGGGTTATTATCTCCAGTATATCGAAAACGGTCGCTATCAGTGGGGAACCAAAGTGATTGTCGGGCAGCCTCTGCGGCAAACTCCGGTTTTCAGGGCAGCGGTGCACTCTCTTGTTTTTAACCCGAAATGGGTGGTGCCCAGAACCGTTCTTGACAAAGATGTGCTTCCTGCTCTCAATAAAGACAACTCCTATCTGGCGAAAAAACAACTGCGGGTGGTTGATGAAGAGGGGAGTACTGTTGATCCTGCCTCCATCAATTGGTCACAGTACTCTGCTGCAAACCTTCCCTACCATCTTCAGCAGCGCTCCGGTGATAAAGGGGCACTGGGGAGGATCAAGTTTTTGATGCCGAATCCCCTCACCATATACCTGCATGATACACCAGGCAAGGAGCTTTTCGACAAAAGCAGCAGGGCGTTCAGTTCAGGATGTATCAGGGTGCAAAACCCTGCAGAACTTGCCAGGCTGGTGCTGCGTGACAGCCTTCAGTGGAACCAGGCAAAGATACAGACGGCGATCAATACCGGAAAAACCACCATGGTGAGCCTTCCGCAGCAGATTCCGGTGCTTCTTCTTTATTTCACTGTCGTTCCCAATGGCCAGGAGCTTCTGTTTCGTGAAGACATTTACAACCGCGACAAAAGAGCACTGAGACTCCTCAAGAGTCCGACAAACGGAAGTCAGGTGACTGTTGGCAGAGGTGCCGCAGTGGTAATATCTTCTGATTGACTGACTGTCTTTTTGTGCGGAGCAGATTGTGCCGTAACGTAATGCAAGGGAGAAAAAATAAAAAGTGCCCTGGGTCGCAGGGCACTTTTTCAATCACCAGGAGCAGCTTACTTCTGTGTCTGCGGGAAGAGCGATGATGCGATGTTCTGGACAAACTGGCAGCAATTGCTGAGGAGGCTACCAATAAGATCAGAAGATGTTTTGACAACAGGCTCAAGAAGCTCTCCGGCTGTTCTGATGCCGATGTTCAGCAAATCGAACTGCTGCTGGGCCAAGGTTCCTGCTGTGGTCAAGAGGTTGTTGAGAGCAACTGAAAAATCGGTGGTTGTGCCGTTTGACATGGTGGTTATTATTTAGTGTTGTTATGAAAATGCGTTGGTCAAAAAAGTTCCGCAAAAAAAATACTTTGGCCCTGCTGTAACACATTGTAAACATGATACCCCCCATAATAGAAAAATTTCTCTTTTATTCCGACTCTTCTTTTCATAAGAGGTTATTGTCGTTCGTAGTTCAGCACCGGAGCAAGCCATTTCTCACCCTCCGTGAGAGCTATTCCCTTCCGCTCAGCGTAATCCTCCACCTGGTCCCTCCCGATTTTTCCGAGCATAAAATACTTTGCCTGCGGGTGGGCGAAGTAGAAGCCGCTGACTGAAGCTGCCGGGTTCATGGCAAATGATTCTGTGAGCGTGATGCCGGTGTTGGTTTCGGCATTCAGCAGGGTAAAAAGCTCTGCCTTTTCGGTGTGATCAGGGCATGCGGGATAGCCGGGAGCAGGGCGGATGCCCTGGTACTTTTCTGCCAGAAGCTCATCAAGAGCGACTGGCTGGCATGAAGCGATGTCGGGATGGCAGGCACATGTTTTCTTGCCTGCCGGGTTTGCAGCAGTTTCGTAGCCCCAGAGCTCCTTGCGCACCCGCTCATGCAACATTTCAGCAAAAGCCTCTGCCAGGCGATCGGCGAGAGCTTGCGTCATAATGCGGAGGTAGTCGTCCTGCTCTTCACTGAACTGTTTGAGCAGCTTTTCGATTCCGAGACCGGCGGTGACGGCAAATCCGCCAATGTAATCCTCCACTCCCGATTCGGCAGAGGCCACAAAGTCAGCCAGGGCAAGGTTCGGTTCGCCGGCGTTTTTCTCCTGCTGCTGGCGAAGGGTGTGGAGAGTCATCAGCACAGCAGAGCGGCTGTCGTCCGTATAGACCTCAATGTCATCCCCGTTGCTGTTGGCCGGGAAGAGTCCCGCAACACCTCTCAGGCCGAGCAGTTGCTCCTTTTCAACCCTGTCGAGCAGTCTGTTGGCATCATCCAGCAGCTTTTTGGCTTCTGTGCCGTATTTGCCGTCGTCGAGAATCTGCGGGTAGCTTCCGTGCAGCTCCCATGCCATGAAAAAGGGTGTCCAGTCGATAAAGGGGCGCAACTCTCCGACGGTCACATCCTCCAGCAGGGTAATGCCGGGTTTCAACGGTTTGTAGGCCACCGGTTGCAGTGAGGCGCGGTTCTTGCGGGCATCAGCCAGCGAAAGGTATTTTTTTGAAGCGCTGTTCGACGAGTGGCTCTCTCTCAACCCTGCCTGCTCTTTTTTGAGCGCTTGGATATACGAGGGGCTGAGGGCCGGGTTAAGAAGGCTGTTGACCACAGGAACGCTCCGTGATGCGTCAAGCACCTGAACGACCGCGCCAGAATAGACCGGTGCAATTTTTACGGCGGTGTGCATTCGGGAGGTGGTGGCACCTCCGATAAGCAGCGGTATCTTCATGCCAAGCCGCTCCATTTCGCTGGCGACATGCACCATTTCATCAAGCGACGGGGTGATGAGACCGCTGAGGCCAAGCAGGTCAGCCTTTTCACGCTCGACCGCTTCAAGAATTTTTTCGCAAGGCATCATGACCCCGATATCAACCACATCGTAGTTATTGCAGGCAAGCACAACCGCAACAATATTTTTGCCAATGTCGTGCACATCACCCTTGACCGTTGCTAAAAGTACCTTGGCAGCAGCGCGGGTATCCTTGTTTTTCGCCTTCTCTGCTGCGATGTAAGGTAAAAGAGTGGCGACTGAACGCTTCATCACGCGGGCACTTTTCACCACCTGCGGCAGAAACATCTTGCCCACAGCAAAGAGGTCACCGATGGCGTTCATCCCATCCATCAGTGGCCCCTCAATCACCTGGAGCGGACTTGGGTAGAGCTGGCGGGCCTCTTCAGTATCCTCTTCAATAAATTCAACAATCCCTTTGATCAGCGCGTGGCGTAGCCGCTCCTCAACCGGAGCGCTCCGCCACTCAGCCGCTTTGGCTTCGATTTTTTCTCCGCCGGTGGCGATGGTCTCGGCAAAACTGACCAGCCGCTCTGTAGCGTCGGGGCGACGGTTGAGCAGCACATCCTCAACCCGCACCAGCAGTTCAGGCTCAATATCCTGATAGATGGCGAGTTGTCCGGCATTGACGATGCCCATGTCGAGACCCTCGTGGATGGCGTGATAAAGGAATGCCGCATGCATCGCTTCACGGACGGTTTCGTTGCCACGGAAAGAGAATGAGACATTGCTGATACCGCCGGAGACTTTGGCATAAGGGAGATTCTCCTTGATCCAGCGGACACTCTCAATGAAATCAACAGCGTAGTTGTTATGATCATCAATGCCGGTGGCAACAGTCAGTACGTTGGGGTCAAAAATAATATCCTCCGGCGGGAAGCCCACCTCCTGAGTGAGAATATCGTAGG
>CAIOLC010000178.1 GCA_903859055.1 uncultured Chlorobiaceae bacterium | reverse complement strand
TATTTGTTCATATTAATTATTGTCTGTGCCCTAAGCAGAGCTTAGGGGAATAAATCCCACAGAGATTGAAAATGCAATAGAGCAGGTCATTGTGATTCCAGAAAAGCAAAAACCCCTTTATAATAAGGGGCTAGTGGACAATATGGAGCAAGATAGTTATCTGTTTCTGTCGGGGTGGCGGGATTCGAACCCACGACCTCTGCGTCCCGAACGCAGCACTCTACCAACTGAGCCACACCCCGATATCTCTTTTCTGTGCCCTTGGGCAGACTCGAACTGCCGACCTTTAGTTTCGGAAACTACTACTCTATCCACTGAGCTACAAGGGCGTTTGGAGCCTAAAATAATAATTTCCGACTCTTTCCTGCATCATTTTCTCGTTTCTCTCAATTATTTCCAGCTTGAGTCACAAGAGCATCAACTGCAAGATTGGCGCTCATCACAGCTCCTCCCATAGAGTCGTAATACAACTGCTGTGAAAAGCCGCCCGCAAGAAAGAGGTTGCGAACAGGCGTTTTCTGCGTGGGACGGTATTGCTCCATTCCGGGTAAAGGCGCATACACCGAATGAGGGATTTTCACAAGGGTAGATTTCAGAATCTTCGCCCCTTTTGAGCTTTCAGGGTAGCAATTTCGGACGCTCATATCAACAAGCCGGATAATCTCCTCTTTTGAAAGCACCATAAGGTTTTTTGCCGGAGCGACACAGAATTCAAAACGGGTTTTGCCACTGAAGGGCTCACCCCTGAGTCTCTGATAGTCAGGGGTGGTACGGGCCAGATTGGCATAGACCGGTATCACACCATCCGGAGAGAAGAGAACATTATCGGCAGAGGTGATCTCTTTATCGTACCAGAGCTGAACCGAGATCACCGGAACAGCTTCCAGATTCTGAAGTCTCCCGAAAAAGGGATCGTGCTGCTTCAGATTATCGGGCAGTACCCTGTTCAGGTTATGAATCGGCAGAGCACAGAGGTAATAGTCCGCCGTCAGAATTTCGCCATTGCGAAGCTGAACCCCTTTTATCTCAGTGCCATCAAAGAGCAGCTCTTCAACGGCGACCCTGTTTTTGAACACTGCGCCTCGTGAAGCAGAGTAGTCGAGAAGCGGCTGATGGAGATACTCCTGGGGCGAACCTTTCAGAAAACCCATGCAGGAGGCATCAGGAATGCGATAAAAGGTCTCTGTTACATCAAGGATAATCTTGGCAGATATCTCTTCAGGTGGAATAAACTTGAGAGCAAGTGCCATGGGACGGAACATGGTATCCATGAGCCGCTTTCCAAACTTTTTCTCAGTCGCCCACTCTGCAAAGGTAAGATGGTCCTGGGTTGGAGGGTATTTGTCTCTTTTCAGAGCAAGGGGAATAAGGGATTTTGCAAAGGCCGCCATCTCTCCAAAGGTAAAGTAACCATTCTTTATAATGGCTGGCAGCAGGTGCAGCGGACTGGGAAGCTCCCAGGTCTTGAAGGTAAAGTTGCCGCCTCCCGCCAGGGTATAGGTCAACTGGTGATCTTTCCACAGTACCGCATGATCGCTCTTGATCTCCTTCATAAGGTCGTAGAGTACACTATAGGCACCAAAGAAACAGTGGGTTCCCGATTCTATCCAGTCACCCTCTTCATCTTTCCAGGAGGAGACCTTGCCGCCGAAGATCTCCCTCTTTTCAAGCAGCTTTACTTGAAACCCCTTGTCTGTCAACCGTTTCGCTGCGGTAAGACCGGCAAGGCCACCACCAAAGATCAACACTGACTTTTTTTCTGAGATCATGACTGCGGAAAATTAATACGGAATTTTCATGTTACCTCTATACTGTCGTGCGCCCTTCCAGCGCTCTCGACAGAGTTGCTTCGTCTATAAATTCAAGCTCTGCCCCAACAGGAATACCCCGCGCTATTTTGGTGACATGAATACCAAGGGGTTTGATCAGTTTTGTGAGGTACAGAGCTGTTGTTTCGCCTTCAATGGTCGGGTTAAGGGCAAGCACAATCTCTTTCACTTCAGAGGATGCAGGGTCAGAGAGCCTGACAAGCAGTTCACGAACCTTGATATCATCGGGACCAACTCCATCGAGTGGTGAGATGACACCATGCAGGACATGATACAGCCCCCTGTAGTAACCGGTTTTCTCAAAGGCAAACATATCGACGGGTGATTCAACCACGCAGATAACCGTACGATCACGGGCCTTGCTGGTACAAACCGTGCAGGGATCGATGCCGATGTCGGTAATATTCTGACAGACTGAACAGCGAATCACCTTGTCCTTGACCTCCAGCAATGCACTGGCAAGCTTTTCAGCCTCACTCCTCGGTTCGTGGAGGATGTACATGGAGAGGCGTTGGGCTGTTTTTCGCCCAACACCGGGAAGTTTTGAAAATTCATCAATAAGGGCATCAAGCGCCACTGAGGTATACCGCATTGACTCCTGTTAACCGATCTTCAGATTTTTGAGGATATCCGCAGGATTCATCATCCCGCCGGTCACTTTGGATATCTCCTCCTGCGCAAGTCGTGCAGATTCGTCGAGTGCATTATTTGCAGCAGCAAGCACAAGATCCTGAACCATTTCGCGATCGTCCATAATGTCCGGGTCAATGGAGAGTGTGAGCAGTTTCTGTTTGCCGCTGACACTCACTTTTACCATTCCACCTCCAGCTTCGCCGTACGCAACAATCTTTTCAAGCTGTTTCTGCACATCCTGCATCTTTTCGCCAGCCTGCTGGATCTGTTTCATCATGTCTCCAAAGTTCGGCATTGCCATCGCTTATTTTCTCCTGTGCGTTATAAAATTGCCACCCGAATTCCACCCTTAACACTTCCTGCGAAGAGCAAGATAAATTTTTTCAAGAATGTCAGCCGTTGTGAGCTTGTATTTTTCAAGGAGGTCATCAGATTTCCCTGACTCTCCAAACTGGTCTTCAACACCAACCATCTCGATGGGAACCGGAATATTGAGCGCACAGACATGAGCCACGGCATCACCAAGCCCGTTATAGAACTGGTGCTCTTCAGCAGTCACGATGGCTCCTGTGTCATTTGCTGCACGGACAACAGCCAGAGTGTCGATCGGTTTAATGGTGTGCATGTTAATCACCCGGACGCTGACCCCCTCTTTTTCAAGAATGCGGGCCGCTTCTATCGCCTTCCAGACCATGATGCCACAGGCAATAACCGTCACATCAGTACCGGGATGCATCTCAATTGACTTTCCAATTTCAAAACCGTCCTCATCAAGGGTAAAATCAGGAACGTTGGGTCGTCCAAAACGGAGATAGACCGGCCCTTCGTGCTTGATGACCGCTTTGGTTGCCCGAACAGTTTCACTGTAATCACAGGGCACCACAACCGTCATTCTTGGTAGTCCCCTCATCAACCCAATATCCTCAAGAATCTGGTGGGTCGCACCATCTTCGCCCAGCGTCAGCCCGGCATGTGAAGCACAAATTTTGACATTAAGATTGGAGTAACACACTGATTGACGAATCTGGTCATACACCCTGCCAGTAGCAAAAACAGCAAAACTGGCAGCAACCGGGATTTTGCCCGTGGTGGCAAGCCCGGCAGCCATGGATATCATGTTGGCCTCGGCAATCCCTGTCTGAATAAACCTCTCCGGAAACGCATCCCTGAAGGGATTCATGTTCAGGGAACCCGTCAAATCAGCACAAAGTGCCACAACAGCACTGTTCTCCCTGCCAATTTCAAGCAGAGCATCCCCAAACCCGGTACGGGTTGCCTTGTTTCCTCGCGAAACGTATCGCGCAGCCACATCCCCGATCTTATTTTCTTCCATTACTTCCAGAATAACTTAAATTAGAAAAAGCAGTTCTGCCCGGCTGCGCTCGCGATTAAATCCCGGACCCTCATGATAAGCGTTGAATATAAGCATACTGAAATTGCGGTGAAAAAAAAATTAGGTCAAAACTTTTTGACTGACCGCAATATTACAAAAAAAATAGTGTTACTCTCAGGCGCAGGGGCTGAAGATAACATTCTGGAGATAGGGCCGGGCTTTGGATCCCTGACAAGAGAGCTTATTGCCTGCTGCCAGCGATTCACCGTTGTGGAGAAAGATCCTAAGCTGGCGGCTTTTATTCGGAGTGAGTATCCTCAACTTATCGTGATTGAGGGTGATTTTCTTCAAACTGATCTTGAGATGCTGGCAAAAGAGAGACCGCTCAGGGTGCTGGGAAATATTCCCTACTCCATCACCTCTCCGATTCTTTTCAGGTTGCTTGAACACCGCCGCTCACTCCTTTCGGCAACCCTGATGATGCAGCATGAGGTTGCCATGAGAATTGTTGCCAAACCCGGTACAAAGGAGTATGGTATTCTTGCTGTCCAGATGCAGTCCTTCTGTGAGGTGAACTATCTTTTCAAGGTTGGGCGCAAAGTGTTTCGGCCCCAGCCGGGGGTTGACAGTGCGGTCATCCAGATGCGACCAAAAAAAGAGGAGCCGATGGAAGATACGGAAGGGTTCCGCAAATTTGTTCGAGCGGCATTTCACCAGCGCCGAAAAACCCTGCTAAACAATCTGAAAGAGCTGTATAACGTTGAATCAGTTGGGAGCGATACGCTGCAACTGCGAGCTGAGACTCTTTCGATTCCTGAGCTTTTTCAGCTTTTTGCTCAACTGAAACCTCTCCTGTAAATAAATCGTCGTTGCTCTGCTCTCTATTTTTTGTTAACATTAACTTTCAACACATAAAGAATCTACTCCATGTTCCGCAGGTATCATCTCTCAGGCTCATTTTTTCAGACTCATCTGTCCTCCCTCATCTTTTATTAACTTATTTTTCTGGGGGTTACTCGTATGGCGAACTCTTTCAACACTCTCTATCAACGTTCAATTGACAACCCCGAAGCCTTTTGGGGAGAAGCTGCAGAGAAGCTTCACTGGTACAAAAAATGGAATCAGGTGCTTGATACCAGTAATCCCCCGTTTTACCGGTGGTTTGCCGGTGGAATAACCAACACCTGTTATAATGCGCTTGACAGGCATGTGGATGAGGGACGGGGAAATCAGTTGGCAGTCATTTTTGACAGTCCGGTGACAGGCACAAAACAGCGCTATACCTTCAGGGAGTTTCGTGATATTGTCGCTCTTTTTGCCGGAGCATTGCAATCGAGAGGTGTACGCAAGGGCGACCGTGTCATCATCTATATGCCGATGATTCCTGAGGCTGTCGTTGCCATGCTCGCCTGCGCAAGAATCGGAGCTATCCATTCTGTGGTATTTGGCGGTTTTGCCTCTCACGAACTTGCCATAAGAATTGACGACTGTAAGCCAAAGGTGATCATCTCAGCCTCATGCGGTATTGAACACAGCAAGATTATCGATTACAAGCGGCTGCTCGACTTTGCCATTGAGCTGGCCCACTTCAAGCCAGAAATCTGTATCATCAAGCAGCGCGACCAGTTGAAGGCTGAGCTGAATGAGGAGCGTGACCTCACCTGGAACCAGTCTCTCCTTGGAGCTGAACCTGCACAATGTGTCCCTGTCGAATCTTCCGATCCTCTCTATATCCTCTACACCTCAGGAACCACTGGCCAGCCGAAAGGTATTGTGCGCGACCACGGTGGTCACATGGTGGCGCTGCAGTGGTCGATGAAACATGTCTACAACGTTGAGCCTGGCGAGGTCTTCTGGGCGGCAAGTGATGTGGGCTGGGTTGTCGGCCACTCCTACATTGTCTACGCTCCCCTGCTTCAGGGCTGCACAACCCTTATCTTTGAAGGTAAACCTGTAGGCACTCCCGATCCCGGCACATTCTGGAGAATTATCAGCGAGCATAATGTAGCTGTACTCTTTACAGCACCAACCGCTTTCAGAGCTATCAAAAAAGAGGATCCCAACGGAAACTATATCCGGAATTATGATCTCTCAAATTTCAGGGCACTTTTTCTTGCCGGAGAGCGTGCCGACCCTGATACCGTAAGGTGGGCAGAGAAGCAGCTTAAGGTGCCTGTGATCGACCACTGGTGGCAGACTGAAACCGGATGGGCTATTGCCGCGAACTGCCAGGGCATAGAGCCTGGCCCAGTCAAGTATGGCTCTGCATCAAGAGCGGTTCCAGGGTACAACGTCCAGGTTATCAATTCCGAGCTGGAACAACTGCCTGCTGGCCAGATGGGTGACATTGTGATCAAACAGCCGATGCCGCCGGGCACCATGCTGACCCTCTGGAAGGCTGACAACCGTTTTGTGGAGACCTACATGAAACAGTTTCCCGGCTACTATCAGACCAGCGATGCAGGATATATTGATGAGGATGGCTACATCTACATCATGTCGCGCACGGATGATGTGATCAACGTTGCTGGCCACCGTCTCTCTACTGGTGCGATTGAGGGGGCACTTTGCGAGCATCCTGATGTTGCCGAGAGTGCTGTTATTGGGGTTCATGATGACCTGAAAGGGCAGGTGCCGCTCGGCTTTCTTGTGCTTAAAAATAATGTTGACACTCCGGAAAGCCAGATCATCAAGCATGTTATCGAATACGTTCGGGAGAATATCGGACCGGTCGCCTCTTTCAAGAGTGCTATTATTGTCCAGAGGCTTCCAAAGACCCGTTCAGGCAAGATTCTCCGCAGTACCATGAGAAAAATTGCCAACAGTGAAGAGTACACCATGCCTGCAACCATTGATGATCCGGCGATTCTCGATGAAATAAGGGAGGCGCTCCAAACCATCGGCTATGCAGTCAACAGTAAATCCATTACCAGGGACGCATGATCAAAAAAATTGACCACATAGCGATTGCTGTCAAGAACCTCGAAAGCGCACTCGAAACATTTCGCAATGTTCTCGGGTGCGCGGATGAAGCAATCAGGATTGAAGAGGTTGCATCCGAGAAGGTGCGGGTAGCTTTTATCTCTCTTGGGGAGAGCAAGATTGAGCTGCTGGAGCCACTGAGCGATGAGAGCCCGATCGCGAAATTTCTGGCAAAAAATGGCGATGGAATGCACCATATCGCTTTTGCAACCGATAACATGGAAGAGGAGAGTGAAAGACTTGCATCGCTCAACATTACCCCGCTTGCCCCTCCAAAAGAGGGGGCTGGAGGGAAAAAAATCATGTTTCTGCATCCGAAAGAGACCAACAGGGTGCTCCTTGAATTTGCTCAAAAACAGCATTAACCAAACGAGACAAAGCCGCTTGTAACCAGTGAAACATTTTTATCTGCCGTTTGAGAAACAAGAGGGATTCAGTTACTCACATGAGAGTATCGAAAAGCTCAGCGAATATGAAAAGTATCAACTCTCCTTTCACCCCGAACGCCCCAGGCATCTTGATTACCTGACCGTCTTTGATGAGGCAGAAGAGTGCCTGCAAAACGATCTGCACGGCAGTTGCATCATCCAGACCCATCGAGCGATACTGCGCAATGGTGAAAACGCATGGTGGCCAGTCATGCTCATTGGCCAGCAATCTTCGCCAACGTCAAATTTCGACGAGCTGCTTGAGTTGATGAAGAATCCTGACGAAATTGCAAAATGGAATCAGGGCATGCCGACACCTGCAGCATTTGAGAAAGCTGTCAAGGCAATTCAGATTGCTGAGCAGGAGAAGAGGATTATCATTACCGTTATTGATACGGCTGGCGCTGACCCTACGGAACAATCCGAAGGAGGAGGTATCGCCTGGAAAATCGGACGATGTATGCAGGCACTTGCCGAAGCGACGGTACCGACACTCTCCGTCATCATCAACAGGGGATGCAGCGGAGGGGCCATTGCCCTGACAGGATGCGACGCGGTTCTGGCTATGGAATACTCCACCTATATGGTCATCTCTCCTGAAGCCTGTTCATCCATTCTTTTTCGCACCAGGGAGAAGGCAAGCCTTGCCGCACAGATTTCTCAGATAACGGCTCAGGATGGTTTGAAAAATGGCATTATCGACGACATCATCGTAGAGTATGACGGACCGGCACACCGCTATCGGCCATCGGCTCTTCAATCATTCAAAAGCTCAATGGTAAGGTGGATCGGGCAACTCAGCACCCTGCCCTCAGAGGAGATCTTTGCTCGAAGAATGGCACGGTGGGAAAAGATCGGTCAATGGGATACAATCTCGGAAGAGGAGATCAAAATCTTTGAAAAGCCGGTCTCCTACTTCATCCCGAAACCGAAAAAGATACTTTTTGTCGCCCGTCATAAACACTGTATTGATAACGCGGGCAAAAGGCTTCTGGATCCCGTTCTCTATAAAAAACTGCTGGCGGATAACTTTGTGTGTGAAACGTGCGGGCACCGCTATGTACGACTTGCCGTGCAGGACTACATCAATTTTATCCTTGATCCAGGCTCTTTCCGCGAACACCAGGAGACCCGATACATTGTCGATAAAGATATTCTTGACTTTCCTGAATACCGAAAAAAAATTGGTGAGGCGCAACAAAAAACAGGGGCTGCCGCCTCGGTTATCACCGGCGACGGTACTATCGATGGTGAGCCAGTGGTCTTCTGCGGAACCAATTTCAACTTTCTTGGTGGCTCATTCTGTATGACAACCGCTGAAAAAATCTGGCGTGCCAGCAAAATCGCCATTACACGAGGCGTTCCGCTTGTTTTTCAGGCTACCGGTGGCGGCGCAAGAATGCACGAGGGGTGCTCATCGATGGTTGGGCTGCCAAAGCTGCATGTGGCCATATCGAGCGTTGAAAAAGCTGGACTGCCGGTGATTACCATTATCACCGATCCAACGCTTGGCGGTGTCGCCATCGGTATTGGATCAAGAGGCATCAAGCTTTTTGAGCACAATGCCGGCAACATCGGGTTTTCGGGCAAACGGGTCATTGAGCAGTATACCGGCAAGCCTACAACCAAAGATTTTCAGACAACATGGTGGCTGCAACAGAAGGGATTTGTTGAACGAACAGCGCGTCCATCGAAAATGAAAGAGGAAATTCTGAACATCATTCACGAGCAGAGATCACAAAACCAACAGAACGCATAGTAGATTATGACACAAGACTCCCGGCCTGATTCGCTCTTTCATGAGTTCCCGGCAATCAGCCGGGCTGAGTGGAATAAAAAGGCCATTACCGAACTCAAAGATAAACCTTGGGACACGATTGTCTGGAAAACTCCTGATGGCTTTGATCTTGAACCGTGGCACTCTTCCGAAACAAATGGAGATCATTTTGCCATACCGACAACCAAAACGGTCAACAGTTGGAAAAATTGTCACCGCGTTACGGTTAACGATCCCCTCTCTGCGAACAAGGCAGCGTTGAAATGCTTCGAGATGGATGCGGCGGCGCTTGAGTTTTTGGTTAGTGACGCGGCGCACTGTAGTGCATCAAATTTAAAGCAGCTTCTGGCCGGAATCAAAACCGATGCTGTTGCCATCCATTTTTCAGGCAACCTCCCCCCCACTGCTGAACTGCTCGCAACCCTTGCAACCATTCCTGGCTTTCGTGAAAACATGGGCGGAGTGCTGGTGACTGCGAGCAAGGGTTCAACAACGCAGGATGGGGAACTTTTTGCATCTGCCAAATCGACTCCTCACTTCAGATTTCTGGCCGTCGATACCATACCGTCGCACCAAAAGGGCTCCACGTCAACAGAGGAGATTGCCCAGGCACTGGCCGGAGCAAACGACTACCTGAACCGCTTTCTTGAAGCCGGAGTTTCTGTCGAGAGTATTGTTGCCGCAATGGAGATCATCCTGCCAGTTACCTCCAGCCATTTTATCGAGCTGGCCAAACCACGTGCCCTGCGCTATCTCCTCGCTCATCTGCTCAAAGCTTATGGTGCATCGGGCGCAACGTTGCCCCGCCTCTTTGCCCGAACATCGGAGCGCAACTGTACAGCGACTGAACCCTATACCAATCTGCTCCGTTTTACCACCGAGGCGGTATCAGCCATTCTTGGGGGGTACGAGACCCTTCAGATCAGCGCGTTCGACAGTGGCGATTCGGTCAATCCCGATATTGCAGCACGCATCTCGGGCAACATCCATCTTGTTCTCAGGGAAGAGGGTTCCCTCGACCAGGTTGTTGACCCTGCCCGTGGCTCAAACTACATTGAAACCCTGACCAGAAAACTTGCTGAGTCGGCATGGAAGCGATTCATGGAGATTGAAGCGGGGAATCCAAACCGAGCAACTGAACAGCGACCCGACTTTTCAGCTATTGATATTTTTTTTCCAGTTGCTGCTACCAATGGCGCGGACGCTCAGCAGACGACGTGGACAACCGCAGAGGGAATTGAGATCAAATCGACCTATCACCACTCTGATGTGGCACGGTTCGACCATCTCAACTTTGCCCCAGGGTTCCCCCCCTACATCGGCGGCCCCTACACCATGATGTACACCACCCAGCCGTGGACAATCAGGCAGTACGCCGGCTTCTCAACCGCTGAGGAGTCAAACAACTTTTACCGCAAAAACCTGGCTGCAGGCCAGAAGGGGCTCTCAGTCGCCTTCGACCTTCCAACCCACCGTGGGTACGATTCAGACCACGAACGGGTTATCGGTGATGTCGGCAAGGCCGGAGTGGCTGTCGATTCAGTTGAGGATATGAAGATCCTTTTCGACCAGATCCCTCTGGGCGATATCTCCGTCTCCATGACCATGAATGGGGCCGTGCTGCCCATCATGGCTTTTTACATTGTGGCGGGTGAAGAGCAGGGTGTACCACTGGAAAAGCTGAGCGGCACCATCCAGAACGATATTCTCAAAGAGTTTATGGTTCGCAACACCTACATCTATCCGCCGGAACCCTCCATGAAGATCATCGCCGACATCTTCCGCTACACCAGCGAAAAGATGCCGAAGTTCAACTCCATCAGCATCTCGGGCTACCATATCCAGGAGGCTGGTGCCACCGCCGATCTTGAACTGGCCTTCACCCTTGCCGACGGCCTTGAGTACATCCGCTCCGGTCTGAAAGCCGGGCTCGATATTGATGCCTTTGCCCCTCGCCTCTCCTTTTTCTGGGGAACAGGGATGAACTATTTCATGGAGATTGCCAAGTTGCGGGCAGCAAGAATGCTCTGGGCAAAAATTGTGAAGCAGTTCAATCCAAAAAATCCCAAGT
>CAIOLC010000177.1 GCA_903859055.1 uncultured Chlorobiaceae bacterium | reverse complement strand
TCCCGTGTCCCGTGTCCCGTGTCCCGTGTCCCGTGTCCCGTGTCCCGTGTCCCGTGTCCCGTATCCCGTATCCCGTGTCCCGTGTCCCAGGGCTTCACCCTGGGCTATCGTATGGCACCCCTTCGGGGCTGAAGAATGTATCTTGCCAACCCCATCAGGTTTGGTGCCATTTATTCCTCTCTTCTTTACTCTTTTCCCTACATCACCAGCTCAAACTTCTCCTCAAGCGCATCACGATCCTGGCGATCCATCAAGACACCGAGAATCTTCTCCACCAGTCTCAAGCCACCACTGTACCCGACATTCGGGAAGTAACTGTGGCCAATTCTGTCAAGAATCGGGAATCCAAACCTGATAAAAGGCACATCTTCGTCACGGGCCATATACTTGCCGTAGGTGTTGCCAATCAGCAGATCAACCGGCTCATTTTTCATCCACTGATGCAACAGGAACATGTCGGCGCCAGTGCCATTCCGGAAGTTTGTTTCGGGCGACCTCTCATTCAGCAAAAGACGCATCTGCTTGTCAAACTGCTGGCCGGGTGTGCCACTGACAATATGCACCGGCTTCATATTCAGGTCAAGCAGGAACTCGGTGAGGGGAAGAAGCTGATCGGGATCGCCGAACAGCGCGACCCTCTTACCGTGCAGATACTGCTCCATGTCGCACATCACATCAACCAGTCGTCCCCTTTCGGCCGTCACTTCATCAGGAACCTTGACACCTGCTCTCTGGCTGAGCACCATAATAAAGCGGTCGGTTGCCGAGAGGCCAATGGGCATGTCAACCGTTTCAAATGGCACTTTGCACTTCTTCTCCAGCGCTATGGCCGCAGGTTCAGCACTGATGCTGCCTAGTGCCAGGGTCGAGAGGCTGTCGCCGATGCTTTTCAGCTCAGCAATGGTTGTGCCGCCTTTCGGATAAAAGAGATGCTTGCCGCTCTGCGGTGCATCAAGCACATCCGAAGTGTCAGGAAAAAGCACAATGTTGACACCGAGAAGCTGGGCAATGCGCTTGATTTCACGCATGTCCGAAGGCTCCATCCATCCGGCAATAATGTTGAACTGGTTCTTTTTTTCGCCGGTCGAGATGGCAAATTGTGTTGCTATGCCTGTCACCATATTGGCATACCCGGTGACGTGGGAGCCGATAAAGCTGGGGGTGCTGGCATAAATCACATACTTCCCCTCCGGAATTTTACCGTCATCTCTTGCTTTTCTGGTGATCTGCTGCAGGTCATCACCAATCGTTTCACTGAGGCAGGTTGAATGTACCGCAATGATATCGGGCTCATAGACCGCAAAGATCGTGTCAATGGCCGCAAGCAGGTTGGCCTGGCCGCCGAAGACCGAGGCACCTTCGGTGAATGAACTTGTCGCCGCCATAACGGGCTCTTTGTAGTGGCGCGTCAGGGTGCTCCGATGATAGGAGCAACATCCCTGTGAGCCATGGCTGTGAGGCAGACAGCCATGAATTCCAAGTGCGGCATACATGGCACCGATCGGCTGGCAGGTCTTTGCCGGGTTGATCGTCAGCCCTTCGCGCACTTTAACCTCTTTTGATGTGTGTCGTAATAGCATAATTCAATAATCTCCGTTTTCCATGTTCATTACTGTGTCACGTAACTGGCTGAAAGTCCTGCGCCTTTGCCGTTTCCGGCTTTTTCCCATGGTGCCTTGATCATCTTCCAGACGGGATTGTTGACCATTCGATCAATATCCCTGTAGAAGTTGATGGCGCCCTCAAAACCTGTGTAGGGGCCGCCGTAGTCGTAGCTGTGAAGCTGTTTCAGCGGAATGCCCATCTTCTGAACCACATATTTCTCCTTGATACCGGCGCAGAAAATATCGGGTTTGTAGATTTCAATCAGTTTTTCAGACTCATAGTGGCTGAGATCATCAACAACCAGCGACTTTTTGGTCATCTGCTTCATCATCCCCTCGTAACCGTTAATCTCCAGCCCCTTCTCCTTGAGTGCCTCAAGTTCAGCATCGGATTTTCTCGGGTTGTAGAGCTCCGGATCCGGGACGATCTTCAGCTCTTCAATGTTTTTGCTGTCGGCATCCACCTTGATGCCCGGCAACACGTGACGCCCTTCATAGTCGTCGCGGTGTGCAAACTCGTATCCTGCGGCCACAGTGGTCATACCAAGTTCGTTAAAGAGATCCTGGTAGTGGTGTGCTCGGGAGCCACCGACAAAAAGCATGGCCGTCTTTCCCTTTGTTCTTGGCAGAATCTCGTCAATGACCGCTTTGACCTTTGGTGCCTCCTCGGCAATAACCGCCTCAACTTTTGCCTTGAGCTCCTCATCGCCAAAGTACTCAGCAATCTTCCGCAACGACTTGGCGGTCGATTCAGCCCCTACAAAGTTCACCTTCATCCACGGAATACCGTACTTCGTCTCCATCATGTCGCCCATATAGTTAATGGAGCGGTGACAAAGAATCACGTTGAGATCGGCTGTATGGGCATTCTCAATCTGACTGACTGTTGAGTTGCCGCTGAAGGAGGAGACCAGCGTGATGCCCACCTTCTCAAAAATGCGTTCGATCTCAAAAGCGTCACCGCCGATGTTGTATTCGCCAAGCAGGTTCAACTTGAACTTTCCTTCGCTCGGGGTGTTGTTGCGGCCAACCATGTGTTTGAAAACACCGTTGTTGGCGATGTGGTGGCCTGCTGACTGGCTGACACCCCTGTATCCTTCGCAACTGAAGCCGAAAACGTTACAGTCTCCAAACTTCTCTTTCATCTCTCGCGATGCCGCATGAACGTCATCTCCGATAAGACCGACCGGACAGGTTGAAAAGACAGCGATCGACTTTGGGTGAAAGAGGTCATAAGCCTCCTGTATTGCCTGTTTCAGCTTCTTTTCACCACCAAAGACAATGTTCTCCTCCTGCATGTCGGTAGAGAAGCAATAGGGTATAAAGTTTGCGTCCATCAGCGACTCGGTCCTTGTCTGGTTACGGCGGGTCAACCAGGCATAGAAGCTGCATCCGATAGGGCCATGAACGATGTTGACGATATCACGGGTAGGCCCAAGCACCACACCTTTACACCCGGCATATGAGCATCCACGCTGTGTTATGATTCCCGGCACTGTACGGACGTTGGCCTGCACTTCGGGAATGGTATCGGGATCGTTAATGACAATCGATTTTGACCGTTTTTTTGCCACCTTGGCAGGGTATTTCTGTATCAGCTCCTCCCTGACTTTGGATGGATCTGGAATAATTCTGTTCGCCTCCATGAAAATCTCTCCGTTTACACCTGTTAAATGTTGTTCGTTAGTTCAGTGCCACATCTCCCGATTCGCCTGTTCGCACCCTGACCGTCTCGATAATCGGTGTTACATAAATCTTGCCATCACCGTGGTTACCGGTCTGATTTGTGGCGATGATGGTGTCAATCGCTGTCTTGCACAGTTCATCCGGTACAACTACCGTCAGAATTCTCTTTGCTACCAGTCTTGGAGGGCCTCCGAGCTGGGCAATGGCTTCGGGATGACCAGCTTCAGCCCCTCTCAGAATGTCTGAGTGCACCTGTCCCTCTCCTCGTCCCATTACCCGGCCAGTTGCGGTGAATGCCGGTATTCCAGCTTCTATCAGTGCTTTTTTTGTAGCATTCACCTTATTCATCCGTATCACTGCAATAATCTCTTTCATTTAAGCCTCCTTTGCCGGAAGGAGCGGATCGATTTCCCTCTCTCCTGTACTTATGGTATAGACCTCTTCAACTGCTGAAACAAAGATTTTGCCATCACCGAATTTGCCATCAGATCCAGACTTTGCATTCTCAATAATTGCCCTGATGACGAAATCTTTGTCGATGTCTGGTATAACGGTAAAGAGCATCTCTTTGGGGATTTCATCATACACCACATCTGCAACTTGCAGACCACGTTGTTTGCCGCGTCCGACAACCGATATTTTTGTGACTGCCGGGAAACCTGCCTCAAGCAGTCCCTGCATGACATCGTACACCTTTTCTGGTCTGACAATTGTTCTGATCATTAACATCTCTCTGTACTCCTTTTTTTAGTTAGCGATACCAAATTCAATGAGAAGTGCTTCCAGCTCTTCGATCTCAAGTGGCTTAGGAATGACAAACAACTTGTTTTCATCTATCTTCTTTGCAAGCGCCCTGTACTCATCAGCCTGTTCGTGAGTTGGATCGTACTCAATCACCGTCTGCCGGTTGATCTCTGCACGCTGGACAAAGTTGTTCCTGGGAACAAAGTGGATTAACTGCGTGCCAATCTTCTTTGCAAGCTCCTCAATCATCTGCCGTTCGTTATCAACATTACGGCTGTTGCAGATCAGTCCGCCAAGTCGCACTCCGCCTGCATCAGCATATTTCAGAATACCTTTACAGATGTTGTTGGCAGCGTACATCGCCATCATTTCGCCAGAACAGACGATGTAGATCTCTTCGGCCTTTCCGTCACGAATCGGCATGGCAAAGCCACCGCAGACCACGTCACCAAGCACATCATAAAAGACGTAGTCGAGATCCCATTCACTGTCAAACGCTCCAAGTTGTTCGAGAAGATTTACCGACGTGATAATACCACGCCCTGCACAACCCACACCAGGTTCAGGACCGCCAGACTCGGTGCAGCGGGTTTTTCTGTACCCCTCTTTGATAATATCTTCGAGTTCAACCTCTTCACCCTCCTCACGAAGTGTGTCGAGAACAGTCTTCTGCTGCAATCCGCCAAGAAGCAGGCGTGTAGAGTCGGCTTTAGGGTCACAGCCGATAACCATCACCTTTTTGCCCATTTCAGCGAGACCGGCAACCGTATTTTGTGTTGTGGTGGACTTGCCGATACCACCTTTTCCGTAAATAGCTACTTTTCTCATTTTCGTACTTTTTAAGGTTAATCTTGCCATTTGCCTTAACTATTCCATACTTAGACTCAAAACCCCTGAATAGTTATGGATTTATTGAGCAATAACCGTGCCAAAGGATCATCTTTGGATATTTATGTCTCGAAAAAAAAGGGATGATGATGAAATGTTGTAACTTTAGCGTTTTTCAGGAGTGGTTATACCTTTGTTCCTTTTTAACCCGGAAGAGTCACTGAGACGGGAACGAATTTCCTGGCGTCGAATGGCTACAATTATGTAGAGAGTTGTCGGAAGTTACATTTTAGTGCTTTTTAGGGGGCCAGAGAGGTATCACTCCGACTTATCAGAGTCCGGGGTGAGGGGAAATAGGGAAATAAGCAAAGGTACGTGACAGGGAGATGATGACTCACCGCGCTTTCGAAGGGCGCAGCCTCATGGTAGAAGAAAGGACTGATCAGAATGCGAGAGAAAAAAGGGAAGAAGATGAGAGTGATGTGACGGAGGTAAAAGAGAGAAACCCTTGTAAATAAAAGCTTCAGACTTTATTTACAAGGGCTGCTCATGGTGAAAATAACAACAACTGCTTTTCTTGCCGATCAACTGAAAGTTCAGAAAAAAGAGCTCATTTATTTGTCGGCCAGTTCTGGTAGCAACTTCATAAAGTGCTCGACTTCATCGGGATATGATGCCGTCAATGCCGCCAGAGTTGGCTGGAATTTTGTATAGACTACATCACTCTTCCTGAGTTGATAACGCTCCTTGTCACCTTCGGAGACCAGCTCCAGATCATAAATGAGCCACGCCATTTCAGCATCCTCTTTCTGGACGGTAACCAGGTTCGGAAGGGTATCAAAATAGCTTCTGTTTATAGCAACAGCCATCTTTTTGTTCCATGAATTCAAAATCGAGCCTTTGAAAATAAGCTGGGGTACGAGACTCTCTCTGGTTGCGGAAACAAAATCGGGCTGCGGATAGTTGGACTGCGCAGTCCAGTCCATTAAAGAGTGACCTTTGGGGTTTTTCATATAAAACTCAAAAGGATCGCGCACATCACCAGAAATAAATGCAGCCTGAATTTCGATGACCCCAAAGTCAACCATTTTACCATTTTCGTCGTAAGCGACAAGCACAACATCAATATCTCCGGCTGACTTTCCATAAGCATCTGTCAGCTTAACTTCAGTAAGCGAACTCCAGCGAACTCCCTCCTTAAAAAAGAAAGAGGCTGCATCATCAGTAATCAGCCAGTCTTCGCGAAAGCGGATCGGGCAGGTAATGACAGGTCTGTCTTCATAGAAAATACTGCATACACCAAGGGGATTTTTTGTCTGCTCTTTCGTGCAGTTTGGCACCTTGTTGTTGAAAGGGCAATGCCGATGTGAACGGTACCGGTTCGCTTTTGATGACGGGTCTGTAGTCGTAAAACCAAAGACCTCTGCTAACGGATGGCTGAATGTGTTCATACTATTCTGTTTTTGCGGAAGGGTGGGTTGAAAAAGAGTAATATAATCGGTTTGTTGTGCTTTTTTAATGGTGCCGATGGGATTAAGTATCTGCTCAAATTTTTCTCTCTTTTCAAAAGTCAGAGAGCGTGATATTGACTTCACAGAGAGAGATTGCCCAGGGAGACCGATAGAGTTCTGCCGTGCCGGTTTGGCAGCACCGATGTTCTCCTCTCGCTGTTCGACCTCGGCCGCTTTGAAAATACTCGGTTCAAAGCTTGTTGGTTGCAACTGGTTGGAGGGGGCATCTCCATCTTCAGCAGGCACGACATCATCCGGAATGGGGAGTTTATCAAGTACAACATCAATTTTAAAAGGATTTTCTGGCACGTCGGGCATACCATCCGAAGTGGGCTTCTGAGCATTGCCGTTTTCAACCATCTCGGCTTCAGCGGGTTGTTGTGCTGTTATTGGCCTTTCGTTACTCGTTTGGAAAGTCGAAAAACCAGGTGATGGTTTGGGTGCTGCTGGCTGTCTGGAATAGGCATAAGGCCTCCCGTTCACAAGGTTCATACTCTGCTGAAGCTGATCGACATGCTGTTGTTCACTTTTGCTGATTTCCTGCAAGACTCCTTTTATTTCGGGGTCATCAACATCAGCAGCAAGAGCATTGAAAACATCGCGCTTTCGCTTTTTGATTTCCGTCATGGAACCAAAAAAATCAAGTAAATCCTTGTTAATAAACATCTTTACCGCTTTTTACAATGAAATCAACCAACTTTTTTATCGTCGATTTATGGGTTTTGAGATCAGCATCAAGCCTCTGCAATATCCCCATAACCTTATCCTGCACATCCTGGGCAAGAGTGGAATACCTCAAAACATGCTGAATGTGAGTTGAATAAATTGCAATGACTGACTCGTCGCTTTGTTCAATAGCACTTATTTGTTTCAGCAATTCGCCTTTTTCAATCATTATTGTAACCTTTTATCTAAGATGAAATCGGATGAAAAGTGATAATCAGAGTACGCCCGCAAAAATTTATCATTTTTTCTGCCTATTCCAAATACCAAACCGTCATATCTTTCGCTTTGCGGATAAATCTACCAACATTTCACGATAGAAACGCATCGCGCAGTAATAATTGACAGTTAAGCAGGAGGTTATCTCTCAACTATTCAAACCAAAGCGACAAACAACTCACCGCAGCAGTAAAATTGATTCTTTCATCCCACCCCCGTCGCATGGAAAGAGTGCGTCTCAACGCAAAAAAGAGTGGGTACTTCACCGACCCCAATGCTCGGAAGCAGGCAGACCTGAGACATATTGAGCGGTCATTAAATCCCAAGCCACTTTGGCAATATCATCAACGGTACAGGAAAAGCCCTCGCGATGAAGGAACTCAGTAACACGCTCCCTTAAACCCTCATCTTTCTCTATCTTCACAAAGAATCGCTTTGCATGTTCTTCCGACATAGACACCTCCTGTTATTAAAGCTAGAACTTAGCAATAAAGCAAAGCTATATACAACAAACTCTGCTTCACCTGCAGTTTTGGCTACTTTTACTTTAAAAAAGGAAAAAACCATCAGAGTGTCAACAGTCTATCACTGGAAAAAGTTCATACCAGCAGCACAATTACTTTTTTATGAGAAGCAAACCACTCTTTTGAGACCAAAATTTCGAAAACAGAGAGCTTATCCCCTTACCTCTTCATCTGATAGTATTCCGGCAACCACGACAAACTATTTGCGTAGTAATCATCAGGGTTACTATAATAAACATCTTTCCCTTTTTTACAGATAAAGTTTCGTAAGTGTTGCAGGAGATCCGGTGAGATTGATGATTGAGCAGATTCTGCGGCAGCGTAGGCGGCACTATAAAAAAGTGCGTTATCATAGTTCTCCCGGGTGCCAACAGCAACAGCTCCCTCTTTAAATTTCTGCTCAAAGAAATTGGAAAACCAGCGAAGAACAGCCAGTGCTCGTTGGTCACCATAGAGATAATAATCTGCGGCTATTCTGATTGGAACTCGTACAGCATCCCATCCAAATACAAAAGGCTTGCCGGGGAGGGGCACTATTGCCCCCTTCTGATCGATTGCAATCCAGTCAGGGACAACTCCTGGTCGTCCGATATCCACTGGAGAGTTTATTAATTTTCCGATCAGATCGTAAGTGGTATCAAGAAGCTCCAGCCAGCGTTTATCACCGGTTATTTCATAAAAAAGCCTGAAATGAGATGGTGCATAATATGACGGATTTTGCGCTACCAGCTCTTCACCGTTATTTTTTGCCGGCCACGGCAGGAGATAGAGGCGACCATTTATAGATACAGTTTCACGATCGAGAACACTCGCAAGCACTTCGTTGGCAAGCTTGAGATAGCGATCATTCTGCCAGGCTCGATAGGCAAGAATCAGACTGAAAGCATAATCGATATCAGCGTCAGATGCAGATGTCGTATCACTGACTTTGCCCCGCTCGAAATGCCATGCAAGAAGCGCATCACCATGAGTGCTTTTGCGCGACAGATTCTTTTCTGTCCAGGCAAGACAGTTGTCAAAGATTTTCTGATCATTCATAAGAACAGACCTTATCATAACATAAGACTGCCCTTCCGACACGGTGTCATTATTATTCTCCGGACGAATGACTCGTCCATTTTTCACAAAACGGCTTTTGTAAAAATTCCACGATCCATAAGTAATCGTTTCAGGAGTAAGAAGATAGGCAGAACAACTTGTTAAGAGAAATGGTATGATTACTACAAAAATAAACAGGTATACTGATCGCTTCATTTTTTGTTAAAATGAAATATTCCACTAAGCAAAACTGACTGAAAGCCAATCCAGAACATATTGATAGCCAAAACAGGATCCCAGCTATAATACAGCTTGCTTAAACCCCAGAAAAAAGAGAAGAGAAGGATGCAAAACAAGAGAAGTTGCGGCCAGAGACTTCTGAATGGCACATTTCTGCCTCCACCTTTCGGAGTAACTCTGAAACCTTTCTTGTCAAGATTAAACAGTCCGTTGATTGATGACACCAGATAAACCGGTATAGACATCATGGTGAGCATTTGCACCTTGAACATGTTCGAGAGTTTGTACTTTTTCGTGATCATGCTCTGATAGAAAACGATATTCGAAAGTATAAAAAGAGGCACAAATGTCAGAGCATAAGCAAACTGGTCAATATAAAATGATCGAAGATTAAAAAAAACATACATGACCGGCCCTAAAATTAAAAAAAAGTAGGGCCATCCTATAAAGTAATAGGTCGTTGAAAGGAAGTATTCGACCCATTGGGAGGGTGTAAGAGCTTTTCTGTCTGTTATAAAAAGTTTCAAGAGTTTACGGAAAATCTGAGAGGTACCAAGTGACCATCGCTGCTGCTGGGTAAAGTACGAAGCCAAATCTTCCGGAGCCATTCCAAAGGTGTAAGCCTTGTGTATAAATGAGGATTTCCATCCATTTGCGTGGAGTTTCAGTGATGTTGCCATGTCTTCTGTAACCGTATCTTCAACAAATCGACCAACATCTTCAAGAGCTGTACGACGAAACACGACATTGGTTCCACAGCAGAACATTGCCTTGTTCATGGTCTTGCCTACGCAGATGTATTCATAAAATATAGCCTGTTGATTGTGGGCTGCCATCGCCACTGGGCTGGCATCGATATTTGAATAAAATTGGGGTGTCTGCATGAACGCAAGCTTTTCATCAGCTTCAAGCACAGGAATAACCAGATCCAGAAACCCTGGCATAGGATTCTGATCGGCATCAAAAATAGCGACATATTTTTCCTTGACAACGTTTAATGCCTGGTTAATCATGCCAGCCTTGGCCCCTTTGTTATTGCTGCGGGTAAAAAGCTCAACGCCAAGTGATTCTGAAAGTTCTCTCGCCTCCTGCTTGTATTTTTCAATCGTCGAATCATCAAGAAGGTAGACCTTTTTGTTTTCGTAGGCCAGACTGGTACAGGTCAAAAGTGTATTTTGTATGATATCTTTTGGTTCATGCCGTGCGGGAATAAGAATTGCGACAGAGGCATCAGCACCTGGTACCTTTTCTTTGTATGGTGCTTCTGGAAAGTGCTCCCGTACAATATCCAGAAAAAAGAAAAAAGAGTGAAACAGAATAAAGGCCTCTGAAAGGAAAAAAATAACACTGCAAACCTGTTCAAAGGGCTGAAGAGGAGAGCCAAAGAGATAGTATAAGCGGACAATTGTATATAAAATGATCAATACTAACAGTACTGTCACCTTGGTGATCAGAAACCAAGATCTTTTATTTTCCTGCATGTTCTCTCTGAGTTTCAATATTTAAAATAACCACCGAATTTCAGCCTTCAGCAGTTTGTCTTGGTAAAAAGCAATCGTTGCCCAGGAATACTGACCTTCAATTGATGTCGAAAAACGGCTGCTCCAGTCACGATACAATGCAGCACGAATCTGGTGCGAAACCTTTTCATCAGGTTCAAAATTTACCCGGCATTGAAGGGTTGAGTAGGTATCTTTTGCTCCAATAAAAATCTCTTTATTGAAATAATGTCTCCACTCCAGTCCAAGTGAATTGGTTGTATAGGTATCAGGAGTCCAGTAATCATACTTCCCTGTTTTTGTAAATCCGTACTTCTGTAGTCGGTAAGTAAGATTCAGTTGTTGTGTGCCGAACAAAAGGTGGGCGGTCACATCTGCTCCCGTGGTATGGCTGGCATTACCATCGGAATAGTCCGCAAATTCATAATCAATACCAGCATTCCAGTTGCGATCACCGTCATAAACCGCTCGACTCTGCCATCTGTTTTTCTGAATGCGATGCTGAAATGATTTGGCATTATCAATAACATCCTCGCGGTTCAAACCAAGTGCAAGATGAAGATTGTTCAAGGGCTCGCTTTCAGTCACGAGAGAGCCGGTATTCGTATCATCAAGAGTATCAGAATTACTATGAAACCCATAAGCGGCACGCACCAGAAGATCGGGAGTATTACGATATTCTAGCGCAGTGACAATGCTCTTCTGTATTTGATCTTTAAAAAGGGTGTCAAAACGATATGATTTCGTTTCGAGATTAACAAAAGCGGTAAGATGACCATCGAGGGCATGTGATAGCGAAGTATAATAACTATTAACGGTTACATTAATATTTTTCCATTCACTGTCGATAGTGAAATATTCAGTTCCGGTTCGCCACGATGTTTTCGACGCGAGAATATCCGCTTTTTGTTTTGCCATCGCCGCCTGAAGATGAGCGGGCTGAGCAACCAGCATACTGCTGTAAATGTCATTCGCCTCTTTCCACTTGGCATGTTGCATATAGAGTTGCCCCAGGTCAAATTGCGGCTCGGAAAGTTGCGGCTCAAGCTCATTTGCCTCGGCCTGCATCCACTCTTTATAAGCGCGTACCGCAGGCCGGTAAGAGTTGCGGTAATTCTCTCTCTTTGCCTTGTATTCCGATTTCAGCACAGCTACGTGAGGAAAAGTATCTATCGCACGTTCATATTGCGCTGTCGCATCATCATATTTTGCCATCCATCCAAGCACACGGGCTTTCTCACGATAAGCAGCAACAAGTGAACCTGTTTCGTCGGCTGGTTTGCGCCAAGCAATTATGCTGTCGTAAGAGGCAAGTGCTGACGGATAATCTCCAAGCCAGCTTTTTCTCCTTGCGACACCTAACAAGGCTGGTTCATCATGAGGGGATGTCTTGAGTACCTCATAATTTTTTTTGAGTTCCTCTGCCAAAGAATTTTTAAACTGATCTTCCAGCAAAACCTTTTTGGGTGTTTCGGGAAATTGCTTGTCAACAAGTTCTAGAAGTTTCTCGGCCTCTCTCTTTTGCTGAGCCGATTCCAGACTGCCAATAAAGTCAAGGGCTGACTTTTTTGGTAAGCCATGTTTCTGCAGAAGCTCCCCGTAAGCCTCAACAGCAAGTGAATACTGCTTGTTCCCAAAAAGAGCCTTGCTGTAATCGAGAAGATTATCAAGATTTTTTCCTCCCGTCAGAAATGCCCTCTCAAACAATTTTACAGACTCAGAGTAACGATTCGTCCAGAGATATGCCCTTGCAGCATTAATAATAAATTGATTGTCAATGCTTTTGCGCTTCAGCAAAATATCATACAATGGAAGAGCCTTTTCGGCATCCCATGCCAATTCATAGGCCTTGATCGCTTTTTTCAGAATCGTTTGATTGGTGGGATACCATACAAGGAGCGTGGCAAATACCTCTTCTGCTTTTTTGAACTCCCCCGCTGCAATGCAGGCATCTGCAAGCTTGCTGGTCTCCACCCGATTCAGAGTGCCAGACCTGAACGCAGCCATAGAGATAGCTGAGGCTGGGGTTGGCTGTTTCAGAGTATTATCAGCTTTCTGCCCCGACTCCTTTTGAACCGTAGGAGTTATTTGATCCGTCACCTTATCGCCAGATGGTTCGGGGGCTTTTTTATTTGAATTCGCAGATGTTGCAGGATTCGATTCTCCAGAAGCACCAGAGTTAACGCCAAAACCAAAACCGAAGCCAAACGATTTGGATGGATATGCCATAAACAGAAAGCCGGCAAGAGCGATATAAAAACGGGTATTGCTTGATTTCATGGTCCTTAGCAGAATTTAGCGGTGTATTAAAAATCGCTGCCTTGAGTTCTTTTATTGATGATCAGATTGCAAATCCTGCTGGATTTGGTCTATTTCCAGGAAATGGCATCGAACCGAAACTTTCAAAAATAACCAATCTCCACTTGTTTGGTTATTCCACGACGAGACACAACAGATGGCTCATAAAATACGCAATCTACCACAACACCAACAAAAAACCCAACTTTTTGTCTCTGCAAGTGAGTCAAAATCATTTGAGCTCATGCAGCACCTTTCTGCGCCAACCCGGAATGCCCCTGCGCGTTACTTGCTTTCAACAATAATACTAAAGCTTTATGAAATAAACAAAATTCCATGAAAGAGAAATATTTGTCACCTTGTCCCTGTACTTTTAACAGCTATAAGTTGCCTCCTTAAAGCCACATTTGACAGCTCATACTGTAGGGCTTAACCGCGGATTTCACTGGTAATGGACCGAAATATCGCAAAAATGCTTTTTGCCCCCATGCGGCAGAGATATAATGCTCTCCTTCAGAAATGGAAGAGTGCAGTAAAAGAGAAATCCTGCCAACAACCGGTGTTGGCAGGATTTCTTGTCGATGACTTCTCGAAAACGCTTCAAGGATCACTGCTGGGTTGAAAGAACAATATCCCAGGTCTCACCATTAATCGTCAAGAGTACCGTTACTGCTGTGCCAAGTTCGGATTGGCCAGCATTTGAAACCCTGAATGTCTTGCTTTCTGCGTCATACTTTATCCACGATGGAAGAGCTGTGCCATCAAGGAGAGTGGCTGTTTCGCCGCCATGAGTGGTGGCCGCAGTCTGGATATCAGAGGGAAGAGGGATGGTGAATGATGCTCCGGTCTGGAGTGTTGCAACTGGAACCGAAACCGAAATTTCACCCGATATCGTAGCTCCCGCAGGGGTTTCCGTCTGTGTTGGCACATTATTATACTGTATGACAAGCCCTGATACTGTGGTAAGAGTTGGAGTACCAGTAACTGTAATCGTAACAGGATCAACAGGCTTTGCGGTATTTGGCGGTAGTACCAGAGCTTTTATCGTCGCCATGGTATTCAACTGGTCCGTTATGATATAATTGTCCACGTCTGCACCACTGTAATTGCTGGTCAATGCTACGTTCCAGGTGCCTGCTGCAGGAGAATCAAAAACCCCTCCAGAAGATACCAGCAGTTGATCACCCTGAATCCACCCACTCGCCCCGCTCGTGTTTGTTACGGCTGTCACTGTTCCATCATCATACTTGTCAGAGGCAGCGATTCCAGAGATGGTAATCGACTTCCGTCCGATATCAAGTACTCCGTTTTTAAACGTGAGGTTATAGTTGGTGTCAGATCCGCTGGCGATAACATCGTACTGACCTGCATTCCTGCCACTTCCGGTCGCTGTTACTTCAGTAAGCACACTTTCAGTCTCGCCTCCAACCAGACCCGTTGCTGTAAAGCCGGTGACACTCTGCATGGAGCCATTGTAGATGAAATTCTTGCTGTCCGCAGTCACTGTGGCATAGGCTTTACCAATATCAAGCAGGCCGTTTCTGAAGGTAAAGTTGTAGTTGCTGTCATCACCGCTGGCGACAACATCGTACTGTCCTGCATTTTTGCCACTTCCATTCACCGATACGCCTGTGAGTACCCCGGCTGTTTCTCCGCCAACAAGACCATCGACGGTAAAGCCATTGACACTCTGCACTGCACCGTTGTAGGTAACACTCTGACTGTTGCCTGTCACGATTGCATCTGCTTTACCGATATCAAGCAGACCGTTCTTGAAGGTCAAGTTGTAGTTGCTGTCATCACCGATGGCTATCACATCATACTGTCCCGCATTTTTGCCACTGCCGCTTGCCGATACGCCTGCGAGTACCTCGGCCGTTTCTCCGCCAACAAGACCAGTAACGGTAAAGCCGTTAACACCCTGCTCATAGCCGTTGTAGGTGACACTTTTGCTGTTGCCGATCACGGTCGCGCTTGCTTTCGTGATGTTGTATTTTCCTGTAAAGTAACCAACAGCGTAGTCAGATGAGAGCTGATTGCTGTCGCTGCCCAGCAGAATGGCATAATTTGAACCAACATCCTTGCTTGATGTCGTGAAGACAAGAGCATCAGCGCTGTAGCCGGAATCACCAACACCTACGATATTTATGGCAAGATCTTTGGCAAGTGCAGTGGCATCATAAATCTTGCTGCCATCTCCCGTCTCGACGATAATTGCCTTTGTAGCCGAAGTCAGTACACGGTAATCTGCATAGTTATCATTCTTGCCCAGGGTAATTTCGCCGCTGTATTGCCTGGCTCTATCGCCAAAAACAGAGTGTCTCTCCTCATTATGCGAGCGGTCCGGTGTAAATTCAAGTTGCTGGGTCACGCCATCAACGCGTACACGAATATTGGCCACCGTTGGAGCCACCAGTAACATCTCGTTACCCTTCGGGTTTACTCCATCAACAACATCAATCTGACCACCCATCGCAATAATCTGTCCACCATCTCCCTCTCGAGCAGATACATCAACAGTACCAGCAAGTGTCGTAACACCATCACTCGAATCAAGAATGATTTTTCCGTCCCTGTGGTGCAGAGCTGTTGCAATAATAATGCCGCTGTTGTTGACTGCCGACTGCGTTACATTATCGGCTGACATTGCGCTCATCACCACAAGTCCACCCTCGGCAGTAATGGTGCCACTGTTCTCAACAGCAGCATTGAGCACTCCGGAGTCAACCGTGAGGTTGATCAGGCCATCTCCCGTAAAATCAACTGAAACCTTATTTCCGGCTGCAAGCACTGTGCTTCCGGCTGGTGTCGTAATAGCTCCTGTATTGGCTACCTGTGGGCCAATCAAAGCCACAACGCCACGACTCCCCTTCGCAGTAATCATCCCATTGTTGATAACTGCGCCAGCAGCTCCCGAAAATTGCAGGCGATAGGCACCAGCAAGAAAATCAGCGTCACTGATACCGAGTGAAGAGGCAACGAGGCCGCCCACATTGACCTGGGCACCGTTGCCAAAAACAACCCCTGACGGGTTAAGAAGAAAGACGTTACCGGTTGAAGAGAGCTGGCCCATAATTTGCGAGGGGCTTTCACCGCCAATGTTATTAAGCGCCACATCTGAACGGTTTTGCTGCGCAAAGTGAACTGCTGCGTTTGAACCTATGTTAAAACTTTCCCAGTTCGCAATAATTTTGTTGCTTGTCTGGCTTACAGTCATTCGGCTTGCCACGTCGTCGTAAGCTATCGAACCAACTCCATAGGTGATCTGCCCACCCGATGGCAAGGCGGCAGGATCAAGCGCGTATGCCGGAGCGGCCGCAGCAAGCAGTGCAGTGAGAAGCGCAAGACCTGGAACCAAAGACTTTGGTACTCCACCGTTCGACTTTACCTTTTCAGAGACAACAATCCACTTCTCCTTCACTTGCGACCAGATGATGTTGTATATCGTATTCATAATACTTTTCACTTTAAGTCGTTCGTTTAAATATACCTCATATCTTTTGTCAACCTGTAGCAGCATATAGGACACAATTCATCCCATTTATTCACCACAATTACGTTTGAGAAAAATATAATTAATGACATCCAGATTTCCAAGCACTGGTGAGGAGATAAACGCGTTTCACGTTAAATCTCCCATTGAATTAGCAGGTGCTTTTCGGAATCAATCCATAAATCAGAGAGCCTGCCAACAATGGTTGCTGGCAGGCTCTCTTGATCAATGACACCATGAAAACGATTAAAGGATCACTGCTGGGTTGAAAGAACAATATCCCAGGTCTGACCATTAATCGTCAAGAGTACCGTTACTGTTGAGCCAAGATCAGACTGTCCGACATTTGTTACCCTGAATGTCTTGCTGGTCGCATCGTAGGCTATCCAGGATGGAAGTGCTGTGCCATCAAGTAGAGTGGCTTTTTCGCCTCCAAAGGTGGTTGCCGCTGCCTGAATGTCAGTAGGTAGCGGGATGGTGAACGATGCGCCGGTCTGGAGTGTAGCAACCGGAACCGAAACCGAAATTTCACCCGATATCGCCCCTCCTGCAGGGGTTACCGTCTGCGCTGGCACCGTGGTAGAGTACTGTATGACAAGCCCCGAAACCAAGGTTACGGCTGGTGCAGCGGTAACGGTCACGGTAACTGGGTCAACAGGCTTGGCGGTTGTTGGCGGCTGTACAACAGCTTTGATTGTCGCCGTTGTAGTCAACTGATCCATGATAGCATAGTTGCTCACATCAGCACCACTGTATTTGCTGCTCAAGGCTACGTTCCAGGTACCTGTGGCCGGATTTTCAAACAAACCACCAGCAGATACAAGCAGTTGATCACCCTGAATCCACCCAGCAGCCCCGGTCGTGTTGGTTACTGCTGTCGCCGTCCCGTCATTGTACTTATCGTAGGCTGTTATGCCGGAGATGGTGATCGACTTCTTTCCGATATCAAGCAATCCTTTCTTGAAAGTGAGGTTGTAGTTATTGTCCGATCCGGTGGCAGTAACATCATACTGACCTGCATTCCTTCCACTTCCAGTTGCTGATACTCCGGCAAGCACATCAATGCCTTCACCACCAACAAGACCTGACGCAGTGAAGCCCGTGACGCTCTGTACAGTGCCATTGTAAGTGGCCGCATTACTGTTCGCGGTCACCGTGGCATTTGCTTTACCGATAGTCAACAACCCTTTATTAAACACAAGATTGTAGTTTTCGTCCGAACCGCTTGCCACAACATCATACTGGCCTGCATTTTTCCCGTTTCCGCTGGCCGATACGCCGGTTAGAACACTTTCTGTTTCACCGCCAACAAGACCTGTTGCTTTAAAGCCGCTGACACCCTGCACTGCGCCGTTGTAGGTGAACGTGTTACTGTTGCCTGTCACTGTGGCATCCGCTTTATTGATATCAAGCAGACCGTTTTTGAAGGTCAAGTTGTAGTTGCTGTCATCACCGATGGCTATCACATCATACTTTCCCGCATTTTTTCCACTGCCACTTGCCGATACGCCGGTAAGCACACTTTCTGTTTCACCGCCAACGAGACCTGTAGCTTTAAAGCCGCTGAGACCCTGTTCTTTGCCGTTGTAGGTGACCCTGTTGCTGTTGCCTGTCACCGTAGCATTTGCTTTATAGATGGTCAGCAAACCATTATTGAAGGTCAGGTTGTAGTTATTGTCCTTACCGGTGGCTACAACATCATACAGGCCTGCATTTTTTCCACTGCCGGTTGCCGATACGCTGGTAAGCACACGTTCAGTTTCACCACCAACCAGACCTGTTGCTTTAAAGCCGTTGACACTCTGTACGCCGCCATTGTAGGTGACCGTGTTACTATTGGCTGTAACGGTAGCATCTGCTTTACCGATAGCAAGCAAGCCGTTATTAAATGTCAAGTTGTAGTTTTTGTCCTCACCGGAGGCTACGACAGAGTACTGACCTGCATTTTTGCCACTGCCATTTGCCGATACGCCCGTAAGCACACTTTCAGTTTCACCACCAACCAAGTCTGATGCAGTGAAGCCCGTGACACTCTGTAAAGCTCCGTTGTAAGTGACCGCATTACTATTCGCAGTAACGGTCGCATTTGCTTTACCGATTGTCAGCAGCCCGTTATTGAAGGTCAGGTTGTAATTGTCATCCGAACCGCTCGCCACAACATCATAGTGGCCTGCATTTGTTCCGTTGCCGCTTGCCGATACGCCCGTAAGCACAATTTCAGTTTCACCACCAACCAGGTCTGATGCAGTGAAGCCCGTAACACTCTGTTCAGCTCCATTGTAGGTTACCGCATTACTATTCGCGGTAACGGTCGCATTTGCTTTACCGATTGTCAGCAGCCCGTTATTGAAGGTCAGGTTGTAATTGTTATCAGAACCGCTCGCCACAACATTATACTGGCCCGCATTTTTGCCAGTGCCACTTGCCGATACGCCCGTAAGTAGCTCCACGTTATCGTCACCAGCAAGGCCCTCAACTTTAAAGCTGTTCACGCCTTGGTCGTACCCGTTGTAAGTGACATTTTTGCTATCCGCAGTTACGGTGGCCTCCGCTTTACCGATGTCAAGTAATCCGTTCTTGAAGGTAAGGGTGTAGTTTCCATTATCAGCTTCTCCGCTGGCAACCACACCATACTGACCCGCATTTTTTCCGGTGCCGATTGCCGATACCCCTGCCAGAACTTCTGCAGTTTCACCACCAACCAGACCTTCAACCGTAAAGCCTTTGGCACTCTGCTCATAACCATTATAGGTGACGCTCTTGCTATTGGCAATCACCGTGGCATCCGCTTTGGTAATACTGTACTTCCCGGTATAGTAACCAACTGCATAATCAGATGAGAGCTGGTTGCTGTCGCTGCCAAGCTGAATGGCATAATTTGAACCAACATTCTTGCTCGAAGTCGTGAAGACAAGACCGTCAGCACTGTATCCGGAATCACGAACGCCTATAGTGTTTACAGAAAGATTTTTTGCAAGTGTGGTAGCATCATAAACCTTGCTGCCATCCCCGGTCTCAACGATAATTGCCTTTGTCGCCGCAGTCCCTACACGATAATCAGCATAGTCATTATTCGCACCCAGCGTAATGTCGCCGCTGTAGGACTTGTCTGCGTTTACGCATGAGTCGTGCCCATCCTCATGATGTGAACTGTCTGGTGTAAATTCAAGCTGCTGGGTAACGCCATCAACGTGAACGCGAATATTGGCCACCGTTGGTGCCACCAGTAACAACTCGTTACCATTCGGGTTTACTCCATCAATAACATCAATCAGACCACCTACCGCAAGAATCTCTCCCCCATCCCCATCGTGAGACGATACATCAAGAGTACCAGCAAGAGTCGTCAAACCATCATTTGAATCAAGAACGATTTTTCCATCTCTGTGGTGCAGAGCTGTCGCGATAATGATACCGCTGTTGTTGACTGCCGACTGCGTCACATTCTCGGCACCTTTTGCGGTCAAGAGAACAAGCCCCCCTTCGGCCGTAATGTTGCCACTGTTCTCAACTGAGGCATTGAGCACTCCAGAGTCAACGGTAAGGTTGATCAGGCCATCTCCCGTAAAATCAACCGAAACCTGATTGCCGGCGGCAAGAGCCGTGCTTCCATCAGGTGTTGTGATAGTGCCTGCATTGGAAACCTGTGGAGCGATAAGAGCAACAACACCTCCCTTCAAGGCTGTTATCTGCCCGCTGTTTGTAACCGCGCCAGCAGCTCCTGAAGATTGCAGACTATAGGAGCCCTTAAGAAAATCAGCATCACTGATACTGAGTGATGAAGCAACAAGCCCGCCCACATTAACCTGGGCACCGTTGCCAAAAACAACCCCGGACGGATTGAGAAGAAATACGTTGCCGGTGGATGTCAACTTGCCAAAAATTTGCGAGGGGCTTTGACCACCAATGTTATTAAGTGCCACATCTGAACGGTTAAGCTGCGCAAAGTGAACTGCTGCCTGTGAACCTATATTAAAACTTTCCCAGCTGGCAATAATCTTGCTGCTTGACTGGGTTACGGTTAGTTGGCTTGCTGCGTTGTCGTAAGCAATCGAACCAACTCCAGTGGTAATTTGTCCGCCGGTTGGTAACACTGCTGAATCAAGCGCATAAGCCGGAGTGGCTGCCGAAAGCAGCGCAGTGAGAAGAGCAAGGCTCGGAAGTGGTGACTTTGGCACGCCGCCATTCGATTTTATCTTTTCAGATACAACGATCCACTTCTCTTTCGCCTGCGACCAAATGATGTTGTATATCTTGTTCATGATAAATTTACGATATGTTGTTAAATAAAAATAAAATCACACTTGCACCAACCATAATATCAAACCTCTTCAATCCAACTTATTTCCCACCGACACCCGCCATGCTTAACAAAGAAAAGTAACATATTCACCGACAAACTCAAAAACATCTTTTTTTACCCGCCTCACTCCCGAACAATTCCATCTTCAGCGACCACTTCAAATAAGACAAAATCAAACCTTTTTATTTCTAAAGAAAAACCATACGAGGATACTAACGATTAATCCCCTGATATCAAAATTATATTTTCATAATTCGTGAATGTTTGTGTGTATGAAAAAAAAAAAAAAATTTAGCATCATGCCTATTTCGGGATTGACAATGCCCTCCGGAAAGCCACAACCATAAGCCACTCACGTGAGTTATGGGCGAAACTTCCGATAGTCAATATTGAATTTTTTGATACGAAGACCCATGATCCGGTCGGAGAGACCAAGTTGCACCGCCGCTCTGGTCATGTTGCCCTGGGTCCGCTTGAGCGCTTCAATAATCATCTCCTGCTCTATCGATTCAAGTTTTTGCTGTAATGACCCGGTATAGGGGGTGCCACTCGATTCGGCTGTCTGTAGTGTCGGTGGAAGATGATAGCCATGAATGACGTTATCCTCACTCAGGATAACAGCGCGCTCCATGCAGTTTTGCAGTTCTCGGACGTTGCCCGGCCAATGGTAGCGCATGAGCATGTCGATTGAGGTGGTCGAAATTCGCCTTACCCCTTTATGGTTGGCCTTGTTGTATTTTTCAACAAAATAGTCGGCAAGCAACAGAATATCCGTTTTCCGTTCGCGCAATGGAGGAACCGTTATAGGAAAAATATTGAGCCGGTAATAGAGATCTTCCCTGAAAAGCCCGTTGCGAATTAACTCTTCAAGATTACGGTTGGTGGCGGCAATAACCCGAACATCAACCTTGATGGTTTTTGACCCTCCCACCCGTTCAAACTCCTTCTCCTGAATTATTCTGAGCAGCTTTGCCTGTACAGGAAGGCTGAGTTCACCCACTTCATCAAGAAAGATAGTGCCATTATGAGCAAGCTCAAATCGACCATGACGGGTGGCCAGTGCACCGGTAAACGCCCCTTTTTCATGACCGAAAAGCTCGCTTTCAACAATGCTTTCTGGTAAAGCAGCGCAGTTAAACTTGATAAATGGCTGCTCAGCCCTCCGGCTTTTAAAATGAATTGCGCTGGCAACAAGCTCTTTTCCCACACCACTCTCTCCCAGAACAAGGGTTGTGGCATTGGTAGTGGCAATCTTGTCAATCATCGTATACAGGGCAATCATCGGTTTGGTATTACCGATGATGTTGGCAGGACGCTCTGACAATTGAGTGACCTCTTTGTCGGGCTCTTCCGCAGAGCGTTTAGCCCTTGAACTTTTTTCGAGACTTATACTTTCAACCGGTGTTTTTATGCTCTCTTCGTGCGCAAGCTGCTTAAGCCGTACCGCTTGTGAAATCATGGAGGCAATGATCGAGAGTTGATCGACATAGTACTGAAGCGAATCGATTCGCTCTTCTCCAGCCTTGGTTTTTTTACTCTGTTCTCTCTCAGGTTCAAGCTGGCGGTCAGCACTCAAGGTACCGATAATCTCCGCTCCCGCCTTGATCGGGATGCAGATAAAACAGAGTCCCTTTTTTTCTTCCTTCGCTCTTGACCTTGTTCTGTCGAGAAAAAGCGGTTCATCATTGATTGATGGAACAATGACCGCCTGGCCGGTTTGAACCACCTGGCCGATCACCCCCTCCCCGATTTGATAACGACCTCTCCCCTTCTCTTTGTCCGTCAGCCCGAATGATTCATTGATGACAATTTCACTGCTGTCGCGGTTCAGAATGGTTATCATCCCCCGGAGCATGTTCATCTGTTCGGACATGATAAACAGAACAAGCCGCAACACCTTGTTGATGTCATCTTCGGCAGTGATGGCTCGACTTACTTCTGCAAGCAGACTGATGCCGCAGTGCTCCTGATCCAGTGTTATAAGCATGATACTTACGCTCTATGATTCTCATGATTGGTGAAATGTGTACTGTAAAGCGTGTCGAGTTCATCGGGATGCAGCGCCCTCTTCTTTTCACTGGCTGTCGTACGGACAACTGCAAGCAGATGGCTTGCTTCGCTTTTTGTGATATTTATCCCCCTGCCTGAATAATAGTGCTGTAATGATGCACTTCCTGAGTGCTTGCCAATAACCAGTTCATAGTTATCGCGCCCAATCTGGTCAGGAAGAAATGGCTGGTAGGAGAGTGGATTCTTCAGCAAGGCTGCACAATGAATGCCCGACTCGTGCTGAAAGGCGGATTTACCGACAACCGGCTTTTGATCTTGTATAACCCTTCCTGACGCTTTACTGACTACTGAACAGAGTGTCGAAAGCTTGCGACTGTCAATGGTTGTCTGAAAGGTCTCCGACAGCGTCAACGCGATGGCAAGCTCTTCGAGTGCGGCATTTCCTGCCCGCTCTCCAATACCGGTTACTGACACACTCACCGCCTGGCAGCCAGCCTCCAGAGCGGTCAATGCATTGGCTGTTGCCATGCCAAGATCGTTGTGGGCATGAAATTCAAGAGCTGTCGGAGAAACTGCCTGAAGAGCCCCCACAAGCCGCATGATGGAGAGAGGGGTTGCAATGCCGACCGTGTCGGCAATTCTTATCCGGTCAGCCCCGCAGGCTGTGGCATCAAGCAAAAAAAGGTTGAGCAGTTCTGGTTCAGCCCGAGTGGCATCCTGCGCCCCAACACTGACAATGTTAAAATATTTTTTGGCTTTCGGTACAAGCTCCTGTAACTGCCTCTGCACCCATCCATAATCTTTTTCCATCAGCATCAGATACAACGCAGAGAGAGGAAAGCTGATATGAACCGCTTCGGTGCCAGATGCAGCGGCAGCCTCAACATCATCCCATTTTGCCCGGGCCCAGCTCGTGAGACGAACCGGCAGATGAAGCGCCACAATTTTTCTGATAATCTCCTGCTCCTCATGGCTGATTGCCGGATAACCGATTTCCAGTTCATGCACGCCCGCATCAGCAAGCAGTGAGGCAATTGCTGTTTTTTCTGAAGCACTGAACACAACACCAGGTGCCTGTTCCCCATCCCTCAACGTAGTGTCGATGATCCATGGAGTGACCTTTACCAGAGAAGATTGAGGGTTATCGGCTCGCATGGTGCGTAACTTTGTTGATTTATCAAATTTATTTAAGCGAATAATCTAAAGAACCTAAATAAGTAAGGGCTTTATATGGCAACATAATAAAATTTCAGACATTCTTGTCATAAAAGAGAAAAGAAGGGGGCTGGAAACTGTGACGACTCAAGATCAAGGGGGCAACGCATCGAACTGAAACTGAACTGAACTGAACTGAACTGAACTGAACTGAAGAACATACCATCCCTTGCATTGAATGATACCTGATGCGCCGGAAAGAGCGTCCGCCTCTGCACCAATTCGAGCGACGCTTTTGGCTTCTGAAGTGACCAACTAAAAATTTTGCTGCAGAGATGATTTCCATGAAACTTCTATAAAAAAAACGCAAAAACAGGAATCTTTTTATTTGATCAATTTGTTTAATGAAGTACACTGAAGAGAAGAGGCGTACAAGGGGAAGGAGCAGGGAGGTAAAGCGGGAACGTTATACAGAAGCGAGTCGATTGCGGGCGAAGGTGTGATAAATTAGATGGGTAAATCAAAATTTTAGTTCTGGTTATGTCGGTTTTTGAAGTGATTGATGGAACAACGTCTCAATTTTGAGCGTTGCAAAGATGTAAACTATAGAGGGAGGGTTTAGTTATGTCGCATGATCATGCAAAAAAGTTTATCGTTGAACGACTTCAGTCTGATGCGGCTTTTCGTGAACGCGTGGCGGATTTCGTGCTTTATCGGGGTTTTGTGAGCAACTCTCATACTCTCGATAATGTCCCACCGGAGGGCAAAAATCGGCGGGAGGGGGCTTGTTGCAGCAAGGATCAGGGGTACTGCAGTCAGATAGATGGGAACTGCTCCCATGCGTCAGATCAGAATCATGAGTGCCAGTTTGCGGGAAGCCCGCACGGGTATGAGTACTGGGTCGGGTAATGAGCTTCTTGGGGTTTTGTTTATTAAATAGGGCTTGCTGAAAAAGTGTTAACGCTATATTTTATATTTGATTAAGTCAATATTTTTTGTATATTGGTGCAAGGAAAACTAAGGAAATGGCCAAAAACCCTTGCACCTAAAAAATAATGTATAAGCGCGAATTCAAGCAGCTCACGTTAGTTGATGATTTTTACCTACCATTTGGTGGGAAGCTGGATGCCGAAAATCGTTGGGTAAAGTTGTCCAATGCCGTTCCATGGTTTGCTGCAGAAGAGATTTATGCTAATAATTTTACTGCGG
>CAIOLC010000176.1 GCA_903859055.1 uncultured Chlorobiaceae bacterium | reverse complement strand
TTTTTGGGTGTGTAGAAACTCTCCGGGTCCTCAATCAATTTTTTCATACGATCAGAATAGGGAGTCAGTACCTTCCTGACATCGGCTTTTGGAAAGTCGGTTTTACTCAACCACCATACCGTGTTGACAGAATCCTTTGCACGAAGCTTTCGTTTGTTGACCCAATTCAATGGGTGAAGGCAACTTTGCCGGATTGAACCAATAGAAGTCCTCCGCCAGTTGAAACCCGATCTCATCGCAGAAGGCCAAAAGTACCCGGAAGTTGTACAGAGAACGTGATGGAACACCAGAACGATATGCTCCGCCCAGATCAAGAACCAAACTTCCGCTCTCCTTGAGAACCCGGAAAACCTCCTGGCCGAATGGCTTAATCCACTGGACATATTCCGTCTCCTCAACATTGCCGTAACTCTTTTGGCGTCGAAGTGCAAAGGGGGGCGATGTCATAACCAAATCAATGCAATTATCTGGCAACTCAGTGAGAAGTTCAAGAGAATTGCCGACATAAGCTTCTCCTTTGGCTGTATGGTAAAGAGGTGTACTCTGCATATCAATATTCCTTTAGGTCGTTGACCCAGCTTGCCACTATCTGCCACAAGACACTTGCTGCAAAATAGACTTGCGGATCAGTATGGCAGATGGCTTCAATCTCACTCTGAACGAACTTGTCTTTGCCATAGCTGATGAATGGAGCGAAGCTATTTTTTCAGGTTCTCCTGCTCTTGGGTGTTTCAGGTGAGGCAATGATGGAGTCATCTTGGGACATTTTTTATGGCGATTTTGTTGTCAACCTTTCTTTTCTCTGCGTTATATGCTTTCCTCAAGTCTTTCCCTATAGCATCCCAGTCTGATTGCAATGCTCGTTTATCCGTGGAAGGATTACCTGATGACAAAAGGCGAAAAGGGAACCCTGCAAGTTGAAAGACGCTCGCTGCACCGGAAAGAAAAAATCGCTGTCTGGGAGAAAGATTCTTGGCTGAAGACAGCGTTACGGTTGAGATGTGTGCTTTTTTTCTTGCCATTAGTGGAGTGACCTGTGTTTCATTGTCTTTTTTTTTGTTACGCTCAAGAGATAGCAATAAAGGTTACAAAAGGCAACGGTACAAGCCTGATATTACCACCACAAGCCAAATGAGCGGCGTTTGCGCGGTGGCTGGTTCTTGCTTTTTTTTGGGAGTTTGAACCATGCTGTTGATGCTTCTGAGATATTCATCGTCGCTCATATACTCTATCTGTATCTCGCTCGATGAGAAGTGCGCAATGAACAAGCTGAATTGTTCGTCAACGCTCTCATCAATTTTCAGTGTCACAGTTTTCATGGTATTGTCCTGGATTCATGGCTTGGTGTGATTTCGATGAACAATACATACCACGCCACAATGGAAGAGCTGGTTATCGGAAAAAATGTGCTTCTTGATGTTGAGTCGACCCACACCGATCCGGGTGTCCTGATAATGTTTGAGCATAGAAAATCATGCAACTCCTTCTTGACGTGCCAGGCAATGTGCCTGATGCTGCTCAATGCACACCGCAGCAATTCATAACAGAGGCCAAACTGGCCATGGCCATCAAACTTTTTGAAATGAAACGGCTCTCGTCGGGGATGGCTGCTACGCTCATCGGCATGAGCAGGGTCGAATTTCTGGCTGAATTGCACCGATATGG
>CAIOLC010000175.1 GCA_903859055.1 uncultured Chlorobiaceae bacterium | reverse complement strand
GGATCGCCAGCTTCCATTTTTGCAACGCGGGACTGGCTTGAATGGATCATTCTTGCAAAATCTTTCTGAGTCAACCGGAGCGACTAACGGCGTTCTTTAAGGTTCTGGCTCAAACCCACATAATTCTTGACCGAATCAAAATCTTGTCTTCATTGTGCTGAACTCGGTTAGCTTCCTACAATTCCGTTTTATCCAGCCCATCCTGCAACCTCATGAATTTTGTTTAGACAGTCACCTTACTTCGGAATAATCCCCCTCCCACCATCAACAACGCCACAACAAAAGCACCAAGCGAGATCCATCGCCCTGTCTCAAATCCGCTTCGATCAAAATAAAACCTGACCTCCCGGCTGCCTGATGGAACCACAACGCCGCGCAACAGCCCGTTCACCTTGATCATTGCAGCATCGCGACCATCAATCTTCACCTTCCACCGCAGCGGATAGTAAAGCTCACTCACCACAAGAAATGCCTCGCCGGGCGCTGTAACCTTGACAACCATCGACTCTGCTTTTGCATCAAGCGATGTCACCGTTGCCGCAGCAAACGTGCTGGCTCCTCTCCAAAGTGAGCCATCGACATACGCCACACCTGCGGGGGCCTCATCATCAAGAATACGGGCAAACAGCTCATCGCTGTTGTTCACCGCGATGACCCGACTGGCGAACCATGCTCTTGATGCGGTCTGCTGAAGGCGGTACACAGAAGCCGTGACGGGGCCGCTGGCGAGTTGCAGGGTGCCGGTTTTGACCAGTTCGAGTGATGGATGACCAAGTGGCGCAGGGCTGACAATGTAGCCGACATTGAGCATTCGGAGCAGGTTGATGCTGGAGAGATTCTCTGTTTTGGCGAGAAACTCCTCGTAGAGCTTGAGTTTGGCGGGATGATAACCGCCGACAGATTCGATACCAAACAGGGCAAACTTGTTCTCTGCAAAGAGCGGCCCGGCGGGGTAGATTCTGAAGGGCTTTTTCTGTGCGGCGAGGTAGCGGGTAACATCGTCGGGCTGAAATGCAGCCTCGACAATGCGGCTGTCGGCATAGAGTGGGGGGCGCAGAGAGTTCGCGGACGGGTAGATGATCTGTATGTCCATCCAGAGCAGATCGCCAAGCGCAAGGAGAAAGAGCAAGAGACCGCTCGGTTTGTGGGAGAGCTTCCCCTTGATGCTGAGCCAGAGTACTCCTGCAAAGAGTGATGCAAGCATCAGGACAATCCAGAGACTCCCGGTCAGATTCTCCCAGCGCACCTTGTTGACCATAAAGGCAAGATCAAAACTGCCAACCTGTGGCTCGGGATAGAGTGTGCGGAAAAAGCTCTCGACAGGCTGTTCAAAGGCAAGAAAAAGTAGCAAAAGAGTCGCGAGAAAAAGCGCTCCAAGCCGGATTGGTTTCAGCAATCGTTTGGGCTGGCGCTGAAGCAGGTCGTTCACTCCAATTGCAGCAAGGAAGGAGATGATCAGGTAGAGCATGATGAGCGCCATCGACGGGACCCTGAATCGGCTGAACAGTGGGGCGAAATGGTAGAAGAGATCAAAAATAGGGCTGAAAAACCTGCCGAAGGAGAGCAGCAACGCCAACAGTGCGGCGGCAACAAAATACCGGGTCATCGGCTCTTTCCGCCGCATCACAGCGCCCGCAACGGCGAGGAGCAGTACCACAATGCCAGCATAATTGGGAAAGTCAGTGAAGGGCATAAAGCCCCAGTAGGTCACGCCGCCAAACCCGAAGAATCCCGGCACCAGAAAGGTGATCAGCTCCTGAGGGTGCATTGACCAGAGCGTGGCATACTCCCATGCTGAGCCGCCACCCTCTGCCGCCACCCCTCTCACCGAATATGCCGCATACTCTGAGGCTGGCAGGTAGATTGAGGCCGACATGGCTACCCCGCAACCCAGCGCAACGATCAGAAGCGAGACGATGCGAAAATTTAGTTGAGGCGAAGCACGGCGGGAGAGGAAAAGCGTTACCGCCAGCAACAGCACAAGCATCCACGAATACCAGGCAATCTGCACATGTGAGCGCTGTAACTGAAAACCGGCAATGAGCGCCAGAACCCCGGCATCGGCAAGCCCGCCGCGCTGCATGAGCCGCAAGGTGGCCCAGAGCATCCAGGGCATGTAGGCCACCGTCATGAGCTGGCTGCCGTGACCGTGCACCAGCATGGCACTCATGTAGGGGTTAAGCATAAAAATTGCCCCGCCTAATGGAGCGGCAAGGGTGGTCAGACCGTACTGGCGAAGAAAGAGGAAGACTCCAAGACCGGCAAAGGCGAGATGAAGCAGTTGTAGCACCACACCGTCGGTATGGAAAAGGTTGAACACAACATTCGGATAATACAGACCGCTGAGATAGCTGAATGCCTCCACCGTCGGCATCCCCGAAAAGAGCCAGGGCTGCCAGAGCGGGTAGGTGCCGGTTTCGGCCTGAAGCTTGTCGAGCGCCAGGGTTGAGGCGTGGGGAATCAGAGAGTCTGGAGCAAGGAGCATGTTCGGCTGGAAAACGAGCGGCCAGAAGAGCAGCAGAGCCAGAAGGGTGTAGACTCCATAAACAGTGAGTAGCGAAACAATCTTTTTCTTCACAGCGTTATCGCTTTGATTCCTTGTTGAAAAAGGGGATGTACCTTAAGATAATCTCCCGCTCCTCCGCTTCCAACTTCAGCAGCAGCAGCAACACCGTATAACTGGAGAGAGCAAGAACCGCCCCCGCCCCAAGCGCTGCCATCGACGGAAGGGTGAGCAGCCAAGGCCGCAAAACCTGAAGAAGCAGAGCGGCAGATACACCAGCAGCAAGAGGTTTCCAGAGCGCTTTGCCAAACGGGTGAATCTTCAGCAGGTGTTGTATTTCGCCAAGCCGGAGAGCGAAGAGCAGCAAAAAGAGCAACAGTGTTGCAAGAGCGGCACCGTTCAGCCCCATACGGGGAATCAGAAGAAGGTTCAGCGCCACCTGCAAACCGAGAGCACCAAGAGCGTTGAGGAGGCTGAGCCGCGCATAGCCGGTCATGGCAAGCACCGTTGCCGAGAGGCCAAAGGTCGCCTGCAGGAAAGAGGCGGCAGTCAAGAGAAGCAGCGCGGTCGATCCTCCTGCCACAAACCGGCTGCCAAAGACCGAAAGCACCGGTTCGGGAAGCGCCATAAAGAGGATCGCTGGTGGAATGACAACCATGACAATCCAGCGCGTCACCATCTTGTAGATGCGACCTATCTCCGCATTCTGGCTTTTGGCATGCAAATCAGCAATCATGGGGGCAGCAATGCCGGTAAAGGCAAGCAGCACCGAGCGAAGGAGTCCCGCCGTTCGTGCAGCAGGATGGTAGAGACCAACCGTTGCGGTATCGGTGAGCATCCCGAGCATCATCACATCGAGCCAGTGGCTCATCATGCTCAAGAGCGAGACCGCCATGAAGGGGAGGGCATAGGCCATCATCGCCTTGTCCGTGCGGGCGTGCAGGATATCCGACGGGAGCACTCCAGTGATGGCAGCGAGTCGAGGGCGAATCCAGAAGAATGCCCCGACGCCTGCCAGCACAAAGGGGAAAAAGAGTGCGGCATCATGACCTGCTGTGTAGCGGAGAAGCAGTGTCAGCAAGAGCAAAAGCAGCGGACTGAGTATCTGGGTGGCAATAATTTTGGGCTTGAGCTGCTGAAAACCTTGCATCGCATGGCCAAACAAGACAGTTGCCACGTTGAAGGGAATCGCCGCAGCATAACAGCAGAGCGTAAGCTGCAAAAGCAGGCTCCCATTGAGCAGCGAAGCGATCTGGCCTGAAAAAAAGAGCAGCAGGAGCGCCACAACGAGCGAGAGAGAGAGCGCAGTTTTAAGGGCGGAACCAATCGTGCCCCTCTGGCGAAGAGGATCGTGACTGTAAAGGCTGACAAAACGCAGGAGACCGGAATCGAGACCGGCAATGGCAAGCACCTCTGAAATCTGGATAACCGCAATGGCAAGCGCATAGACACCGAGAGCATCAACACCGAGCAGCCGGGCAACAACAAGGTTATAGCCAAACCGTGCCACCTGGCCGAAGAGAAATCCGGCAAAGGAGAATCCAGCCTGACCGGCTATGACCGCATTGCGATTCACGGGCATCTCTCCAGAAAAGCGCTCCTCAACTCCTTTTCCATCGTGGCGGCAAGTGCGTCCCAACTGTGACGCCGGGCAAATGCCTGCCTTGCCTCAATCCGCCGGTCGGCAAGAGCTTGAGGCACCATGCGGACAAACTCCTCATGCGACGAAGCAACATGCACCACCTCCCGCGCCCGCTCCACCGCGCTGCAGTAGTTCATCGAGAGCACCGGCACACCGACGGCGGTATACTCATAGAGCTTGTTGGGATGAGAGACCTCTTTCAGCCTGTTGGAGAGCAGCGGCATCAGCGCCAGATCAAACCGCTGCACCCAGGCTGGCAGCTCTTCATAGTCAATTTTTCCAAAATAGTGCACGTTCGGAAGTACATTGATCGCCTCCTGTTTGTTCCACCACTCCCGTTCGTAGGCGGGGCCAAGCAGCACAATCTGATACTCCGGCCAGGCACGGGCAGTTGCGGCAATCAGTGCGGTATCGATCCAGTCCATCGCTCCGGCGTAGCCAAGAATCGTACCCTTGATCCCGGAGAGCGCAACGGGCTTGTCAGCACGGGGATGGGCAAAATGGTCGAACTCAACACCGTTGCCAAGTTCAACAGTGCGCACACCGCTCGGAAGCTTGAGCTGGCTGGTCAGTTCGCGGCTCACACTGAACACCAGATCCACCTTTGCGAGATAGCGGTCGAGAAAACCCTTCAACCAAACGGGACTGTCCGGAAAAGCAAGATGGTCATCGTTGGCATCATAAAAGCGGAGGCGGCATGGAAGAAGAGCGGCTATCCTGCCCCAGTAGACATTGCTCAGACCGATTATCCTGTCATAAGAGCCGAACCCGAGCACCATCACCCAGAAAAGCATCAGCACAATGCCGGGAAGAGAAAAAAGCCCGCGCAGCAAGGGAATATTGAGCAATCGCCCAATCCTGAAAGGAACACTCTTCAGAAAGGGGACGCTGACCACCCAGACTCTGCCCCGTTTGACCGGGAGCCAGTGATGGCTTCGCCCAAGCGCAAAGGGCTCTATGAACAGAATACTCCAGTTCCCGGGAAAACGGGCAAGCAGACGCTGCTTCCGGGTGGAGAGAAAATCCCACTGTATCTCGGAAAACCAGACAAGCCTGAACCGGCTAACGTGGCTAATCGGGCTGCGGGTGGCTCCCCTATCGGACGGCAAGTTCATAGATCTGCACTTTTTCATACCATGCCCGCAACAGCGGCTTCACTCCTGTAAGATAAAACAACGGGTGGCGGATACGAAACTCCGCGCTTCGGAGCACTGCAAACCCGGCACGACTGAAGAGCGAAAGAGCCTCGGAGCGCGTCATCTCATGAAAATGGTCGGGGCTGGCAAGTGATGCGGGTTTCCAGAGAGGCATGGAGACAAAGAGCCGTGCGTCCGCGCCCTCAAGTATCCGGCGAACTTCGAGCAGCAGATGGAGCGGATTGTAAAGATGTTCCAGCACCTCAAAAGCGGTGACAACGGAAAATGAACCGGAAAGTCGCTCAATATCAAGATCTATTGTCGTGCTCTCGAAAGAGCATCCGAAAAGTTGCTCCAGCGAAGCAGTCAGAGGTGTCCGGTCACCCAGATCGAGCCCCGACAAAGCGGCTGCGGTCAAGAGTTGAGCAGAGCGTGAACGTCCGACAAACTCGAGCGTTCTCTGCCAGCGAATCCGGTGGGCCGGATCGTTGAGATATGCTTCATCAAGAACCGTTCGGCAACTATTCGCCATAACTCCTCCCTGCAAACCATTGCTTCAGAAGAGTTCCTGACAGTCGCAGCGGAAGCAACAGCAGGTACAGCACCATGCCGCTCCATGCCCTGTATTTACGGAAAAGACGAAGTGCTCCAAAACTCTTCTTTGCCAGCTTCAGCAACGGTCGGCCAGAAAGCGAAGCCGAGACCTTGTGCCATACCTTTGAAGAAGGCACATACTCCACACTCTTGCCCAGCGCACGAACACGCAGGGAGAGATCAACATCCTCCGCATACATCGCAAAGCTCTCATCAAACCCGCCGACCGCCTCAAAATCTCGGCATCGCATGGCAAAACAGCAACCTGTCGCATAGCCGGTAGGCCCGGGACGGTCAAATTCAGGCGCATCCTTCTGCCGGAGCCCCACATGGCAGATCAGGCCGGTTGACAACCTGACAACTCCGCCAGCATACCAGAGAAGATCAGGTCGATCCCAATAATATATTTTCGGCACCGCCATGCCTGCCAACGGCTGAAGACGCAACGTTTCAACAAGCGGAGCAGAAAAACCCGGCTCAACAATGGTATCATTGTTCAAAAAAATCACGAACTCCGCCTGCAACTCCTTGACGCGCCTGAATCCGGCATTATTTCCGCCGCCGTAGCCGAGATTGACGGGCAGACAAAGCAGCTCTACAGCAGGAAATGCCTTCCGTATCTTTTCAGGAGAACCATCGGTCGATCCATTATCAACAACCAGCAACTTATATCCCTTGACCACAACGGGAGCAAGCGACTCCAAACAGGCAATCGTCTCCTCCGCGCCGTTCCAGTTCAGCACAACAATGCAGGTCAGCGCCTCCATCATCACCTCCCTGCCGCTATGGTTTCAAGAAAACTGCCTGCTGCATCAGCAAAAGCCTCCCAGGAGTACTCACGGCGAAAAGCTTCGATTGCTGGACGCATAGAAATATGCCTCTCCCTGCTCTCAAGAAACTCCCCGACCGCTTCTGCAAACCCTTCTGGTGAACTGTCACGGGCAATCCAGCCGGTCTCGCCCGGACGCACCATCTCAGGAAGGGCACCCACCGGGGTGACAATGACCGGCAGACCATGACCGTAGGCAAGCTGCACCACCCCGGACTGCGTTCCACTGCGGTAAGGAAGCACCACCGCATCCGCCGCTGTAAAATAGAGCGCACTCCGTTCAGCAGAAACATATCCCGGATAGAGATCAACATTCCCCCCAAGGCCAAGTTGATCAACAAGCTGTCGATAAAAAGAAGCGTCCTCATAAAAATGACCCGCAGCCACCAACCTGAGCGATGGGTCACGAAGAAGAATTGCTGGCATGGCACGAAGCATGATATCAAGCCCCTTGTAGTGACGCACATAGCCGAAAAAAAGCAGCACGGGTGAAGAGGAATCAAGATGAAGCTCGTGACGGGCATCAACCACCGAAGGCAGCGACCCCTCCGGCTCATACACCGGATGAAAAAGTGTGCAGAGAGGCACCGCCGGAAAAGCCGCATGAACCTGCTCCGAAACTGCACCTGAAAGCGTCAGAAAACCCTCCGCTGAAGCGGCAAGCAGCCTCTGCATAAACGGCTCAAAAAAAAAGGACTCATGAGAGGAGAGGTTATGCAGCAACACCACCATCCTGATACCGGTCAGCCGACGCAGCACAAAACAGAGTGGCGCAAGCAAGCCGCTCCAGTAGGCGACCAGCACAATATCGGGGTGCTGTGACTTGAGTTGCCTGACGGCACCAATCCAGGAAAAGGGGTTATAGAGCAGCAACCGAGCACCATCAGGCAATGAAGATGTTAGGCCATTGGCCATAAAACCGGGATAGAGGGCTTTAAACGGAAGAGGAAAAAGATCATAGCCCCGCTTGCAAAGAGCGGCCTCCAGGAGGAAACTGAAACGGGCTATACCTCCCTTTAAAGGGGGGAAAGGAGATATAAACGCTATTCGCAAGGCTATACCTCTCCAAATCCCTGATCAAAAAACTCCACCAACTGACGGGCAGCCTCTTCGGCATCCTCGCCATCAAGCTTGAGAATCAACTTTGTTCCCTTGGGCGCGGCAAGGCTCATAACCCCAATAATAGACTTGGCATTGATCTCCGTGCCCTGCATCTCGATAAAAAAATCGGATTTGAAGCGGGATGCAAGTTTGACAACCGCAGCCGCAGGCCTGGTATGCAGACCCGCCTTGTTTTTCACAACAACCTCCTGAACAATCACGACGTTACGCCCCCATTTAAATACGTTACAGTGTCTTCACCATTGCAATTTCGTCGCATGCCATCAGCTTGGGGCAATGCGTGCAATCCTTCCAAATCTTCTGGGGAAAATACTCTTTCCTGATTTCGCTGTAGCCAATCCGGCTGAAAAACTCACGGCTCAGCGTCAGAACAAAAACCTCCTTGACCCCCTCTTCGCGTAAAACCACCTCTGCCTTTTCAACCAGCAGTCGCCCGATCCCCTTCATTTTATAACGGTTAAAGACCGCCAGAGAGCGAATTTCAGCAAGTTTTTGGGTATAAAAGGCAATAGCACAGCAGCCAATCACCTCACCATTATATTCTGCGACAAAAAAGTTACGAATATTTTCAACAATATTATCTGGGGAACGCTCCAGCATTATCCCCTGCCGGGCATACTCCGCCGTGATTGCAGCAATGGCCGCAGCATCAACAAGACGCGCATACCTGACAAACAGTTCAGCCTGCTCCATTGCTCAACCCACCTCTTCCTGAGATTCAACGGTTCTTGTTCGACCCGACACCTCTCTCCAAAGCTCATCCTTAAGCTCTTTCAAACCCTCTCCGGAAACTGCCGATATCGAAAGTACCTTAACCGTCGACTCAAGAGCTGGAATCTCAAATTCTTCAGCAGCAATATCCATTTTGGTGATAACCACCATTCTTGGTTTTTCGAGCAGCCCCTTGTCAAACTGCTGAAGCTCCTCAATCAGTGTCCGATACTCATCGGCAATATCAGGCGAATCGGAAGCAATGAGGATGGCCAGTATTTTTGTACGCTCAATATGACGCAAGAACTGCAAGCCAAGCCCCTTGCCCTCAGCCGCACCCTCGATAATTCCGGGGATATCAGCCATAACAAACGATTTATACTCCTCATATCGCACAATGCCAAGATTCGGCACCAGTGTGGTAAACGGATAATCGGCAATCTTGGGCTTGGCAGCACTGATAACAGAGATGAGCGTCGACTTTCCTGCATTGGGAAAGCCAACCAGTCCAACATCAGCCATAAGCTTCAGCTCCATATCGAGCGTCAACCCCTCCCCTTTCTGGCCCGGCTCGGCATAGCGGGGTGCCTGACGGGTCGGTGTCGCAAAGTGCTGGTTTCCGCGCCCCCCCTTGCCCCCTCTGGCAATCAACAGCTCCTGCTCCCCTCCAGTGAGATCGGCAATAATCTCATGAGTCTCCGCATTCCTGACAATGGTTCCACACGGTACATCAATCACAATATCGGCACCATCTTTTCCCGTTTTACGGGCACCCTGTCCATGGACACCACGAACCGCGATATATTTATTTTTGTATTTAAAATCAAGAAGGGTGGTCAACTGACGGTTGGTTCTGAGCCAGACGTGCCCTCCACGACCACCATCACCCCCATCAGGCCCCCCCTTGGGAACAAACTTCTCACGGCGAAAACTGACACACCCTTTTCCACCGTCTCCGGCCTGAACAACTATAGACGCACTATCAACAAACTTCACTCACACACCTGCCTTTTGAATAATCTCTCATCTTTACCTACCTTGAACAACAACATATAAACTTATGAAAACTTATGGCAACATCACACGCAACAAAACCCTCAATTGAGGAGCTGATAGTGCGGCTCGAAGAGATCACCCGCAATATCGAAAATCCTGACACTGGACTTGAGGGCTCAATCGGCCTCTATGAGGAGGGACTCACCATTGCCGATACCTGTAAAAAAAGACTTCAGGAGGCCAGAAAAAAAATAGAGGTGATCAACCCTGAACTGGCCAAAACATTGCCCGAGACACCACGCATCAAAGATCTTTTCGACAGCGAGCCCTGAGGAGGCTCACCCCTCCAGCTTTTTCAATAACACCTCATTAACCATTTGGGGATTGGCCTTGCCCTTCATCCGGCTCATGCACTGCCCGACAAAAAAGCCCAGCAGCTTGGTTTTTCCACCACGATACGCTGCAAGCTGACCGGGATTTGCATCCAGTATCTCCTGAACAACCGTTTCAATGGCTCCGGTATCCGAGACCTGTGCTAGCCCTTCACGTTCAACAATCTCCTCTGCAGCAGCCTGCTCCGACAGCATTATTTCAAACACCTGCTTGGCAATGGTATTGCTTATAGCGCCCTCTCCGATAAGATGAATCAATCCGCCCAGCCTTTCAGGAAGAATGGTAAACTCTGCAATATCGAGATACTTCTCCTTGAGCGTGCGCATCACCTCGCCCATCACCCAGTTCGAAGACACTTTGGCATCATCGGAAACTCTAACCGTCTCCTCAAAATAGTCGGCAACCTCCCTCTCGACCGTCAGCACTCCGGCATCATAGACGGGAATACCGTACTCCTCAGCAAAACGAAGCGCACGCGCTTCAGGAAATTCGGGGAGTTCCTGCATCACACGATCAATCATCTCCTGGTCAACAAGCACCGGCACCAGATCAGGATCGGGGAAGTAACGGTAGTCGTGAGCAAACTCTTTGCCACGCATGGAACGGGTCTCCCCCTTGTCGGCATCCCAAAGCCTGGTCTCCTGAATGATCACTCCGCCATTCTCAAGAATCTCCCGATGGCGCAGGGCCTCGAACTCTATAGCCTTCTCGACATTCTTGAAAGAGTTCATATTCTTGATCTCGGTACGGGTACCATACTCTGTTGCGCCTTCAGGCCGAAGGGAGACGTTGGCATCGCAGCGCAGACTACCCTCCTCCATGTTGCCATCAGAGATACCGAGATATTTGACAATCTGACGCAACTTCTGCAAGTAGGCTGAGGCCTCCTTTGAGGTGCGGATATCGGGATAGCTCACTATCTCAAGCAGTGGCACTCCGCTCCGATTAAGATCTATATAGGTCTCCTCTCCAATGTCATGGATCGACTTGCCAGCATCCTCCTCAATATGGATTCTGATCAAACGGATATCTTTTCGCCCGTCACCGACATCAATGTGCAGATTGCCCTCACTGCATATCGGCTCCTCAAACTGTGAAATCTGATACCCTTTCGGAAGATCGGGGTAAAAATAATTTTTCCGTGCCAGCACAGAGTGGGGTGCAATGGAGCAACCCGTTGCCAGACCAAGCTTGACCGCATCCTCTACAACCCGGCGATTCAGCACCGGCAATGCCCCGGGAAGCGCAAGACAGACTGGACAGACATTGGTATTGGCATGTTTGCCAAACTGGGCAGAACAGCCACAGAAGGCTTTGCTGACGGTATTGAGCTGACAATGAACCTCAAGGCCAACCACTAATTCATACTTCATTGCAAAAATTATCGTTGTTGAAAAACAGCACCCCGCAAAACCCTGGACGGGGTATGCTTATAACATTATTTGGACGGATTAAAAGAGAACTTCTGTCCTCCAAAAGTTGCTTCAGCCATAAAACCTGCACGGGGAATCACAAAAACCGCCACACCATTGGAGTAATCGGTATTGGTACCAACACCGGCGGTCACCACAATGGCTGTGAACTGGGCATTAAGCTCAAAATTCTCTTTTTTAAATTTCTCAAAATCAACTTTCTCTTTAAAAAAGAGAACCTCGGAAAAAGACTGCACTCCAAGCTGCGGGCCTATGTTCAACTGAGTCACTGATGAGCGAGCGACAAACTTGCTATTTTCATAGACATATCCCTTGCCATGGCCTACGCCAAAAATGAAATATCCCCCCTTATAAGCCTCTGGAAAAACCGCATAACCATAGGCCGTATCAAAATAACGGGAGAGCCAGGGCGCACTTTTTTTGAAAGAGTCCGCAGATGTTCTCGCATTATCCTCCTCTGCCGGATCCCAGCCCGCAATAACCTTTGTTGAAAACACTCCTGCCAACAAGAAAGCAAGAGCTGCAATTTTCACCATCTTCATCATCGACAAATTAAATGTTTTGTTAGTTTTTGAACATAAACCTTTTAAACTCCAGGCTTATTATCTACCCCTCAACGCATTGTATTTCCTCATCATTCATTTTTCCCTCCTCTTGTGGATAATGCCGCACCATCCTGCACGTCATCATCCATTTTACAGATGATAATTCGCGCCTCTTACCCCCCAACCTCAATCTCGCGTTTCAATGCCTCTCGCTCGATTTCGAGACGACGAATATCGCGATTTATCCTGTCAAGCTCCTCCGGGCTACTGTCGATCTCAAGCCTGAGTCGCGATGAGGCTTCGTCAATCAAGTCGATAGCCTTGTCGGGCAGAAAACGATCGGCGATATAGCGATTCGACAGCTCGGCTGCGGCCACAAGAGCTGCATCCTTGATACGAACCCCGTGGTGAATCTCATATTTCTCTTTCAGGCCTCGCAGAATTGATACAGTATCTTCAACACTCGGCTGATCCACCAGCACCGTCTGGAATCGGCGCTCAAGAGCAGCATCCTTTTCGATATGCTTGCGGTACTCATCAAGCGTCGTGGCACCAATACAGCGCAATTCACCTCGGGCAAGCGCTGGCTTGAGAATGTTTGCCGCATCCATTGACCCCTCTGCAGAACCAGCGCCAACAAGCAGATGAAGCTCATCAATAAACAGAATAATCTCGCCATCGGCAGACTGAACCTCTTTGACAACCGCTTTAAGTCGCTCTTCAAACTCTCCACGAAACTTTGCGCCAGCAACAAGCTGGGCAATATCAAGCGCAGCAATCTGCTTGCTCTTCAGGTTTTCAGGAACATCGCCAGCAACAATGCGTTGCGCGATGCCCTCGACAAGGGCGGTCTTGCCTACACCCGGGTCGCCAATGAGCACCGGATTGTTCTTGGTTCGACGGCTGAGAATCTGCAACACCCTGCGAATCTCCTCATCACGACCTATCACCGGATCAAGCTTACCCTTTCGAGCCTGATCATTGAGATTCCTCGAATATTTTTTCAGTGAATTATAACTCTCCTCAGCGTTCTGGCTGGTCACCCTTTGTGTTCCCCGAATTGACGTGAGCACCTTGAGAAGAGCATCGCGGTTGAACCCCGCATCACGCAACAGTCGCGAAACCGGAACTCCAGCCTCACACAGCGCAATGAGCAGGTGCTCTGAGCTGATATAGTCATCCTTCAGGTTTTCAGCCTCTTTCAAGGCCACATCAAAAACCTTTCCAAGATTCCGGGAGAGATACTGGCCAGTACCAGATGCTCCCGTTACCTTGGGAATCCTCTCAATTTCACGATCAACGACATCCTGCAGCATCTCCAGAGGAGCCTCAAGCTTCTGCGCGATCTGAACCGCTATGCTGCTTTTATCACCAAGCATCGCCGAGAGAAGATGCTCCGGCTCTACCTGCTGATGCTGTCGACTACTGGCAATGGTCGCCGCTGCCTGGAGTGCCTCCTGTGCCTTCAGTGTAAATTTATTGGGATCAAACTGCATGGTTTCTCCTGTTTTGCATAATGCATAACACTCAGGATTGAGCGGTACCTCAGTTCTATAACTGCGGCATGTTTTTGACAAAAGCACTCATCACAATCCGAATAATCTCGGTGCCAGTTGACAGCAGCTCCACACTTTTTTCCTGGATATGTCGCTGAGTATCAAGCTGCTCCTTGAAAAGTTCCACAGATGCGGGATCATAATCTCCCCCACTGACATAGTCATCAATCACCTCTTCAGCCTCGTCGAACGGCAAGTTAAACACCTTAATTCCAAGCTTTGCCCTTTCGATAGAGTCAAGAGCTTTTTTACCCGAATCCTGTTGCTCCATCATGATATCTTTTTTCGTCTATGAATGGTTTGATTGTACTTTATTTCAGTGGTAATGTAACAATTTTTTCAGCAAGAAAAGGGAGGCTGTATCGAAGTAGCCTAACAGACATATTCCTTTTACTAACCTCTGAACTCACATCTTCCGATAAAGGTTTCGGCAACGAGAAGAACAACTGCTACGACAAGAAAATAGTTCGAAACAGGCTCCCTCTCCGCTGGCTCCATCACCCAGCGTGATGCTGCCGCCATACGATTGATCTTTTCTGAAACCTCCCCCGAAACGGCATGTTCCGCCCTGCTCCTGAAGTAGGTGCCTCCCGCATCACGAGCAAGCGCCTGTAGCGTTTCAGGCCGAAAACTGCTCATCACCACGCGCCCACGTTCATCCCTTTTGACTCCTCCCCCTTCCAAAGGCAAAGCTGCAGGCTGACTCATACCAACCCCAATAACAAGAAAATGAATCCCCTCTTTCTGAAGTTGAAGGGCTGCAGAACGCAAACCGCCAGCATGGTCCTCTCCATCACTGAGCAACACCACAATCTTCTCCCCTTTAATTTCTGATGCGACCCGACTCTCCGATGTCGGGTGAAGAAGGGTCACCGCAAGTTCCAGCGCAGCATGAATAGCGGTACCTTGCTCTTCAATAAGATCGGGAGATGCCATGCCGAGCAGTGCATCAAACGCCGCCTCATCAGCAGTAAGTGGGCATTGGACAAGCGGTGCGCCAGCAAAAAGAAGTGTTGCCCGCCGACCACCTCGCACAGCATGACTGATACGCGTAATCTCCTGTTTCGCCTGCCCGAGACGGTCTGGCAAGAGATCTTTTGCCAGCATGCTGCGAGAGACATCAAGGATAAAAAGCAGATCTGCGCCATTTCGGAGCACCGGCTTTCCTCCACTGCACAAGCTTGGCCCTGTCGATGCAATCAGCAACGAGGCAATACCCGAAAACAGGAGCACCTTTTTCAGGATAACCACCCATCGCCTGACACGAGGCATCATAACATCGGCCACAGGCGCACCAACAACAACCTCCCGAAGATGCAATTCACGGACGATCCCGTATCCAAGCACAACGGCAAGAGGAATCAGCAAAAGCAGAAAGACAATATTTTCAGGCCAGGCAAAACACATGGCAACACTCCTCTCTACGCAACATTATTCCATACCAGCACAGTACTACGGTATTCTTGTTAACCGAGTATTTGCAAGCAGAACTTCAACGAAAAGCAACACGACAGCCGCAAGCAACAAAGCAACAAAGAGTCCTGAACGTTGAACCATCGCAGCTCCTGCATGAAGACTCTTTTCCTGACGATCAATCATGCGGATTGTATTTTCCAACCCGACAGGATCATCCGCCCTGAAATATGCCCCCCCTGTGGTTCGGGCAACACTCTGCAGTGACTCTTCATCAACAGCAGCATGGCTGCTCTTCTCAGCAGAAAACTCCAGCCGATCCTCAACGGTTTTAAAGCCTGCATTGATCACATAAACCCTGATTCCATTACTGGCCGCAATGGCGGCAGCCGTGGCTGGCCCCACCTCCCCAGCATTGTTTTCACCATCGGTCACCAGAATAATAACCTTGTGGGCCGATTCCGACGCTTTGAGACGGTTAACCGCAATGAGTATTGCCGTACCGATCGCCGTCCCTTCGTCCCTTATTACCGCTGGCGAAAGATGCTCTATCAACATGGCAAGCACCTCATGATCGAGCGTCAGCGGACACTGGGTATAACCCTCGCCTCGAAAAACTACAAGACCAAGACGGTCGTTCGAACGGCGCAACACAAAACTGCGGGCAACATCCCTGGCTGCATCAAGACGACTTTTACCTGTAAAATCTCTCTGTAACATGGATTCGGAGATATCGAGGGCGAGAATAACATCAATACCTTTTGCCTCAGCTTCACTCTGAAGAACAAGAAGTCGAGGTGCTGAAAGCACCAACACCAAAAGCAGCAGTGCACACCATCGAAGCCATTGAGGCAACACTCGCAGCCATCGCTGCATCTCAAATCCCGACGATTTGAGCCGATCAAGAGCAGGAAAAAGTATCCCTGGTCGACCCTGACGATCAGCACGCTCTTTCAGCCAAACCAGGAGAGCAAGCAACGGCAAAACCAACAACCACCAGGGCTCGGCAAACTCAATGCGGGGAAGATGTGATAACCATTGTGACATAGAGCTATAATACTTCGTTGAGACTTCGATGAGGGCCATCGCGCTGTACCATTCACCCCGAAAACCGCAGAAAGTAACCTGTATCTCTGACCTCACAGGAGCAAAAAAATTGACACCAAGCACAAATCTTTGCTGATCAAACATTCTGATGATCAGCTCCAGCACTTACGACACTTACAATACCAATAGTAGCAATATGCTGCATTGAAATCAAATCATAGCCTGAGATGACAACTATTTCCCAAAAAAGAGAGGAATTGGTTGCCGGAGGTTGTACTGTAATTGTAATTTTCGTTATACTGTCCTCATTGCGCAATCCTTATTTTTCCTGCATGATATGTGCAAAGTGTCGTCAGTAACCCAAGACCCAATAATATGAACATTCATGAATATCAAGGCAAGGATATCCTGAGAAAATTCGGGGTTGCCGTGCCGAAAGGAATTGTGGCCCATTCTCCTGATGAAGCCAAACAGGCGGCAGAACAGCTTTTTGAGGAGACTGGTTCTCCTGTCGTGGTTGTTAAAGCACAGATTCATGCTGGTGGCCGAGGCAAGGCTGGTGGCGTTAAACTCGCAAAATCTCCTGTCGAGGCTTTTGAGATTGCTTCGGCAATGATTGGCTTGACTCTCGTCACTCACCAGACTGGTCCCGAAGGCAAAGAGGTAAGGCGTTTGCTGGTTGAAGAGGGTATGAATATTGAAAAAGAGTTTTATCTCGGTATCACTCTTGATCGCTCCACTTCACAGAATGTGCTGATGGTCTCCACTGAAGGTGGCATGGAGATTGAGAAGGTCGCCGAAGAGAGACCGGAAAGACTTCTCAAGATTCAAATTGACCCTCTTTTTGGCATTCAGGGTTTCCAGGCTCGTGAAGCCGCATTTTTCCTTCAGCTTGAAGGTGATCAATTCAGAAATGCTGTCAATTTCATTACCTCTCTGTACAAGGCATACACCTCTATTGATGCATCCCTTGCAGAAATCAACCCGCTGGTGATCACCAAAGAGGGAAAAGTGCTTGCGCTGGATGCAAAAATCAATTTTGATGACAATGCTCTCTATCGCCACAAGGATTTTCTTGAGCTCCGCGACACCCATGAAGAGGATCCTTTTGAGGTTGAAGCATCGAAATCCAATCTGAACTATATCCGTCTTGACGGCAATGTAGGATGTATGGTCAACGGTGCCGGTCTGGCTATGGGTACCATGGACATGATCCAGCTTGCCGGGGGAAAACCAGCCAACTTCCTTGATGTTGGTGGCACCGCAAGCCCACAGACCGTAGAGGAGGGTTTCAAGATTATCATGGGAGACAAAAACGTCAGGGCAATTCTGGTCAATATTTTTGGAGGTATTGTGCGTTGCGACCGTGTCGCGGCAGGGATTATTGAAGCTGCAAAAAAGATTGACCTTCACATGCCCGTTATTGTGAGACTTGAGGGTACCAATGCTCCAATAGCACAAAAAATGCTGGATGAATCAGGATTAAATCTCATCGCTGCAAAAGGGTTGCGCGATGCGGCACAAAAGGTGCAACAGGCGTTGGCTGTGGCCTGAGGTATTTGCTTTATCCTGAAATGTCCGACAGTATCTGTAAAAGATCAAACACCCCGCCTCTCATGCGGGGTGTTTGTGTGAACGTTCACCAACTATTTTTCATGACCTTGTAACCTCACAACATCAAAAAACGGAGTTCCTACCAATGAAACCTTTAAAATTATTAGCCGGAGCAGTAATTCTTTTTGCTGCTATTCAACTCATCCCTTATGGCCGAGACCATAAAAACCCGCCGGTCACAGGAGAACCCCAGTGGGATTCTCCTCGAACCAAGGAGCTTTTTAACCGCTCCTGCAAGGACTGCCATTCAAACAATACTGTATGGCCCTGGTACAGCTCTATCGCTCCGGCCTCCTGGCTGACACAGGTTGATGTCTCGTTTGGACGGGATGCATTCAACGTCTCTGAATGGGGACGACCTGAGGAAAATGAAGGCGATAAAGCTGCTCGTGAGGTAAGAGAGGGAAAGATGCCTGCATTTATCTACCTCCCGGCTCATCCGGATGCCAAACTGAATGCGACAGAGAAGGAGGAGCTGGTCAAGGGACTGGTGGCTACATTTGGTGATAAAAAAAGCTCTGGAAAAGGCAAGGACAAGGATAAAGACAAGGATTAACAGAACAGTGCCGCCCGGCAATTGAGCTGGGCGGCATTTGATCAAGGCTGTCTGGAAAAAGTTTCAGCAATAATGTCATGAGTTTTTTGAGTTCTCCAAAGCGCGCAATTTTTGCCAACCAGAACTACCCGCTTCATCTGGCTCTCTTCCTCCTGACTGTGCTGACAACCCTGTGGGCAGGGGCATTCTGGGGTGGCCATCCGGTACGTTTTGGCACTCTTTCACGCATGTTGAAAGACTTGAGTATCGGCATTCCCTACTCAGCCTCGCTGCTGCTTTTTTTAACCGTTCATGAGTTCGGCCATTTTTTTGCCTGCATGCACCATCGTGTCAGAGCAACACTTCCCTATTATCTGCCAATGCCACTGCTCCCCTCACTTCTGAGTCTGGGAACAATGGGGGCCGTGATAACGGTGAAAGAGAGAATTTCAGGAACAAACGCCCTTTTCGACATCGGTATCTTCGGACCGGCAAGTGGATTTATTGTATGCACCGGGCTGCTGCTGTACGGGTTTCTCCATCTTCCCCCTGCCGACTTTATCATAACTCTTCATCCTGAGTATCTGGCAAAAGGTGGATTACAAACACCAGCACCATCTGGTTCCCTGATTCTGGGAAAAAATCTGCTCTGGCTTGCACTGGAACATCTCATCGCTCCCAAAAACCTCCCCCCAATGACCGAGATGTACCACTATCCCTTTCTTTTTACTGGATGGCTTGGCTCACTTGTCACTGCCTTGAATCTGCTCCCCGTCGGCCAGCTTGATGGAGGACATCTCACGTATGCCATGTTTGGCAAAAAAGGACACACCATAGCCGCAAGAACATTTCTGCTGTTTATCACTCTTCTCGGGCTTCCAGCTTTACTGGAGCTTGTGCTTGCGCTGCTCAAACCAGAAGCGGTGTCACTGATCCCGCCGGTCATGTTACAATGGTCATGGGTGGGCTGGATGCTCTGGGCTTTTATCCTGTTTCGTCTGGTTGGATTAAGTCATCCACCAACAGGAGGTGACTCTCCGCTCAATACTCCAAGAAAAATCTCGGGATGGGTAACTCTCGCGATCTTTTGCGTGACCTTTACACCCGTTCCCTTTGGATTAACATGACGTGACGGAAGTGCTTATGAAGAGCAGGCAAAAGAGAAACACACACTTCCAGATCAATTCTGCCGACAGAGCTCTTGACCTTGGAAAAGGGGCTGCAATCATGGGTATCCTGAATACAACCCCCGACTCATTCCATGATGGAGGCGTATTGCAGGATGATTGTGGTGGTATCGATCTTGATCGGGCGGTAGATCAGGCGCTTGCGATGGTTCGTGATGGCGCGGCGATCATCGACATTGGTGGTGAATCTTCCCGGCCAGGTGCCGATAAAATTTCAGCAACAGAAGAGATACAACGCACGGTGCCGCTTATTGCACGTCTGCGGAAGCTGAGCAACGTGATGATTTCAGTTGATACCTACAAGGCAGAGGTTGCTGAACAGGCCTTGAAAGCTGGTGCTGATATCGTCAACGATATTTCCGGTTTTACCTTTGACCCTGCCTTACCATTGATCTGCAAAAAATATAAGGCAGCAGTTGTTCTGATGCACACACCCGTGATTCCCGAATTAATGCAATGGAGCATGGGAACAAATTCGGGAAAAGATGATATTATAACGAGGGTGAGTAACTTTCTGGCTAGCTCCATCGCGATTGCTGAACAGCATTCTGTCCACAACATCATCATTGATCCTGGCTTCGGATTCGGAAAGAGTATTGCGGAAAACTTCCGGCTTTTAGGACACCTTGGCTCATTTCTCCAACTGGAAAGACCGATTCTGGCAGGTGTATCAAGAAAATCCTTTCTGGGATATGCCATTACTCCCCACGGGAAGGAGACGCTCCCGCCTGCAGAAAGATTTGCTGCCACTCTTGCTGCAGAAACCGTTGCCTTGATGCAGGGAGCCTCCATTGTGCGAGTCCATGATGTCCTGGAAGCAGTGCAGAGTATGAAGATCGTTGAAAACATCAGAGCCTTGAGCCCATCAAATTCTCACCATTCAGATGTATCTTTCAAAAATTGAGCTTTTTGGGTTCAAAAGCTTTGCACAGAAAGTCAGAATAAAATTTGACAAGGGTTTGACCGCAATCGTCGGTCCGAACGGGTGCGGCAAGACCAATGTGGTTGATGCCATGCGATGGGTACTCGGCGAGCAGAAATCTTCACTGCTCCGGTCGACGAAGATGGAAAACATTATCTTCAACGGCTCCAAAAATCTCAAACCGCTCAGTCTTGCCGAAGTCTCCCTGACAATAGAGAATACACGAAACGTCCTTCCAATAGAATATACGGAGGTGACCGTCACACGCCGTATCTACCGCAACGGTGAAAGCGAGTTTCTCCTGAATCAGGTACCTTGCCGATTAAAGGATATCCTTGATCTCTTTACTGATACCGGCATGGGCAGCGATGCCTACTCGGTGATTGAACTCAAGATGATTGAAGAGATTATCAGTAATAAAAGCGAAGAGCGACTGAAGCTTTTTGAAGAGGCGGCTGGCATAAATCGTTATAAACAGAGGAGAAAACAGGCCTTCAAACTGCTGGAGAGCACCTCTCTGGATCTGGCACGTGTTGATGATGTGGTTGCCGAAGTTGAAAAAAAAGTGAAAAGTCTGAGGCTGCAAGTAAGAAAAGCTGAGAAGCTGAAGGAGCTGAAAAACAAGATTCGGGGAATGGATCTCGCTCTCTCCTGGCTCTCCATGGAAGAGCTGCGCGAAAGGCTGGAGCCGATACAACGACGCATCAGTGAAGAGGAGCTGCTGAACCAGGAGTATATTGCCAAAATTGCCACGGAAGACAGCGTCGCCCAGGAGAGAGAGCTGCAGTTGCTTCAGCAGGAGATCGCCCTCTCAGAGCAACAAAAAAAGCTGAACGAAAGCAACAAGCTCATTCACTCTTGTGAAAAAGAGCTGCTACAGCATGAAGAACACCAGAAAAACCTTGCGGCAGAGAGCGTTCGAATAAAAGCCATGATCAGCAGAAAAGAGCAGAAAATTGCAGAACAGAAGCTGCTCGAACATGAGCTGAGGCAAAAAAAAGCTCCTTGCGATAAGAGATGTGATGCGCTGCGAGCAGCATTTCAAAGCGTAGTCACTGAACACGACCAGCTCAACGCTCTGCTCGGTCTACAGAGAAATGAGATGGCAGTTGAACGCCGCCTCAGCGCTGAAGAGCAGAGTACTGCGAACCATCTTGCCCTGACCAAACAGAGCCTTGAATCGAAAAAAGAGTACCTGCGAACAACAGCGACACAACTTGAAACAAAAAAAGTGACGCTTCTGGAGACGCAAAAGAGCTTCAGCAGTGCTGAAAAGGGTGTTTCGGAAGAGCTCATGCTCAAAAAGTCACGAATCGCTGAAGCAAAAAAACAGGAAACCGAATTACAACAACAGCAGGATAAGATAAAACGACAGATCGAAGAACAAAAGGAGTCCCTCCTTCGGCAACGCTCCGTGCGCGACAAGCTCCACAACCAGATTCTGCTTGCCAACTCAGTGCTCGACAATTTTGAGGGAATGCCAGAGGGGATTGGATTTCTTGAAAAGCAGAGAGGTGGAAAGCCGGGATTGGGCTGCCTGTCGGATCTGCTCTCACTTGAAAATTCGTACCGGAAGGCGGTAAATGCCGCGCTGGGTGAGAGTATGAACTATTATGTCTGCCACTCTCTGAACGAGGCTAAAGAGGGAATCGCTTCACTGACGCGCTCCCAAAAAGGAAAAGTCAATTTTCTTGTCCTGGAGCTTGTCACAGCAAGCGTCGAAAATAATTACCCGGACATCAGCGAGGCTAAAAAAACTCTTGCTGTTATACACCATCCTCCTGAACTGCGTAACGCACTTCAACTGCTGATTGGTCAAAGCTACATTGTTGATGACCTTGGTATCGCAGAAGGCCTTGCGCGACACTATCCTGACTGCTCGTTTGTCACCATCGAGGGGGAAAAATTTGCAGGAAAGGGGCTGCTTTTTGGTGGCAGCTCAAAGAGCAGCGAAGGATTGCGGCTAGGGAAAAAAAATGAACGGGATCACCTGCACAAGGAGCTATCCTCTCTGGAAACTGCTATCAAAAGGGAGGAGGAGACTCTGCACCATCTGAACAAAGAGCTTACCTCAATCAAAACCGTTGAACAGCGACGTGAGATTGAGCTCCTGACCACGGAGCTTGGAACGCTTGAAAAAAGAGCCGCCCGAATGGATGCAGAAAAGAGTGGTATCAACACAGAGATAACGCAGGCAAAAGAGGGGATCGCATCACTGCTTCTCCAGGCAAACAACTGTGACACAGAAATCGGGAAACTCCTGCCAGCCATCAGCAGCAGTGCAGCAAAGAGCTCCTCCTGCAGAGAAAAAATTCAGCTTTTGCAGGAGAGTCTCACCACCCTTGAAGCGCGCCATCATCAAGTTGGGCGAGAGGTGCAGATGCACCAAAGCCACTATAAAGATGCTTTACTTGATCTGGAAAAACTCAAAATCAGCATCACCGCCGCAACCGGAAATCTTGGAACACTCCATGAAGAGATTAAACGACTGGCCAAAGAGGGAGAGCTTGTAGAAAAGAGAGAAGCAACAGGGCAAAAGGTATCTGAAGAGATGAAAACAAGAGTCGAGGAGCTGCTTCTTCTAGCCGCTGGTGAACAGAAAACGCTCAATGAGCTTGAGTCCGCATACCGCGAAGAGCAGGCACAGCACCATGCGGCCCAGAGTACACTCAGAGATCTGCGCAGAAAAAATGAGATAAGCCAGCAGCTTCTCTCTGCACTGAACCAGGAACGACTTCAGCTCGAACAAGTGCTTGACCGCCTCTTTACCGAAGTTCAGATAAAACATCAGTGCGACCTTGCTACTCTGGCAGCTCCTACTCTTGAACCATCATTCCATCGGGAGAGTGCTCAGCAACAGCTTGGAATACTGATGCAACAGCGCGAACAATTTGGGGCGGTCAATGAACTTGCCCTTGAAGAGTATGAGGGAGAAAAAGGGAGACTCGATTTTCTGGTGGAACAGAAAACTGATCTGCTCAACGCTGAGCAGCAGCTTCGTGCAACCATTGAGGAGATCAACAAAACCGCCCTGCAAAAGTTTGAAACCACCTTCCGTGAAGTGAGAAAAAACTTTATTACGCTTTTCAGGGAGCTCTTTGACCCTGAAGATGAGGTTGATCTGCTCATTCATGCCAGTGAAGATCCTCTTGATGCCCATATTGAGATTATTGCCAAACCAAAAGGCAAAAAACCTCTCTCTATAGAACAGTTAAGCGGTGGAGAAAAGGCACTGACGGCGCTTTCACTCCTTTTTGCCATTTATCTGGTAAAACCAAGCCCATTCTGTATTCTTGACGAAGTTGATGCTCCTCTTGACGATGCCAATGTCACGCGTTTTATTAAACTCCTGAAAAAATTTGAGAATAACACTCAATTCATTATTGTTACGCACAACAAGAAAACAATGGCATCGTGCCAGGCACTCTACGGAGTTACCATGGAAGAGGAGGGAGTATCACGCCTGATACCCGTACGACTAGAAAAAATAAGGCTTTGAATCTATACCAGGAGATGCTGTGCTGAAAAAACTGGTGTTATTTGATATTGATGGCACATTACTGACCATGGGAAGCATCAACCGCACGGTTCTGGTCGATGCCCTTCGGGAGGTTTACGGCACAGAAGGAAGTGCTGGAGTTTGTAATTTTGCAGGAAAGATGGACTCAAACATTATTTATGAGACCATGCAGAGCGCCGGCCTTTCGAGCAAAGAGATTGCTGAAAAATTTGGCCTGGCAAAAAAAACCTACATTGAGATGTTACAAACAAGAACACAACCCTCTGATGTGGTGCTGATGGCGGGGGTGCGTGATCTTCTTGATACACTTGCCAACCATTCAGAGCTGCTGCTCGGGCTTTTGACCGGAAATTTCGAAGAGTCAGGACGACACAAGTTACTTCTGCCCTCAATTAACCACTATTTCCCCTTCGGCGCTTTCGCCGATGATGGACGCCATCGCAACGAGCTCCCTCCAGTCGCCGTTGAGAAAGCATATCAGCTTAGTGGCATCAAGTTTGTCGAACAAGATATTATCATTATTGGCGATACAGAACACGATATTGCGTGCGCCAGAGTTATGAACGCAAAATCGATTGCTGTAGCAACCGGCACCTTTTCAAGAGAGGAACTTCAACAACATTATCCGCATGTACTGTATGAAAATTTAAGTCAAACGGATGTTGTGCTCAATGAAATTCTCCAATCCTCAATCAATTAACTGCTCTTTTAATGAAGACCTACAGACGTCAAATCCGTGAGAAAATTTTACAGGCACTCTATACTATTGAAATTCGGGATACCGACATTGAATCGGCGGCTGGCTGGCTGCTGACCGAAGAGATCCTTGCAGATACTAATGCCATGAAGTTTTTCAATCTGCTTTTGAACAGTATCAAAGAGCACAAGGAGGAGATTGACCGCTATATCGTCAAGCATACCTTCAACTGGGATATGAGCCGTATTGCCATTATGGACAAAAACATCATCCGCATGGCCTTGACCGAAATTCTCTATTGCGAGGATATTCCCCCGAAAGTATCGATCAACGAAGCTATAGAAATAGCCAAAAAATTCAACAGCACCGACAAGAGCAGCAAGTTTGTCAACGGAATTCTTGATGCCATTTTCAATGACCTGAAAGCTGAGGGAAAAGTCCATAAAAACGGAAGAGGGCTTATCGATCAGTCCGTAGCCAAACTGCAGAAAACAGAGAGCGAGCCGGAAAAAACAGAGGTCAAGAGTGAACAGGAGTGAGCCATGACCCCGGTTGAGAAAATTGTATTACTCAATGAGCTTCTGGGAGTCAACTATCCGAATCCAAAAAGTGAGTTGCACTACGACAGCCCGTTTCAGTTGCTGATAGCGACGATTCTGGCCGCGCAGTCTACAGACAGACAGGTCAATGTTATCACTCAAGAGCTTTTCAGACGCGCCCCTGATGCCGAGAGTATGAGCCTGATGGCGCTCGATGAGGTAAAAAACTTTGTGCGCTCAATCAACTACTTCAACAACAAGGCAAAAAACATCCTTGAGGTCAGCCGGTTACTGATGGAGCATTATCAGGGAGAGGTACCAGAGACAAGGGGAGAACTTGAAAATCTTCCCGGGGTCGGAAGAAAAACTGCCAACGTGGTGCTTGGTAACGCTTTTGGTCAGCCGGTCATGCCTGTAGACACCCATGTGCACCGGGTCTCAAACAGAATAGGCCTTGTGAAAACCACAAAAGTTGAGCAAACCGAAGTCGAGCTGATGAAAATCATTCCCGAAGCCTGGGTTATCACCTTTCATCACTATCTGCTGCTGCATGGACGTTACACCTGCAAGGCAAAAAAGCCTTTATGCAG